>CAZSVK010000001.1:0-3004 GCA_964610245.1 uncultured bacterium
AGATGGCGCCCTTCCTGTTCGTGCTCAAGTACGAGCCCTGGCCGTCGGCCTCGGGCGAGGGAGAAACACCGTTCACCATGGACGGCAAAGCGTTTCGCGTCCGCTGGGTTCGGGTGGGAAGCGGCCTCGAGGCGACGCTCTACCAGGGGCTGCGCACGGTGGGCAAGTTCTTCCTGCGCGGCGGGCCGTTTGACGCGGTGCACCAGTTCGACAAGTTCCGCGTCAACACCGTACGGAGTACCGTGCTCTCGTTCGTGCGGTGAGGCGCGTTCGGAAGTGGTCGAAGGCCCTCTCAGGGGCTTCGCCCCCGAACCCCCACGAGGGGCGAAGTTCGCCCCTCGACCCCCCGATGACTGTAGAGTCCTGCTTGCGCTCGCAGCGCGGAGTCTTCGTGAGTGTCGACCGGCCCACGGATCCTCTTCTCATCGCCGGGTCCAGGGCCCGGCTCGGGTCCTGACAGGGGTCCGGGGACAGCGTCCCCGGGAGAAGGCTGAGTTCGACGCTCCGAGAAGGGCGACATTACCTTCCTTGTCGCTACGTTTTTTGTGCGAACAGCCCGATAGCTGTAGTGCCAGACACCGCACAGTTATCGCAAAGGACGTAGCCAGAGATGTCCAGGGCCCTCGCCGTAGCCGACGCCGCAGCCGTAGCTCCCCAGGTTCGACCGCCGAGCCGCCGACACGCCGTCAACGATCTCGACCTGCACAACTGGAAGCAGTACGACGAGATCCTGACCGACAGTCTCTGGATCTTCCCGGAGCGGGATTCCAGCGGGGCCCACAAGGCCGACTACCATGGCAACTTCGTTCCGCAGATCCCTCGCCAGGTGATGATGCGGTACACGAAGAAGGGCGATGCCATTCTGGATCCGTTCGCCGGCAGCGGCACCACCCTGATCGAGGCCCAGCGCCTCGGCCGCCACGCCCTCGGGGTCGAGCTGCAGCCCGCGGTGGCCGAACTGGCCCGGTCCCGCGTCGGCCAGGAGCCGAATGTCGACCGCGCCACGATCAAGGTGATCAACGAGGATTGCCGGTCGGCCCGCACGCGCATCTGGGCGCTCAACTTCCTCAAGGATCTCGGCCGCACGCACTTCCAGGCCGCGATCCTGCACCCGCCCTACCACGACATCATCAAGTTCAGCGACAACCCGGACGATCTCTCCAACGCCGGCACGGTCGACCAGTTCCTGACCATGTTCGACGAGGTGCTGGACCTGTCGGTCAGCCTGCTGGAGCCGGGGCGCTACCTGACGCTGGTGATCGGTGACAAGTACGACGGCGGCGAGTGGATCCCGCTGGGGTTCTACACGATGCAGCGCGCGGCGGCCAAGGGGATGACCATCAAGAGCGTCATCGTCAAGAACATGGCCGGCAGCCGCGCCAAGCGCAACGTCGAGAACCTGTGGCGCTACCGGGCGCTCTACGGCGGCTTCTACGTCTTCCGGCACGAGTACGTCATCGTACTGAAAAAGAACTAGCGGGTCGCGGCGAACGCCTCGGCGACCGGCCGGCCGGTCATGTGGGCGGGCAGCTCGATTCCGAGCGCCCAGAGCGCGGTCGCGGCCGTGTCGACGGTCGAGATCGGGTGCCGCAGGTGCTGGCCCTCCCGGACGCCCGGCCCGACCGCGAACCAGGGGATCAGGACGTCCTGCGGGTGCGCGCTCCCGTGCCTCTTCGTACCGGTCTTGCCGCCGTGGTCGGCGGTCACGATGACCAGCGTGTCGGACTTCAGGCCGGCCTCGGAGATGGCTGCGAGCACCTGGGCGACGGCCCGGTCGGTGGCGGTGGCGGCCTTCAGGTAGCCCTCGGACATGAATCCGTCCTTGTGGCCGGCCGAGTCGGGGTCGATCAGGTGCACGAGCATCAGACCGGGCTTCTCATCTTTCAGCAGCTTGCAAGCGGCCCTGGCGACCGAGGCGGAGGTCCAGCCCGCCTTCACGAAGCGGGTGACCTTGCGGTCGGGCACCAGTTGCGAGAGGCGCATCTTGGCGGTGACGAGCGCCGTGGAGAATCCGTGCTGCGAGGCAATAGTGAAGATCGTCGGCACCTCGAGCGGGCCCTTGGCCGTCTCGGTGTTCCAGGTGACGCCGTGAACGTCGGGTCGCGCGCCGGTGAGCATCGAGGCGTGGGAGACGAGCGTGACGCTCGGCAGCGTGGTCCTGGCTTCCAGCGAGTAGGCGCCGCGGGCCTTCAGCCGGTCGACGATCGGCATGGTCCGCTCGGTGATCGCGTCGGGCCTCATGCCGTCCATGCTGATGATGACGACGTGGTGCGCCAGCGGCGCCGCGAACAGGCCCGCGGCCGGCAACGCCAGCGTCAGCAGCAGGGCGAGCGCGAGACGGATCGAGGGAACTGCCTGTGGGAACCGGAGCATCAGATCTCCTGGATGGCGTCGGCGAGGACCCAGCCACTGTAGCCGTTCGCCAGGCTGACCTGGGCCCAGCGAGCGGAGCGCCGCAGGACGGCGACGCGCGTGCCCTCGTGGACGGCGAAGACGACCGTGGCGTCGGCACCCGGAGCGCTCGAGGCCTTGGCCTCCTTCGCGAGCACGATGGCTCGCGGGGCCTGGCCGTCCTGGAGCCGGGCATAGGTCCAGCCGCCGGACAGACCCAGCGCGAGCAGGCTGGGCGCCAGCAGCGCGGCGAGCTTCTGCTTCCAGGGCACCTCCAGGAAACCCAGCAACGCCGAGACCGACTGCCCGACCGTGAGGTCCTGCCGGTAGACCGCCCCCGCCGCCAGCAACGTCAAGAGTAACAACGCCGAGGTTATCGACATCAGCTCGTCGAGGGAGAGGTGGCGGTGGAGAGAAGCGAGCAGACCGGCGAGACCGGGCACGTCGTCCGCGGAGCGATCGACGATGCGCTCCCGCACGAACCGGAGATTCTCACGCAGCTCCGGATTGCGGGGCTGCAGCGCGAGCCCGCGCTCGTAGTAGAGAATCGCCCAGCCGAGCTGGCCGGCCTTGAAGGCTGCGTTGCCGGCGTTGAAGTAGACGCCCCAGCGGG
>CAZSVK010000001.1:3014-13912 GCA_964610245.1 uncultured bacterium
GAGCCCGCGCTGGTGGTGGGGGAGCGCCCAGGCGAGCGGGCCGGCCTTGGAGGCGGCGTTACCCAGGTGCGGACACAGGTCGGGGTTGCGGATGTGCTCCGCGAGCTTGCGATAGCCGGTCAGCGCGGTGTCGAACTCGCCGGCCTTGTAGGCGGCGTTGGCGGCAGGGAAGGCAACGTCTCCTGGGGTTCGGCGGCCGGCGCGGCCGCGGCCAGGCAGGCGAGCAGCAAGAGGATTCGCAGTGCGGTCATAGCGCACGCTCCAGTTCTCCGAGCATCCCTTCGGCCATCTCGAGATCGGCCTCCAACGAGGCCCGGTTGCCCTGTCCGGGAGCGTAGCGGCTGGCCTGGAAGCCGAGCAGCATCTCCTTCAGACGGATGGCCAGGGCCGGCGCCACCCCTCGACTCACCAGCAGGGCGTCGCAATCCTCGAGGACCAGCGAGTTGGCCGGCACGCCGAGCTTGTTCCAGAGGTAGCGCAGCAGCAGGTCTTCCAGCTGGCCGTGCAGCTCCTGGACTGGGCGGTCGCGGAGCTGCTCTCGCGTCTCGTCGAGCGACTCGCGGGCCAGCCGGGCGGCGGCCAGGCGGCGAGCCAGGGCCGGATTGCCCGCCAGGAACTTGCGGCGTCGCGTGGCGGCCACGAAGGCGACGAACGCCGCGAGCGCCAGCCCGTTGAGGAGCTGGAACCAGGTTCGCTCGTGCAGCGGCTCTCCGGCATCCTCGAGCGCCGAGGCGCTCTCGCTGATGAAGCGGACGTCCTGGCCGAGCACGGCAAAGTCCTTCTGGGCGCCACTCGCCGGACCCGAGCTGAGCCGCTCTTCCTTCTCGCCCGGCTTGACCTCGAGCGAGATCGACTCGCTTCGGAGGGTGCGGTAAGCTCGGGCCGCCGAGTCGAAGTAGACCACCTCGATGGCGGGAATGGCGAGCTGCCCCGACTTGCGCGGCACCAGCACGTACTCGAACGTCTTCTTCCCCGAGATGCCATTCTCGTCGACCTTGACCTCGGGGGTGGCCTTGGACTCGTACTCCTTGAAGGAGTCGCCGAGCGCCAGTTCGGGCTTCGAGATCCCCCGGATGTCGCCGCGGCCCGCGAACACCACCCGGAAGTTCAGGGCGTCGCTCTCGCTCACCGACGAGGCCTTGCCGTGGTCGACCTTGCGATCGAGCCCGGAGGAGATCGACAGGCCGTCGGCGATGATGCCGGAGAAGTTCGACGGCTTGCCGGACTCCGGCAGCGGCAGGACCTTCACCTGGATGGGCACCCCCCGGATCGACTCGCGCCGGAGCTGGTAGTTGCGGCTGAAGAACTGGTCGAAGAGAGGATCCTGGAACGGGTCGTCCGACTGGAAGGGCCAGCCGCCGCGCCCCCTCTGGTGGGGCGCCATCCGGAGCTTGACGCCGGTGCGCAGCACCTCCGGCTGGATCGCGAAGGTCCCCGGAGCGGCCGGGATCAGGATCTTCTTCGAGATCTCGCAGCCGAGGGGGTAGTTCTTGCCGCGGAAGGTCACCGGTCTGAGCTGGCGCTTGGCCTCCATGCTCTCCACGACGAAGCCGGTGAACTGGGCCTCCGACTCGATGGCGCACTCGCCCAGGTCGTACTCCGAGAGGAGCGCCGAGTAGTAGCTGAACGGCTCGCCGACGAGCGCCTCGCGCTTGCTCACGTCGGCGTAGAGGAACAGCTTGTCGGGATTGAGGCGGCCCTGAGGCGAAGGTGCTTCGCCGGGCGAGGACTGGGGAGGGCCACCCGGGCCCGCGGCGGTCGGCGGCGAGGGGGGGCCGCTCCTGCCCTGGCCGGCCGCCACGACCTTCACCGTAACGGTGTCGGACTGGACGGTCGTGCCGCCGGTCCGCAGCGCAACCGGGCCGAGCGTGAAGGTGCCCAGCCGCTGGGCGATCAGCGAGTAGGTCGAGGTTGCCAGCACGCGGACCTCGCCGTTGGTCATGTTGATCGACGTGCTGGTGCCGGCGGGCACCGTGACGAAGCCGTCGAAGTTCGGAGATTGGGGGGAGCCCACCTGGCCGCCGGCGCTTTCGACCGTGATGACGAAGTTGAACGGCTCGCCCAGCTCGACCTCGTCCTTCTCGATCGACAGCCTGAGTTGCACGTCGGCCGCGAGAGCCGGCAAGGCCAGCAGGCAGCCCAGTGCGAGCGCGGCCAGCCAGCGGCGGACTGCGTTCCTGCGTGTTCTGCCTGTGCTGCTGTTCATGGGCTACCAGTCCTTTTCCGGATCCGCCTCCTCCTGGGGCTTCGGAGCCTGGTGGATGAACATACCCTGTTTCTCCTCGTCTTTCAGCAGATCCAGCAACCGCTCGGCCTGCTCCCGCGGGATGGCGCCCTGGATCTGTTCGCCCTTCTTCTCGGGGGGCTTGTCGCTCTTCTCGCCCCGCGACGCCTGGCCCTGTTGCTCGTCCTTCTTCGGTTCCGGAGGCTTCTGGGCTTGCTGGCCCTGCTTCTGGTCCTCGGGCTTCTTGTCCTCCGGCTTCTGGCCAGCCTGACCCTGCCTCTCGTTCTGCTTCTTGTCCTTCTGGTCCTGCGGTTTTTGTTGCTGCTTCTGGTCCTGCTTCTGGTTCTTCTCGTCCTTCTGGTCCTGTTTCTGGTTCTTCTCGTCCTGGCCGTCTTGTTGTTGCTGCTGCTTCTGCTGTTCCAGGAGAACGCCCAGGTTATGACGCGCCTCGACGTCGTTGGGGTCGAGCTTGATCGCCGCTTTGTAGAGTTGGATGGCCTTTTCGGTCTTCTTGTCCTGCGCCATCGCCGTGCCCAGGTTGTAGGCCGCCTGCGGCAGCAGCCGGCGATCGGAGTTCTGGACGACCCGGCGAAACTCCATGGCGGCGTTGTCGAACTTGCCCTTGCCGAACTCGACGTCGCCGATGTTGAAGTGCAGTTCGGGGGCGTTGGGATGCTGCGACTGGGCGGCCAGGTAACGCTTGAGCGCCTCTTCGAGGTCGCCCTTCTTGAAGTGCTCGTTGCCCTCCGTCACCAGGTCGGAGGCCGACTTTCCGGGCAGCAGCTCGGCCCGCGCCGGGCCCGCCGCCAGCCCTGCGCACAGGGCGACAATCCACCAGCGGTTCCTCACGAGAACCTCCCGTGCCACTCGGCGCTCGCGGGCCGGCGATCCGACAGGAACCACTCGGCCATCAAGAGCAGCAGGCCCAGCGCCAGGAAGAGCTGGTACTGGTCCTGGTAGCGCGCCATGTCCTTGCTGTACAGCTCGTGCTTCTGCAGGTTCTGGATCTCCTTGTAGACCGTCTCGAGTTCGAGTTCCTCTCGCGTCGCCTGGTGGAACATCCCGTGGGTCGCACCGGCGATCTCGGTCAGCGTCTTCACGTCGAGCTTCGAGAGGATGATCTCGCCTCCGCGGCTCTTCTTGTAACCGCCGTCGGCGCCGTGATCGCCGATGGGAATGGGTTCGCCCTGGGTGCTCCCGATGCCGATCGGGAACACTCGAACCCCGGCGGCAGCGGCCTCCTTGGCCGCCGCCTGTGCCTTGCCCTCGTTGTCCTCGCCGTCGGTGATCAGGACGATCGCCCGGAAGGCGCCGGTCTTCTCGTCGAAGGCCTGCACGCTGGTGCGGATCGCTTCGCCCAGGTCGGTGCCGGCCGTCGAGACTGTCCTGGTGTCCACGCCGTCCAGGAACAGCTCGATGGCGCGGTAGTCCGTCGTCAGCGGGCATTGCAGGAAGGCGCTACCGGCGAAGGCGACCAGACCCACGCGGTTGCCCTGGATCTTGCCGAGCAGCGACTGGATCTCGCTCTTGGCCTTCACCAGGCGGTTCGGCTTCAGGTCCTGCGCCATCATCGATTGCGAGACGTCGAGCGCCAGCACGATGTCGGACCCCTCGCGGCGCACCGTCTCCAGGATGGTGCCGAACTGAGGCCGCGCCAGGGCGAAGACGAACCAGAACAGGGCCCCGATGAGTAACGTCGCCTTGATGTACTGCCGGGTGATGCTCGCCGACGAGGTCAGCCTCGCCATCAGCTCGGGGTTGCCGAACCGCGCCAGTGCCCGGCGCTTGGCCCGGAACCCGAGCGCGAAGAAGGCGACCAGCACCGGCAGCACGGCCAGGAGCCAGAAGGCGTTTGGATTGGCGAAGGTCATGAAAGACAGGGGTTGGGGGCAAGGGGTTGGGGGTCAGGAAGGACGCGAGGTTCGGACAGGGGGCCCGGCGCGACGACCGATTGGCCCGGAGTCGAAGTGCGGCGGGCGTGGGGCAGCGTCCGAGCGCGGGGAGGGGTGGCTGCGTCACCGAGCCCCTTACCCCATTCCCCCAACCCCTGACACCTGCTCAAGGGAGCCTCCTGGGTCGCGTGTTGGCCAGGATCGTCTCGAGCAGCAGCAGGAAGGCGGCGGGGGCCAGGAACCACAGGAACAGCTCGGTGTAGCGGTGGTAGACGCGGGTCTTCACCTCGGTCTTCTCCATCCGGTCGATCTCCTTGAAGACCGCCTCCAGGGCGGAGGTTGCGGTTGCCCGGAAATAGACGCCCCCGGTCGCGCCGGCGATCTGCCTGAGCGACTCCTCGTTGAGGTCTTCGTCGGTGTAGCCGTACATCGGACCCGAGAAGGGGTCGACCATCTGCTTGCCGGTGCGTGGGTCGACGATCGGCACGCGGGCCCGGCCCCGGCCACCCACGCCGATGGCGTAGATCTTCACGCCCAGCGCCTTGGCCAGCTCGGCCGCCGTGGCCGGCTCGATCTTGCCCGCGTTGTTGCGGCCGTCGGTCACCAGCACGACGATGCGGCTGCGGGCCCCCGTCTCACGCAGGCGGTTGACGGCGGTCGCCAGCCCCATTCCGATCGCGGTGCCGTCCTCCCGGATGATCGAGGGGTCGGCGCGCCGCAGCAGCGAGGTCAGCACGGTGTAATCGGTCGTGAGCGGGCAGGCGGTGAAGGCCCGTCCGGCATAGACCACCAGCCCGATGCGGTCGTTGCGGCGCCCATCGATGAACTCCTCCGACACCTTTCGCGCGGCCGTGATGCGGTTGACCGGCTGCATGTCCTCGGCCAGCATGCTGCCACTGACGTCCAGGCAGAGCACGATGTCGATGCCGCGGGCCAGCATCTCCTCGAGCGACTGCGACAGCCGCGGCCGTGCCAGGGCGATCACGATCAACGCCACCGCGAGCAGCCGTAGGGCGGCCAGCACGTGGCGAAGATAGAACCGGGCCGGGGGCAGCGCACCCCGCAGCCGGCGGACGTCGCTGAACCTGACGGTCGCCCGGCGCTGCCTCTGCTCGGTCAGATGGTGCCAGAGCACCGTCGGCAACACGACCAGCAGCCCCACCAGCAGGAGCTCGGGCCGGGCCAGTTCGAAGGTGGGGGTCACGATGCGCCCTCCTTCTCCGTGCCGCTGGCCACGGGCTCGGCCGGGCTTCCGGCAGCGGCCTGGGCCGGGCTCGCGGGCGCCCCGCCGGCTCCGCTCTCGGCCTCGGACATCGTCTGGCGGACGAAGCCGCGGACGAAGCCGGCCAGCTCGTCGCCGAGCGTCCGCGGGGGGACGTGTCGGGCGAACTTCGCCAGGTCGCACGTCATCAGGAACTTGCGCAGCGGTTCGAAGAAGCTGCGGCCGAGAGGCTGGTGGTTGCGCAACACCTGGCACAGCTCATCGGTCGTGGCCTCCATCGAACGCAGCAGGAAGCGCCCGTCGAGGTAGGTGCGCAGGATCTCGGACAGCCGCCCGTAGTGCTCGCGCGCCAGGCCCCGGTCGAGCAGACCCTCGGTCATCAACAGGTCGAGATCCTCCAGCGCGCGGGTGTGCGGCGGCTTTGGCGGCGGGAGCGGCTCGGGGCCTCGTGCGAACAGACGCTTCAGCAGGTGGGGCTTCCACACGAACAGCGCCACCAGCAGGCCAACGAGCACGATGAGCGCCGGCAGCCACCAACGCCGGCCTCGCACGATCGCCAGCGTCACCGGTGGTTTCACCCCGAACATCTGCCCCTCGGCCACCTGCGTTCCGCCGGGCACCGTGACCTTGCCCACTTGCAGCCGCACGGCCGGGATGGGCTGGCTGCCGCGAGTGCCGTCGGCGAGCACGTAGTCGACCCGGGCGCCGGCCAGCTCGAGCTCGCCGAGCTGGAAGACGGCGAGCCGCCAGACCCTCGCGGTGAGCTGGGTCTCGCCCGGCTGGGAGGTGTGCTCGGTATCGGGCCGCGGTTCGGCCGGCGCCGTCGTCGCGACCGCTCCGGTGGTCGCCTCCGCCTCGCCGGTAGAGACGGGCGCGGCGAGCGCGGCGACGTCGATCGAGGCCGGGCTGCCGGCCGGTTCCAGGCCCGCGCGGGCAAGTGCTTCACGAAGGCCTGGGACGGTGGTCAGCGCCCCCGGCGGGGACGGGACGTTGACCGCGTAGTCGAGCTGGTCGCCGAGGACTGAGGAGGTGCGTCCGAGAGAGGCGCTGACCGAGACGAGGTCGGCGGCGTGCGCCGGCGTGGAGCAGAGCAGGGCCACGATGACGAGGAGCGTGCAAGTCTTCTGAAGTAGGGAGGTTCTACTACCTGCGAGAATCGTCACGGTACGCGAGGGCTCGACAGGAGAACGAGGTTGGCCAATCACAGAGACACAGAGACACGGAGACACAGAGAGGGAGTTGATTCCATGATCGCTACCTGCTTCTCGGTGTCTCTGTGCCTCTGTGCCTCTGTGATACCTGTCCTGGTTGGCGGGCAACGCTCGCGCCGCGCTCGGCACTCTGAGGCTGACGCTGGTGCTCGGTGCCATCACCGCATCCTCCTCGCGCGCTTCTCGAAGAAGGCCACCAGCGGCTCGACGTAGGGTGTGCCGGTCGAGAGCGGCACGCAGTCGACCTTCATCGAGCGGAACTGGGCCAGCAGCTGCTCGCGCGAGCGCCTGGCCTGGGCCTTGAACGCCTGACGAAACGCCGGGTCGAAGCTGTCGACCAGCATCCGGTCGCCGGTCTCGGCATCCTCCAGCTCGATGAGACCCACCGGCGGGATCTCCTCCTCGCGGGGGTCGGAGATGGGCACGGCGATCACGTCGTGGCGGCGGGCGGCGACGCGGAGGGACTTCTCGAACCCCCACGCCAGGAAGTCGCTCACCAGGAACACGACCGAGCGGCGGACCATCACGCGCTCCAGGTAACGCAGCGCGGCATTGAGGTCGGTGCCGCGCCCCTTGGGCTTGAAATAGAGCAGCTCGCGAAGCACTCTCAGCACGTGCTGGCGGCCCTTCTTGGGCGGGATGAACTCCTCGATCTCGTCGGTGAAGAGAAGCAGCCCCACGCGGTCGTTGTTCTTGATCGCCGAGAAGGCCAGCAGCGAGGCCAGTTCGACCGCCATCTCGCCCTTCATCTGCCGCACGGTGCCGAAGTCGCCCGAGCCGCTGGCGTCGACCACCAGCATCACCGTCAGCTCGCGCTCTTCCTGGAACTGCTTGACGAAGGGGTTGCCCATCCGGGCCGAGACGTTCCAGTCGATGCTGCGGACGTCGTCGCCGTACTGGTACTCGCGGACCT
This sequence comes from uncultured bacterium, assembly GCA_964610245.1. Lineage (GTDB taxonomy): Bacteria > Muiribacteriota > UBA6191 > JACPRK01 > JACPRK01 > CAZSVK01. The sequence continues at coordinate 10,477 of CAZSVK010000001.1, forward strand.
CGGCGAACTCCATGCCGCGGCCCTTGAACACCGAGTGATACTGGCCGCTGAAGATGTTCTCGACGAGGCTGCGGGTCTTGATCTCGATCCGGCGGACCTTGCGGAGTATTTCAGTCGGGATGGCTGCCATCGGACGGGCTCGGTCCGGCGCGCGCTCAGGGAACCTCGACGCTGTCGAACAGGCGCCGCACCACGTCGTCGCTCGTGATCTCCTCGGCCTCGGCCTCGTAGGTGGTCAGCACGCGGTGACGCAGCACGTCCAGGCCGATCAGCTTCACGTCGTCCGGGGTCACGTAACCGCGGTGACGCAGGAAGGCGTGCGCCCGCGCGGCCTGCGTCAGGAACAGGCTGGCTCGCGGCGAGGCGCCGTACTGGATCAGTGGCGCCAGGTCTTTGAGGCCGGACTCGGCGGGTGAACGCGTGGCGAACACCAGGTCCAGGATGTAGTTCTTCACCTTGTCGTCGACGTAGATCTCGTTGACCAGCTTGCGGGCCTTCAGGATGTCCGCGACCTTCGTCACGGCCGTCACCGTCGGCGGCTTGTTGTCTGCCATGCGGTTGACGATCTCCGCCTCCTCGCGCCGGTTCGGGTAGGTGACCTTCAGCTTGAGCATGAAGCGGTCGACCTGCGCCTCGGGCAGAGGGTAGGTGCCCTCCTGCTCGATTGGGTTCTGGGTGGCCAGGACCAGGAACGGATCGTCGAGCGGGTAGGTCGTGTCGCCGATGGTGACCTGGCGCTCTTGCATCGCCTCGAGCAGCGCGCTCTGCACCTTGGCCGGCGCGCGGTTGATCTCGTCGGCGAGCAGGATGTTGGTGAAGATCGGCCCCTTCTTCGTGAAGAAGTTGGACTCCCGTGGGTTGTAGACCATCGTGCCGATCAGGTCGGCCGGGAGCAGATCCGGCGTGAACTGGATGCGCCGGAAGCGGGTCTGGATGCAGTCGGCGAGCGTCTTGACGGCGGTGGTCTTGGCCAGGCCCGGGACGCCCTCGATGAGGATGTGGCCATTGCACAGCAGGCCGACGAGCAAACGCTCGACCATCTGCTTCTGGCCCACGATGACCTTACCCAGCTCGGCGGTCAGCAGGTCGGTGAAACCGCTGGCCTCGGCGACGCGGCTGTTGAGTTCCTGAATGTTGGTCATGGCGCGCAGGATAACTGTGGACGTTCATGCCCGTCAACCGGGCCGCGCCGGGCTTCGAACCGCCGGCCGCGGAAGGCCCGGTCGGGCCTCCGCCGGGACAGACACCGTGGCCGGGCCGGCCATTGCAGGTGAGGGGGGCCTCACGGCTCGATGTAGCGGTCGAAGACCTCGATGGCCAGCCAGAAGGCGAGGGCGGCGCTGACGGTGAGCAGCGAGAGGTAGCCCAGGTCGAGCGTGCCGCGCAGGAAGGCGGCGCGGCTGCCCTCGAAGAGCGCCGTGGTCGGCAGCAGCCGGAGCCAGCTCGCCACGGCCGGCGGAAAGGAGGAGATGGGGAAGAACACGCCCGCCAGGAAGATCAGCGGCTGCACCACCACGGCCTGGATGCGGCCGAGCTGGGCCGGCTGGTCGCAGAGCGTGCCGACGATCGTGCCGGCGCAGCTGAAGAGGATGGAGCCCATCAGCATGAACAGGAAGTAGGGAGCCAGGTGGGCCAGGCCGATGGTCTGGCCGGTGAGCAAGAAGACGACGAGGGCGACCACGGAGCCCTTGAAGAGGCCGATGGTGAACCCCGACAGCAGCTTGCCGACGACCACGTCGCGGGTCGTGATGGGGCTGACGCGGTACTCGTCGATGGTCGCCTGGATCTTGCGGTGGAACCACATGCTCCACGCGCCGTGATCGAACGCCTCGTTCATGATCGCCATCGAGACCAGGCCGGGCGCCACAAACACGAAGTAGGGCACCCCTTCGATGTTCAGGATGTAGTCCTTCAGGCCAAGGCCGAAGGCCATGAAGAAGGTCAGCGGCGAGGCGATGGTCGTGGTCAGCTCGCCCACGAGGCCTCGCCGGATGACCAGCAGGTCTCTCACCAGGATGCTCAGAGAGCCGTTCAGCATCGCGCTCACTCCCGGATGTGACGGCCGGTCAGCTGGAGGAACAGATCCTCCAGGGTCGGCTCCATCGTGCGAAGGCCCAGCACCTCGCCGTCGGGGATTGCCGCCCCCACGGCGGCCAGCCACCCAGGCCGGTCTCCGGCCAGCCGCAGGGAGTTGCCCGCCGTCTCGAGGACGCCGCCCTCGCCGAGCCGTGCTTCGAGCGCCGGCCGGAAACGCGCTGCGTCGCCCTGGACCGAGATCTCCAGGATCCTCTCGGCCACGACCGAGTGTTTCAGCTCGGCCGGAGTACCGTCGGCCAGAGTCTGACCTTCCGACAGGATGAGCACGCGGTCGGCAAGCCGGTCGGCCTCCTCCATGTAGTGAGTGGTCAGGAAGATCGTCAGGCGGCCTCGGACCGACTGGATGTAGTCCCAGACCACGCGGCGCGACTGCGGGTCGAGCCCGGTGGTGGGCTCGTCCAGGAACAGCACCCGCGGATCGTGAATCAGCGCCCGTGCCAGCACCAGCCGCCGCCGCATCCCGCCCGAGTAGGCGGTCGGAAAGTCGTGCTGGCGCCCTGTGAGCCCCACCAGTTCCAGCAGTTCGTCGATCCGCCGGTCGGCCAGCGCCGGCTCCATCCGGTGCAGCCGGGCGTGGATCATCATGTTCTCGCGGCAGGTCAGATAGCTGTCGAGATTGTTGTCCTGGGGCACGACGCCGATGAGCCGTCGCACCTCGAGCGACTCGGAGAGGAGGTCCCGGCCGGCGACGCTGCCCGAGCCGCTGGTGGGCCGGGCAAGGGTCGTCAGGATCCGAAGGAGCGTCGTCTTCCCGGCGCCGTTGGGCCCCAGCAGGCTGAACACGGTCCCGGCCTCGACGGAGAAGGTGAGCCCTCGGAGCGCCTGGATGGCTCCGAACGACTTGACGATGTCGCGAATCTGGATGGCGGCGGGCATGGAGTGGCGAGAGTAGCACGGCCGTCCGGCCGAGGGCAGTCGCGGGAGCGTGCTGGGGAGAGCCCTGCTCGCCCTGGCAAGCGCTCGCGGCGTGCGCCTCGATGGGCTGGCGCTGGCGCTCTCTCAGTAGACGAACTGCTGGAGGTCGTAGCGCGCCACCTGGAATCCGCGGGTTCTGCGCAGGGAGAGCAGCCCCTCTCGCAGGCTCGCCTCCTGGCCCCTCAGTGCGTCGGGAGAGAGCGGCTCGACGAGGCTGTCGTCGACCAGTCGTGTCGGGCTCGCCGACGTAAAGGGCGACAGATAGACGATGTCTTGGCCGCTCAGCGGGAGATGGTCCAGCAGTTCGAGAGTCTCGCGAACATGGTCCTCGGCAAAGCGCCGGCCTCCGAGCCCTGTGAGCAGGATGCAGCCGACCGCCAGACCCGCCGTGCTCAACTTCCCGACCGGCAGTCGCAGCAGCAAC
>CAZSVK010000001.1:13922-16569 GCA_964610245.1 uncultured bacterium
ATTCAGGATGAACTCCGTCACATGCCGGCAGGTCTGCGGCTTGCGGACCGCCTCGAGCAGCGCCTGGCAACCGCTCTCGACGCCGATGTGAAAGCGGCGGAACCCCTCGGCACGCAGACGCGCCAGGGCGGCCGGCGGCCAGGCGCTGGGTGTGAAGGCATCGGCGAAGGCGTGGAAGGTCCATTCCTCGGTGGAGCCGGCCTCGCGCAGCATGCGGCGCGCCGCGCGGGATCTCTCGACCAGGGTCTCGGGCATCAGGCGGGACACGCTGCCCTCGCCCAGGAAGACCGAGCGGCGGAAGGAGAGGCCGCCGCCCAGGAACTCGATGACCCTGGCGGTGTGCTCGCAGAACTCGCCGGCGGAACGCACCCGATAGGCCTGGCGTTCGTAGAGAGTGCAGAAACGGCAGGCGTTCCAGGGGCAGCCCGAGGCCGCCTCCAGGACCACCGCGCGGTACTGGTCGGGCGGCAGGATGGGCACCGGATCGTAGACCTGGCGAAAGCGCAACGCGTCGGCGGCATGGTCGGCGGCGGTGGCGATCCGGCGCTGGTCCAGCCACGTTCGGAGTTGCCTCTCGGGCGAGTCGCCGGTCCCGTGGACAGCGGTGCCGGGCCGTCCGGCGACGGCGTTCCCTCCCAGCACCGCAATGGTGGAGCAGGCCCTCTCGAGCAGCGACGCGACCTCCGAGGAACTCTTGACCGCCCTGGCGACGGGCAATCCGCCCTCGGCCAGGGTCTTCTCGAGCCAGGAGCCGTCCAGGCCCCGGTGAAACGTGCGCCCACGGCTCACCAGGTAGACGACCCGGCCATGCCAGTCGACGGTGACGACCGGATCGAGACCCTGGCTGAAAACCAGGGCCCGGCTGCCGACTCTCACCAGGCCGAGCTCTCTGGCCTCTTGTCCGGATGCGAATTCCATGGGCACAGGAAATCTAACGCGCCGTCGTGCCGACCGCAGCCTGTTTCGGCGCGGTGCAAGCGGCGAGAGATCCGGTGACAGGATCTCGTTCAGGCCTTGCTCGGGCCGGCGGGTGTGTCTCCGAGTTGCCCCACCACGACCCGGTTCCTGCGCTGCGCCCGCTCGGCGTCGAGGATGTCGCGAGTGAAGCGGATGAAGTGGTGGCCGACCACCGAGTTCATCAGGCCCACCACGTACTTCTCCGGATAGGTCGTCACGAGCCGCCACATGAAGCGCCACCAGGCCCCGCGATAGGATGACAGAAGGCCCTGCACGACGAGGGCGACGAGGGTCACGTAGGCGATCTGGCCGAAGTGCATCAGCCCGCGGTGCAGGTTTGGATGGCCGGCCTTCACGAGTCGCTCGATCAGCGACCAGGTGCGCTGGAAGTAGGCCTCGGGATCGTAGACCTGCTCGAGGATGTGCAGGTACCCGCGCATCAGCCGGTCGGCCGGCATCCGCGTCACGAAGTTGGTCGCGCCGAACTGATCCCCCGAGTGATAGCCGAGAAGGCGGCCTTCCTTCTCGAGCCGCGTCCAGAGCTGGGTGTTGGGGATGGCCGCCAGGACGCCGGTCATCGCCCAGGGGATGTCGGCCTTCACGATGAACTCGATCTGGCGGTCGAAGATATCCTCGGCGTCGTTATCGAAGCCGACTATGAACCCGCCCATCACTTCGATGTTATGGTCGATGATGGTGTGCACCGCTTCGACCATGTCGCCGTGCATGTTCTGGAGCTTCTGCGATTCCTTGAGCGCCTCGAGAGAGGGCGTCTCGATGCCCAGGAAGACGCGCTTGAAGCCGGCCCGGCGCATCGAATCGAGCAGGGGCTTGTCCTGGGCCAGGTTCAGCGAGGCCTCGGTCGTGATCAGGAACGGGTAGCTCCGGGCCTCCATCCAGGGGATCATCTTCTCGAGCAACAGGCGCACCGCCTTCTTGTTGCCGATGAAGTTGTCGTCCACCAGGAAGATCGGGCCGCGGTAGCCCAGATCCAGGAGCGCCTGGAACTCGGCCAGCGTCTGCTCGGGGGTCTTGGCCCGGGGCACGCGCCCGAACAGCGTGATGATGTCGCAGAACTCGCAGTTGAAGGGGCACCCGCGCGAGAACTGGATGTCTATGGCGCCATAACGCTGGAGTTTGAGCAGGTCGAAGCGCGGTATCGGTGTCTTCGTGACGTCGGGCTTGTTCTCGGCGCGGTAGAGCGGCTTGGGCGCTCCGGCCTCCAGGTCGGCCAGGAAGTGAGGCAAGGTCAGCTCGGCCTCGTCGAGTACGAAGTGATCGGGCAGACCCTCGAGCCGAGAAGGATGGCCGCTCGGGAACGGTCCGCCCACGACGGTGGTGCGCCCCAGCGCGCGGCAGCGCTTCAGCACCTCGATGAGCGAGACCGCCTGGCTCGTCATCCCGCCGGTGAAGATCAGCTCGGCCCACAGGAGGTCAGCGTCGGTCAGCGCTTCCAGCGACATGTCGACCAGGCGCAACTCCCAGTCGCGCGGCAGCAGCGCTGCGACGGTGATCAAGCCCAGCGGCGGATGCATCGCGCGCTTGCCGTAGAGCCTCAGCGAGTACTGGAATCCCCAGTACGAAGGCTGGTGCTCCGGGTGGACGAACAGGACCTTGCGGCGAGTCACGGGCCGAAATTATGCCGCGTTTCGCTCGCGATGTCACGGACCGGCGAAACTCGGGCCCCCCA
>CAZSVK010000001.1:16669-41947 GCA_964610245.1 uncultured bacterium
CCCCCAGGACCACGAGCCGCCGGCCGTCGCACTCGAGCAGATGCAGGCCATGCCGGCGGGCGACGAACTCGAAGGTACGGCGCGAGTAGAAAGCCACGTGGGTGGGATCCCGCGCGTACCACCACGACGCCAGATCGGTGTCCGGCTGGAGGAGCAAGGTCATTGCCACGAGGCGGCCTCCCGGGGCGAGCAGTCGCAGCGCAGCCTTCAGGTCGGCGCCGGGCTCGCGAAAGTGCTCGACCACCTCCGTTGCGACCACGCAGTCGAAGGGCGGCGGCCCGGCGGCCGTCAGCGCCCTCGGCAGATCCGGGCCGAACAGCGGGTCGTGGGCCCAGACGCGAAACCCGGCGCCGGAGAGCAGTCCGGCCAGGACCGGGCTCGGGCCACATCCCAGATCCAGGACGGTGCCCCCGGGCGGAGCGTGCCGTCGCACCGCTTCCAGGGCCGGTCTCAGGAAGTCGACGTAGCCCTCGTCGTCAGGCAGGTTGTGATGCCGCAGATAGCGGGCCCGGGCCTGCTCGTCGCCGGGTTGCCGATGGCGCGGCACCGAGACCAGTTCGCACGCCTCGCAGCGCCGGAACTCGCGCGACCCGGCCTGCGTGGCCAGGACCGTCCCCGCGCCGCAGAGGGGGCAGGCCGGAGCTTCAGGGGCGGGCGGGGGTTTCACAAAACTGTCTACGATGGCCGTGATTTTGTTGGGTCGCGGTCTTGGCGTTCCCTCGGCCGAGGGGTAGTATATCGGGGGCTGACACTGCGTACAGCCTTCGATTGCCGGATTGGAGCCGACAGAAGTCCTCGCGGCCGGCGCCGCGATCCGATCCGGCGGGCTCGGGTTTCCCTCCCCGGGGAGGCGTCGAACCGCCTCCGGTCCTCCGAACTGCTGATCCAGGAAAGAGACGGCCGACATGACCGAATCGACGAGAGCGAAGAACAGTGCCCGGGGTTCTGTCCAGACGGTGGGCGACTACGTCGAGGCGAGCTTCGAGGATCATCGCCTGCAGCGGAACACCCATCACTACATCTCCGACATGCTCGACTATTACGGGCCGGAGACGGTGTTCGAGGGCATCTTCGGGCTGGAGGAGCAGCTCAAGAACATCGTGTTGTTCTTCCACGCTCACAACACGAGCCTGGAGCGGCGCCTGTTGCTGTTCGTGGGGCCCCAGGGGGCCGGCAAGTCCTACACGGTGGACAAGATCAAGAAGCACCTCGATCTCTACAGTCACACCGAGGAGGGCGCCGTGTGGGCGGTGAAGGGATGCCCCTTCCACCAGCACCCGTTCGATCTGATCCCGCACGACGAGAGGGCCGACCTGAAGGCCGATCACGAGATCCGCTGGTTCCCCGAGGCGATCCCGTGCCCCGTCTGCGAGCAGAAGCTGAAGAAGCACGGGGGCTGGCGCGCCGTCCCGGTGGAGCGCATCCACATCTCGACGACCGGCAAGTGCGGCCTCGCCAAGCACACGCCGACCGACCTGCGTCGCGAGGACATCACCAACTTCCTTGGTAACGTCAACTTTTCCAAGCTCAAGAAGATTGGCTCGACCTACGACCCGGAGTCCTTCGATTTCGAGGGGAAGATCATCTGGGCCAACCGCGGAGTGCTCGACTGGACCGAGATCTTCAAGAGCCGCCGCCAGCTCCTGGGCCTGCTGCTCGAGCTGATCCAGAGCAAGCGCATCGACATGGCCAACTTCCCCACGGTCCACGTCGACGAGATCGTCATCGGCCACACCAATTTCCCGGAGTACACGGTCTTCGTCAACGAAGAGATCATGGAGCCGCTCCGGGGCCGCATCTTCAAGATCGAGTTCCCCTACGGCCTCGACGTGGAGAACGAGAAGCGCATCCTCCGCAAGGGCGTCGAGCGCACCGACCACCTCAAGCACCAGACCAAGCACGTGGCCGAGGACACCCTGACCTTCGCGGCCACCTACGCGGTGCGCACGCGCAAGGATTCGAAAGGCATCGCGGGGCTCTCGCCGCGCTTCTTCCAGGACGTGATCTCGATCGCCTACACCCAGGCGGGCGAGTGCATCGACCTGGAGGTCCTCTCGGGCGCCATCCTCAAGATGTTCGACCACAAGTCGCACAAGGAGCTGAACGTCGAGAAGATCCGGGAGCTGTTCGAGAAGACCAAGGAAGAGTTCCTCCACGAGCGGATCGATACCTTCATCAACCGGCTCATCCCGCGGAGCAAGCAGTTCAGCGAGTACGGCCAGCGCTACTACCGCAACTATCTGGACGCCGTCGTCCGCAACGTCCGGGGTGAGAACCTCGGCGCTACGGAGGCCGCGCTCATCCAGGAGGTCGAGGATCTGCTGGTCGTGAAAGAGAAGATCAGTCCGAAGGGCAAGGCGGCCTTCGAATCGGTGCTGGTCGAGCGTTTCGAGGAACTGGCCGGGATGGCCTACGACAAGAACGAGCAGCTCGGCGCGGTCGTCAACGAGGTCGTCTTCAACCACGTGAAGAACTTCCTGCGGCTGTCGAACAAGACCAAGCGCATCGACGACCAGAGCCGCGAGGTTCAGCGCATCCTTCGCGAGACGCTCATCAAGGAGTACGGATACTGCAAGCACTGCGCGCAGGTGCTGTTCAAGGTCCTGGCCGACCATGTGTAGGGCAAGGGGTAAGGGGTAAGGGGTAAGGGGTAAGGCATAGCGCAAGTCTCGCACCAGGTAGGTCCGTCTCACTCTTCGCCTGCTTCCCGATCACCGATCCCAACTGATCCCAGATCCCAGATCCCAGATCCCTTGCTTACCCCTAACCCCTAACCCCTAACCCCTCCAATGTATCTCGACCGCGGAAAGCTCGCCCAGATCGAGCACGACAAGAAGCTCCGCGAGAGCCTCAAGAAGAACCTGTCGGTGCTCGTCCAGAAGCAGAAGCTGGTCAAGGACGGGAAGGTCAAGACCAACATCGCCATCCTCGACCTGCCCACGCTCAGGTACGGCAAACCCGGCAAGGAGTCGCTCGCCAGCGGCGGCGGCCAGGGTGGCCAGGGGCAGGCAGGGAAGGGCGGCAAGGATCAAGGCGGCGGCCAGCAGCAAGAGGTGCTCGATCTCTCCGGCAGCCAGGGCAGCGACGAGCACTCCGACGCCCAGACCGTCGAACTCGACTTCGAGGAGTTCGTCCGCATCGCGCAGGAGCAGCTCCTCGAAGAGCTGAACCTGCCTCCGGTGGGGAGTTCGCACCTGACCGGCGAGGTGGAGCGCGACGAAGAGCAGGAGTTGATGGACGTCGACCGGTCGGGCACGACGGCCGATCTCGACCTCGAGCGCACGATGCTGGAGAGCCTGCAGCGCTCCGTGCGCGAGCGGGGCAAGCTCGACTACGACGTCGACCTGCGCCTCGACGGCTGGTACGGCAAGGAGCTGCCGGATCGCGAGCAGACCACGCGCGCCGTCGAGGTCTACCTGCTCGACATCTCGGGCTCGGTCAGCGGCCACAACATCGCCCTGATCCGGAAGTTCATCTTCATCCTCTGGTACTACCTGGAGCACAAGTACACGACCAACAGCCGTAAGTTCGTCGTCTTTCAGGACGAAGCCGAGGAGGTGTCGCGCGACGACTTCTTCGCCATCGAATCCAAGGGCGGCACGCACATCTCGGCCGGTCTCGGGAAGGCCAGGGCGGCGCTCGAGGGGTTTGAGCAGTACGACAAGTACCTCTTCTTCTTCTCCGACGGCGACAACTCCAGCTCCGACGACGACGCGGCGAAGAAGGCGCTCGACGAGGCCCTGGCCGACTTCGATCTGGTCTGCTACGGCCGTATCAATCCCTGCGACAGCCCCATCAGCCCGTTCAACAAGATGGTCAAGGAGCGGCTGGCCGACGTGAAGAACCTGGCCTTCAGCGACATCAAGGACCTGGAGAACGTCAAGGCCACGGTCCAGGCCTTCCTGACGCTCATCTCGAAGTGAGCCGAGGCTGTCCCACCGCCATGAAACGCCAAGCAGAGGAGCCGGAAGAGCTGATGGGTCCGGACGACCTGCCGGACCTTCCGGAGCACGACCCCGCCCGCCTCGCGGAGTACTCCGACGACATCGATCGGCTGACCGCTCTCGCCGGCGGTTTCGGGCTCTCCTTCCATCCCATCTGGTTCCGGCGGGCCTCCCGCGACAACCTGTCGCTGGTCGCCAGCTTCGGCCTTCCCAACCGGTTCAGCCACTGGTACTTCGGCGGCATCTACAAGAACCTGAAGCTCCAGCAGGACGAGGCGATGTTCAGCATCCTCGAGCTGGTGCTGAACACCAACCCGGTCTACGCCTTCCTGCTCGACTCGAACACCCACCTGGAGAACCTGGTGGTGATCGCCCACGTGCTGGGGCACGTCGACTTCTTCAAGAACAACTGCTGGTACACGCGGTCGGACAAGGACATGCTCAACAAGTGCGAGCAGCACTCCCGCGCCATCCGCCAGCTCTCGCTCCGCTACGGCAAGGAGCGGGTCGACGACCTCCTGGCCGCCGCCCTCACCATCAGCGGAACGGTCAACAGCTTCGAACTCAACTCGGCGCTCCGCCGCGAGCGGCTGCTCTACTTCCTCGACGACCGGCTCGAGGGCCGACTCAAGAAGCTGAAGAAGTCCGACCCCGCCTGGGTCGACACCTACCTGGCCGCGAAGCTCCTGAGGATGATCCGGCTCGAGACGGAGTACTTCGACCTGATCGGCCGCACCCAGATCATCAATGAAGGCTGGGCCAGCTTCGTCGAGTTCAAGTGTCTCGAGAAGTACCTTCCCCCCGATCAGTGGCTCGAGTTCAGCCTGATGTTCTCGAAGCGTCCGCCGCCCTATCTGATCGGATTCACACTCTGGGATTCCATCTTCCGCCGGGGCGGCTGGCCCAAGGTGCTGCGCGTCCGCTCGTCCTACGAGGACGTCGCCTTCGTCGACGAGTTCCTCAATCAGGACCTGATCCGCCGTCTGGACCTCTTCATCGTCGACAACGAGACCGGCGAGAAGGACGACGACGTTCGCAAGATCAAGGATCGCATCATCGAGGACAAGCTCTTGCGCGGCGAGCCCCAGGTGCGCGTCTCGAGTTGCGACGCCGAGTCGCTGGCGCTCTCTCTCCGGCACCTGGACACCGAACGCACCCTCGACAAGAAACGGTGCGAGCTGTTCATGCGCGAGGTCTACAAGCTCTGGCCGCACGAGGTCTCGCTGCTCGACGGCGACAACCTCTACCGCCTGAATCCGAGGGGCTTCTCGGTCGAAAGGAAGTAGGCTCGAACGATGCTCTCGATCTGGGCCGGTATCCGGGGATGGCTCTCCGGGAAACAAGACGATGACGACCCATCCAAGGTCTTCCAGCGCGCCGTGGACGAGTTTCGCGAGCGCTACCGCAAGACCCGCGACGTCGTGGCCGCCGTCATTCGCGAACGCGATGCGGTTCGCGCCGAATTCGACCGGAAGAAGGCCGAGGTGGCGAAGCTCCACCAGCAGGCCCGAGCCGCCGTCAAGGCCAAGGACGACGCCACCGCCCTCGTCTGTCTCGAGCGTGAGAAGGCCATGGAGCGTACGCTCGACGACCTCGAACACCAGCTCGGAGATCTGGAACAGGAGGCTTCGCGCGCTCGCCAGGCCCTGCTCAAGCTCGACCAGGAGGTCGAGCGGCTCGAGCGCGATCGCCAGCGCGCCGCCAATCTCGATCAGCGCGCCCGCGCCCACTCCGAGTTGCGGGATCTGGTGCGCGACATCGAGACCGGTACCGAGTCGCCTGAGCTGGACCGCGCCCGCTCGTCGCTCGAGCACGCCTCACTCGCCCAGCGCATCGCCCACGAGATGGACACCTCCGACGCCGGCCGGCCGCCGCGTGCCGATCCGTCCGTCGCGGACCGCCTGAAGGCGCTCAAGGACGAGACCGGCTCCTAGCCCTCGTCCTGCGGCCGCAGGTCGTCGGGTTCGCCAGGCTCGGCCGGCTCCCGGGCGAGCGCCTCCTCGTGCCGGCGATCGAGGATGTCCTCGACCTCCATCGCGAGGCTGACGTTGTCGAACGGCTTGTTCATCACCCGCTCGATCTTGAGCTTCTTCAGCGGCTCGAGATCGCGCTTGGCGCGCATCCCGGTGAGCACCACGATCGGGATGCTCTGCGTGGCCTCGTCGCTCTGCAGCTTCTCGATGAGCTGGAAGCCGTCCATCCGGGGCATCACCAGATCGACGATGATCAGCGACGGACCGAGCAGCATCGCCCGCTGGTAGGCGCTCTCGCCGTCCAGCGCCGTGTTCACCTTGTAGCCGCGCTGCTCCAGGGCGAACTTGATCATGTTCAGCACCAGGATGCTGTCGTCGGCGACGAGGATCAGCTCCTCGCTCTTGCGTTCGTAGGTGTCGAAGAGCGCGCGCACCTTGTCCGGCAGGTAGCGCAGCTCGGGCCCCTTCACGATATAGTCGTTCACCCCGCACTCGAAGGCCCGGTCGATGTCGACCTCGTTCTCCTTCGAACTCACCATGATGATCGGGATGTGGCCGGTGGAGGTGTTCTCCTTGATGAGCCGGGCGAGCATGTAGCCGTTGGTATCGGGCAGCTCGGTGGCCAGGATGATCAGCGAAGGAAGCTGATCGTGAGACGACGCCATCAGGTGCTGCATCGCCTCCTTGGCCGTGCGGGTCTGGATCAGATCCGCTCCGTCGCCGGAGTACTTCAACGCCTTCAGGATGATGTCCTGGATCAGGTAGCTCTGTTCGACAACCAGTACGCGCTTCTTCATGGTTTCTTCCCCGCCCGGAATCGTAACACAGCGATCAGGGATTGAAAACCGCCGCGGCGCCCCCGCCGGCTTCCGGTCGCCGCTCACAGCGGGAAGGGGATGACGGCGACCGCGAGGGCTTGCATCCTCAGGAATAGCGTCTCCGAGCCACGGGCCAGCTTCACGCTGCTCATTCCCGGCAGCCGGGCCCATCTCCTCGGACGGCGCGGAGGGAAGCTCTTCGGCGAGGCTGCGGAGCAACTCGACCCGGCCCGCCGCGTCGGCCGTCAGCAACCCTACCTGTCCCGAACCGAGCGACGAGGGCGGCACCGGCGCTCCGCCGCCCGCTCTCCACCAGCGGGGACGGGGCGTGAGGTCGGCCCGGGTCAGGATCTCGACCGTTGGCCGGCCCGTGGAAGAGGTCATCTCGCGCCGGACCATATCACCGGGGCCCGGGACGGCCGGGTTGCGCTCGGGTACCTCGCGGCCGTTGGTTCTCTCGCGGAGTGCCCGGCGTCCCGCCTCGGCCCGTCCGCGGCTGCGTGTTATACTGCCCGACCGTCATGAACGGTTCTTCCCGACAGCATCGCATCGCGCTGACCGGCCTGTTTGCGGCCCTGGCCTTCGTTCTCGGACGGCTTCCGCACCCGGTCAACGTCGAGTGCGTGACCTTCGTCGTCTTCGTGTCGGGCTACGTCGGGGGAACCCTGGTCGGCTCGGCCAGCGGTGCGATCCTGACGATCCTGCAGCTCGTGTTCGGTGGCGGCGGCGAGTTGATCCTCGCGAGCGCGCAGCTCGTCGGCTGGATGACCACCGGGGCCGCCGGCAGCTTCTTCTCGAGCAAGGTGCCTCGTCCCGGCGTGCTCGGCCTGGTGGGGCTCGCGCTCACCGCGTTCTACGAGGTGCTGACCAACCTGGCGCTGATGCCCAGCATCGGCCTGACCCTCTCCCAGCTCGTGGCGGGCGGCGCGGGCTTCGCCTTCGTTCACCTGCTGAACAACGTGTTCGTCTTCGAGGCGGGCCGCTTCCTGCTGCTGGTGCTCGACCGCCACCCCGCGTTCGTCCTGATGCGGCGTTCGACGGCGGTGACGGGCCACTGAGGGGGCCGAGGCCATGAAGCTCGCGCATTTCGACATCTTCGCCGGGATCAGCGGCGACATGATTCTCGGGGCCTTCGTCGACGCCGGCCTGGAGCCGGAGCGTCTGGCGGGCGAGCTGGCCAGGCTCGAGCTCCCGGCCTTCCAGTTCAGGGCACGGAAGGTGCACCGCGGCGACCTCACCGGCACCAAGGTCGACCTCGACCTGCCGGACGAGCACGCGCACCGCACCTTCCGCGACATCGAGGCGATCCTGACCGCCAGCCCGTACTCGGAGCGCGTCAAATCGGCCGTCATGGCGGTGTTCCGCCGACTGGCCGTCGCCGAGGCGGGCATCCACGGCGTCGCGGTCGAGACGGTCCACTTCCACGAGGTCGGGGCGCTCGACAGCATCCTCGACATCACCGGCTCGGTGCTGGCCCTGGAGCTGCTCGGCGTCGACTCGGTCAGCGCCTCGCCGGTGCCTCTGGGCCGGGGGACGATCGAGTGCGCCCACGGTGCGATGCCGGTCCCCGCGCCGGCGACGCTGGCCTGCCTGGCCGGCATTCCCTGCGTGCCGGGCGTCAACGACGGCGAGGTGACCACCCCGACCGGCGCGGCGTTCATCGCGGAGCTGGCGAGCGAGTTCGGCGATCTGCCCCCGTGCCGGCCCAGCGCCATCGGCTATGGCGCGGGCTCCCGCGAGCGCGGGCGGGCGCCCAACCTGCTCCGCGTCGTGCTCGGCGAGCGCGAGAACGCGGAAACGGGCGAGGTCATCCGTCTGGAGTGCAACCTCGACGACCTGAACCCCCAGTTCGCCGGATTCCTGATGGAGCGCCTTTTCCAGGCGGGTGCCCTCGACGTCGGCTTCCTCTCGATCCAGATGAAGAAGAACCGGCCGGGCACCCAGCTCGAGGTGCTCTGCCGGCCAGCCGACCTGCCGGCGATGCGAGACCTCGTGTTTGCCGAGACGACCACCCTCGGCGTCCGCTACTGCCGGATGGGCCGCTGGGAGCTGCGCCGCGAGTGGACGACGGTCGAGACGCGCTTCGGCGAGATCCGCATCAAGCGGGCCGGCGGGAAGTCGGCGCCGGAGTACGAGGACTGCGCGGCCGCCGCCCGCCTGCACGGCGTACCGTTGCGCGAGGTCCACGCCGCGGCCTGCCTGGAGGCGGCCAAGACGGTCGTGTGAACGACGACGTTCTGACGAGGTGACCCTACCGGTGCTCGAAGAGAAGCTGCAACACTTGAAGAGCCTGCTGTCGGGACTGGACGGCGCCGTCGTCGCCTACTCGGGTGGCGTCGATTCAGCGTTCCTGGCCTGCGTGGCGGCCGAGACGCTGGGCGACCGGGCCCTGGCGGTCACCGCGCGCTCTCCCTCGTACCCCGCCGTCGAACTGGCGCAGGCCGCCGCCCTGGCCCGCGAGCGCGGCCTGCGCCACCGCCTGGTCGACACCGGGGAGGTCGCGCGCGGCGAGTACGCGGCCAACGGTCCCGACCGTTGCTACTTCTGCAAGCAGACGTTGTTCGCCACTCTCGAGCCGATCGCCCGAGAGGAGGGGCTCTCGCAGATCCTGCTCGGCGCCATCGCGGAAGATCTGCAAGACTACCGCCCCGGGCACAAGGCGGCCCTCGAGGCCGGCGTCCGCGCCCCGCTCGCCGAGGCCGGGCTGACCAAGGCCGAGGTCCGCGAGCTGTCCCGCCGGATGGGTCTTCCGACCTGGGACAAACCGGCCTCGGCCTGTCTGGCTTCGCGCGTGCGTTATGGTCTTCCCATCGACGCCAGGGTGCTGGGGACCATCGAGGCGGCGGAGGGGTTCCTGCTCGGACTCGGTTTCCGGGAGCTGCGCGTGCGGCACGACGGCCCCACCGCCCGGCTCGAGCTTCCGCTCCCCGACCTGGCCCGCGTGCTCGAACACCGCGAGGCGATCGTGACCCATCTCAAGTCGCTGGGCTATGTCTATGTCTCGCTCGATCTGGAAGGCTTCCGTTCGGGCAGCGGCAACCTGCTGCTCCCGAGCGGCGCAACCCCCGGCACGCCGGGCCGCTGAGAGGGCCAGGCCGCGATGGACGTGCGCGCGTTGCTCGAGTCGCTCCAGGGGGGGCAGGTCTCCGTCCAGGAGGCCGAGGCCCGTCTGAAGGACCTGGCCTTCGAATCGACCGGGTTTGCCAACATCGACCACCATCGCAAGCTCCGGAAGGGGTTCCCCGAGGTCATCTACTGCCAGGGAAAGACGATCGAACAATCGGCCGATATCTTCACCCGGCTTGCCGGACGTAACCCCAACGTTCTGGCGACTCGAGCCTGCGCGGAGGTGCACCAGGCGATCCTGCGGACCGTGCCGGACGCGCAGCTCGACGAGTCCGGGCGCTGTGTCTACGTGCACCGCGACCCGGCCCCCAGGGGACGCGGCCGCATCCTGATCGTGACCGGCGGGACGGCCGATCTGCCGGTGGCGCGCGAGGCGCTGGTCACCGCCCGGGTGATGGGGAACGACACGGAGTTGCTGGCCGACGTCGGCGTGGCGGGCATCCACCGGCTGCTCGCTCACCGGGAGCTGCTCGCGACCGCCTCCGTGGTCGTGGTCGTGGCCGGGATGGAGGGCGCGCTTCCGAGCGTGGTCGGCGGGCTGGTGGATGTGCCGGTGATCGGCGTGCCGACCTCGGTGGGCTACGGTGCGAGCTTCGGCGGCATCGCCGCGCTGCTCGCGATGCTCAACTCGTGCAGCTCGGGGCTGACCGTCGTCAACATCGACAACGGGTTCGGAGCCGCCTACGCCGCGAGCCTGATCAACCGGGCGGCATGAGCTGGCGGGAGTTGTCAGGAAGAGAGCCAGAGTCTTGCCGGGGACGCTGTCCCCGGGCCCCTGCCAGGGTGGGAGCCCCACCCCGGACCCGGCGATGATTGCAGAGAACGAGGCCTGTTCAGCACTCTCGAGGACTCTGGCCTGCGAGCGCAGGTGCAACTTGCTCCAGTCATCGGGGGGTCCAGAACTTCGCCTCTGGCTGTGAGCTCCGGCAGCAGTGCCGAGGGCGAACGCCTTCTTGCGCGGGCGACTAGCCCGCATGTGCAAGAAGGCCAGGAGCGGAGCTCCAGCCGGTAGCTCATACCTTCTTGTGTAGCCCTCGCGTTATCTCTGCCCCAGCGCTCGCCACAGCTCGCCGTAGGCCCGGCCCAGCAGCGGCGCGGGCAGGTCGTCGACCTCCTCGACCCCTCCGGCCCCGAGCGGCAGGATCCAGAGCAGTTGCCCCGCGGCGGCCTTCTTGTCGTGGCGCATCAGTTCGAGCAGCCGGCCGAAGCGCAGGGAGGGCAGCTCCAGAGGCAGCCCGAGCGCGGCGTAGAGGCCGAGCAGTCGAGCGAAGTCGCGCTCCGAGGCCCTCGCGGTGAGCACCGACAGGCGCATCGCGAAGAGCGTGCCGAGCGCCACCGCCTCTCCGTGGAGGTAGCGGCGGTACGCGGTGGCCGACTCCAGGGCGTGGCCGAAGGTGTGGCCCAGGTTGAGCGTGCGGCGGAGGCCAACCTCGCGCTCGTCCACCGCGACGACGGCCGCCTTGTCGAGCACCGACCGCGTCACCACCTTGGCCAGATCCCAGACTGCGAGGGGCCGGCAACGGCAGTGGCGCAGCAGTTCACCGTCGCCTAGCAGCCCGTACTTGATCGCCTCGACAGCGCCGGAGGAGAGCTCGCGAGGCGGGAGCGTGGCGAGCGTGTCCAGGTCCGCCAGGACGGCTCGTGGCTGATGGAAGGCGCCGATCGCATTCTTGCCGCGGGGATGGTTGACCGCCACCTTGCCGCCGACCGAGCTGTCGACCATCGCCAGGAGCGTGGTCGGCACCTGCAGGAACGGGATGCCGCGCATGTAGGTGGCGGCCACGAAACCGGCCAGATCGCCCACCACGCCGCCGCCGAAGGCCAGGAGCGCCGTGCGCCGGTCGCAGCCGGCGGCGAGCATGGTCCCGAGGACCTTGCCGGCGCTGGCCAGCGTCTTGGAGCGTTCGCCGGGCGGCAGGGTCCCGGCCCGCGCGGGCTTTCGCGGGGCCAGGCCCGCGAGGAGGTCGCGCGAATGGAGCCGCCAGACGGTCGTGTCCGAGACGAGGGCGCAGGTGGAGGCGCCGAGGAACGGCCCCAGCAGTTCGCCGGCGCGGGCCAGCAGGCCGTGGCCGACGAACACGGGGTAGGAGCAACCGGGCAGTTCGACCTGGACGGTGCGGAAGGGCTTGCGCATCGGGTGGGCTCCGAGGGCACGGGAGAACCGGCGACTGGCCGTGAAAACAACAACCGCCAGTCCTCAGAAGGGGGCTGGCGGAGAGGGCGGGATTCGAACCCGCGGTAAGGATTTCTCCCTACGCACGCTTAGCAAGCGTGTGCTTTCAGCCACTCAGCCACCTCTCCAAGCGTGTCTTGGCGATATGTTCCGATCCCGGCGAGGGCGGTTCGAGGCCCTCGATCCGAAAAAGCCGTGCGGAGGAAGAGGGATTCGAACCCCCGAGGACTTGCGCCCTAGCGGTTTTCAAGACCGCCGCCTTCAACCACTCGGCCATTCCTCCGGGATTGGACGTGATGTATACCACGCGCGAGCGGCCAGGTCAATCGGGGCCTCAAGCCTTCAGCTTCAGCACCAGCTCCGGATCGATCATGCAGCCCGCGGCGGTGGCCAGCGCGAGGTGTCCGCGGGCCATCTCGGGCCGTCCGAGCTTCAGGTAGCAGAGGATGAGGCCCTCGTGGGCCCCGGTCCGATCCGGGTCGAGCTGCAACGTGACGGTGTAGTTCTTGAGCGCCTCTTCGGTCTCGCCCAGGAGCAACGCGGCCCGCGCGAGCCCCTCGAAGTTCTCGGGCTGATCGGGGCGCGCCTCGGCCGCGGCACGGAAGGCGTCGAAGGCATCCCGATCGCGGCGCTGTTCGAGCAACTGCTCGGCCAGCTCGGCCAGCGAACCAGCGTCGTCCGGGCTGATGCGGCCGGGGTAGTCGAGCGTGGTCGCTCCGAGCAACCGGCGGTAGCGCACGTCGAGTTCCAGGTAGAGGCGACGCCCGGCCCGGAACGGCTCCTGATCGACCAGGGGCGGAGCGGGGGGCTCCTTCTCCATCTCCTTGATCATCCGGCGGTAGCGAAAGTCGGCCCAGCCGCCGCCCTTCCACAACGCCACCAGGTCGCGGAACCCGCGTCGCCACGGGCCTTTCGACTTGTGACGCACGAGCGGGTTGTCCTGGATGTTAGCCGGCGGCGGCCGGAAGAGCGAGGCCATGCTGCCCAGGAACCGGGCCAGCTCGTCGCGTCTCTGGGCCGGCGTGCCGACCTGGAAATCGGAGAGCACCAGCGCGTCATACGGGTTCTCGCAGACCTGCTCGACCGGCCCCTCGGCGGTGCCCCGGGCGTGGGTGTCCAGCTCTCGGGCGAGTGCGTAGAGCGTCATCCGCTCCAGTTCCTCTCCCTGGACGGTCGGAAAGACCGGGATGCGCAGGATGCAGGGGTTGGTCCCGAAGCGTCTCGCGTAGAGGGCCTCGAGGTCGATCGGCAACTCCGACAGCACCGTCGAACCGAACCCGGTCGCGGCGTCGGCGACGATCGCGAAGCTGCCGATGGGGGCCACCGTCATCACCCGGCGCAGCCGCTCGAGCAGCGCTGCCCGGTGCACCAGATAGGCGGCCTTGCCGCAGCTCCTCAGCTCGGAGTTGACGGTCGCTTCCTTCAGCCCCAGCTCTTCCAGGAATGGACAGCGATCGAGCAGCTCCTGGGCCGCCGGAATCGGGCAGGGGAAGATGTCGGCCTCGTCGTGCGAGGTCTGCATCCGCAGAAGCACGACCCCGTCTCCCGGTCGGACCGTGGTCGCCAGGCGCCCGAGCGACTCCCCGACCGTGACGATCATCAGCCCGCCGGCGGCGGGCGGCAGCACCATCAGCGGGCGGCCGGCGGACTCGGAGTCGGGGCCGGCAGCGA
Source organism: uncultured bacterium (assembly GCA_964610245.1). Classification (GTDB taxonomy): domain Bacteria; phylum Muiribacteriota; class UBA6191; order JACPRK01; family JACPRK01; genus CAZSVK01. Next base: position 30,375 of record CAZSVK010000001.1, read on the forward strand.
CGGAGGCTGGACTCCGCAGGTCCGGTGCGGGCGCCCCCGGGGCCGGAAACAGGACGTCGTCGGCGTTCATCGTCAGCAGGGTCGGAGCCAAATCCGCGGTCGTTCTGGAACGAGGGCCTGCTCGCAGGTGTCTCCTTTCGAGCCGGCGTCGTTTACTGTAACATTGGTTCCCCCGAGCTTCCACCTGTGAAGCAAGCTGACCAGCGAACGCCCGCGGGCGGCGGAACCGAGGCTCCGGTCGATGCCCATGCCCTACTCCTCACCTCGCCGTTGCGGGATTCCGCTGGCGCTCGTCTCTCTCCTGGCACTCCTTGTCACCCCGCCCTCGGCCGCGGCCGGCGCGAGCACCATGCCGGTGTCGGAGATCCGGCCCGGGATGAAGGGCGTGGGCCGGACGGTCTTCACCAGCGACCGGATCGAGACCTTCCAGGTCGACATCATCGGCGTGATGCCGAAGGTGGCCATCGGCCGGGACCTGATCCTCGCCCGTCTCTCGGGTGGTCCCCTGGCCCACACCGGGGTCATCGCCGGCATGAGCGGAAGCCCGATCTACATCGAGGGCCGCCTCATCGGCGCGCTCTCGACCGGTTGGGCCCTGGCAAAGGACGCGATCGCCGGCATCACCCCCATCGACGAGATGCTGCCCCTGATGGAGGGCAAGCCGGCCGGCGCCCGACCCCAGGCCCCCGCCGGGCAGGCTCCCGCCGGGCAGGTTCCCGCCGGGCAGGCTCCCGCCCAGGCCCCGACCGGGCAGGTCCTGGCCTCTCCGCTGGCCACTCCTGTCTACTTCAGCGGGTTCAATCCCGGGGTCGTCGAGGCGGCGCGCGCCCAGCTCGAGAAGTGGAACCTGACGCCGGTCCTGGGCTCGGCGCCGATGAACGCCGTGCCGCTGTCGGTCGAGGACCAGCCGGTGGCGACCGAGGCGCTCGAGCCGGGCGGCGTCCTGAGCGTCATCGTCGCCGAGGGCGATCTGTCGGTCGCGGCCGTGGGCACGATGACCTACCGGGACGGAGATCGGTTGCTCGGTTTTGGCCACCCCTTCCTGGGGCTGGGACCGGTCTGCCTGCCCGTGGGCAGCGGGCGCATTCTCGCTTTGCTTCCCAACTATCTCATCTCGTTCAAGATGGGCGCCGCATCCGGTCCGATCGGGGCCTTGCTGCACGACGGCTCCACCGGCGTCTACGCCAAGCTGGGCGTGCACGCCGAGCAGACCGCGCTGACCGTGAAGGTGCGGGCCTACGGCCAGGAGTTGGTGCGGACCGTGAAGGTCGCCCGGCACGCCCAGTTGACGCCCCTGATCCTCACGATGGCCAGCGCCAGCCTCGTTCTCGACTCCACACGGGTCGAGGACGCGTCGACGGTGAAGTGCCACGGCCGGCTGGAACTCACCGACGGTTCGATCGCCCAGTTCTCCGACGTGCAGGCCTCGCGCGCGCTCGGCCCCGGGCATCTCATCGGGCTGATGGAGCCCCTCCGCCGGCTCTACGACAATCCGATCAAGCGCGTGGAGGCGAGGCAAGTCCTGCTCGAGTTCGACGTCGAGCCGGAGGCCCGCACCGCGCAGCTCGACAGCATCCGCCTCAACAAGTCCCGCTACCGGCGAGGCGAGAAGGCCGAGCTGACGGCCACGTTGCGCACCTACGACGGCGGGCTGGTCTCCCGCACCGTCTCGTTCACGCTGCCGGGCGATCTGGAGCCCGCCCCCGCGACCCTCGAGGTGATGGATTCGATGTCGGCCGAGCAGAAGGACCGCAACCTGAATCCCGCCCGATACAACCCGAAGGACCTTCCGGGTCTCTTGAATCTCATTCAAGGCCGCCGTGCCTCCACGTCGTTGTGGGGACGGCTGTCGCTCCCGCGAGAAGGGGTGTCGCTCGACGGCAAGGAGCTGCCGAGATTGCCCGGCTCGCTGCTCGCCGTCTTCGGGGCCCAGGGGGCGCCCGGGGCGACGAAGCTCACCTCGGAGGTCGAGGTAGAGCTGCCCACCGGCCTGGTCGTGACCGGTCAGGACGCGCTCGCGATCGAGATCCTTCCGGAGGTCGAACGATGACGATTGTCAGGGCGCTGGGGGCCGCGGTCCTGCTACTCGTGGCCTTCGCCGGCCTCGCCGGATCGGGGTTCGCGGTCACTCCCCAGGTGTGGTCCAAGTCGAGTCAGGCCGCCTTCGAACAGGGCAAGTTCGAGCACGTGTCGCTGTCCGAGATGGGCGAGTTGCGCCCGGCGCCGGTGCCGCAGTTGCTCTTCGATGGCGCGGGCGAGACCTTCGTCTGGTGCCTGGCTGCCGGGCCGTCCGGCGAGCTGTACGCGGGCACCGCGCCTCACGGCAGAGTTTACAGGCAGCTGTCCGAGGGCAAGTGGGAGCCGGTGCTGGAAACCGGCGACGTGGCGGTCACCGCCATCGCCTTCGGCCGGGACGGAACGCTCTTCGCCTCGTCGATCCCGAGCGGCTCGATCCACCGGATGCGCGAGGGCAAGACGCTGAAGCCCCCGCTTTCGACGGGCCAGCGCTACGTCTGGGCCCTGGCCGTCGACGGACCAGGCAGGCTGCTCGCCGCCACCGGCCTGCAGGCGCGAGTGCTCCGCTTCGAGCCGGGTTCGACCGCGGCGCCGGCGGTGCTGCTGGAGTCCCCGGAAGAGCACATCCTCTGTCTGGCTCTGGAGGCCGACGGGGCGATCCTGGCGGGCGCGGCCGGTCACGGATTGCTCTACCGCATCCCCCCGGCCGGCAAGCCGGAGGTCCTCTTCAACGCGCCTCAGGACGAGGTCCGGGCGCTGGCCCGGGTCGGCGATACCCTCTTCGTGGCCGCGCAGACCGGCCCGAAGACGCTGCCCTCGTCCAGGCCTTCTCCCGGCTCGGTGTTGTCGTCGGGCCTGCCGGCACTGGTGAGCCTCTCGTCGGGCAAGTCCGCGGCTCCCAGGCTGGGAGGGAAGTGGTTCGCTTCTTTCCGCAAGAAGAGCCGGCAGGAGCTGAGCCGGATGTTGTCGGGCAGGCTGGCCTCCTCCGAGCACGACTGGGCCAAGCCGGGCCCGCGAGGCCGGCCGGTCGGCGCTCCGCCGGAGACACCGCCGGCGGCCGCAAAGCCGGCGCCCAATCCCGAGGCGCTGCCCCCGTCGCCGGTGCCGCCGCGCAACGCGCCCAGGTTCGGCCGCGCGGCCAACAAGAACCAGACGCTCTTCGCCCTCGGCCCGTCGGGGGTCGCCGTGCCCGTCCTGAGCACCGATCAGGAGGTGCTGCTCTCGCTCGCCGTGCTGGACGGCGCGCTCGTCGTGGGCACCGGGAACAGCGGCGCGCTCTTCCGGGTGGAACGCGACCGATTGCTTTCGCGCTGGGTCAATCTCGAGGAGTCGCAGGCCCTGGCGTTCCTTGCCCTGCCCGACGGCAGCCTGCTCGTCGGCACCGGCAACCCCGGGAAGCTCTACCGCCTGTCTCCGGGCCAGGCCCTGCGCGGCCTCTACATGTCCGAGCCGGTCGACGGCGGCCAGGTCTCGCGCTGGGGGCGCCTGACGTGGAACTCGCGGGAGGCTTCACCCGCTTCGCGGGCTGCGCCGTCAGTCCTGGACGCGGGGGCTCCGCCCCTGCCCCCGCTCGCCCCCTCCGGGGCCTCGCGCATCCGGCTCGGCGCTCGCAGCGGCAACAGCAAGAGCCCGGACCTCACCTGGAGCGATTGGTCGGAAGCCGCCGGCCCTCGGGCCACCGGACCGCTGGCAGTCCCGGCGGCGCGTTACCTGCAGCTGAGGGCCGAGTTCTTCGGCCGCTCGGGCGAGGACGCGCCGGTGCTGGAGGCGTTGAGGTTGACGTTCCTGCCCCGGAACGCGCCGCCTTCGATCGACTCGCTCGAGTGTTCGACTCCTCCGCTCGACCCGTACAGCGAGCACCTCGAGCCATCCGTTCGCGAGCGAAATCGCCGGCTGGACGAGCAGAAGAAGCGGCCGCCCGAATACCTGCGGCGGCTGAAGTGGGACGCCTCCGACCCGAACAAGGACCCTCTGTTCGCCACGCTCCACTTCAGGGAGAGCAGCGAGCGGCAGTGGAAACCGCTGATGGCGGAGCCCACGGCGGCCACCGAGTTCGAGTGGGACACCCGCACGGTGCCCGACGGGATCTATCGTCTGCGTTTGGTCCTGAGCGATCTCTGGTCGAACCCTCCCGCCGAGGCGCTGACCGCGGTCCGCGAGCTGTGGCCGATCGTCGTGGACAACACTCCGCCGGCGCTGTCTCGGTTCGAGGTGGCGGCAGGGCCGGGTGGGGATGCCACTGTCGCGCTCACCGCCGACGACGGGCCGGCGAACCTGTGGACCTTCGAGTACCAGCTCGACAACGAAGAGTGGACTCCCTTCGCTCCGGACGACGGGCTGGCCGACGGTCCGCACGAGTCGGCCGAGCTGAAGCTGACCGGGCTGGCGCCGGGCGAGCACGTGCTCACGGTGCGGGTACGCGACGAGAACGGCAACGTCGGTGCCGGACGCAAGGTCTTCGCGACGCCCTGAGCAGCGGCCGCAGGCTGTAGACTGTAGGCTGTAGGCTGTAGGCGTGACCATCCGGCCGCGGGGCCTCGGCGCTTGCCGGTCCTCCGGTGACCCGGGCGCCGGCGTCTCCCCGGTTCTTCCCGGTCACCCGGAACGTCCCAACGGTCCCAGAGCGAGTCTCAGCACCCATGCGCCACCAGGACCGACTGCTCGCCTTGCTGCCGGCGCGGCATCCGAGCGTGGCTCGCTACGTGGCTCGCGAGCTGGAGGAGTTGCTTCCCTCGTTCGATTCGGAGCGCGTCGTGCAGGCCCTGGAGGTGCTGGCCCAGACCGCCGAGCCGGTGGTGGCCGCCCAGGGTGCGCTCGCGCTGCACCGCTTCCACCCTCTGCACCTGGAGCGGCACTATGAGCCTCCGCCCAGCCCGGCGGCGAGGCAGCGCGGTGCCCCGCAGGGCGGCAAGCTGCTGAAGCAGGCCGCCGAGGATCCCCGGGCGCCCTCGAACCTGGAGGCGATCGCTCGCAGCTCCACCCACCTGCTGACACCGGTGGTCGAGGCGCTGGCCGGGCTGGTGCCGCGGCTGCACGAGCAGGCCCGCCAGCAGGCCCTGCGCGTCCTCGCGCGGGTGCCGCACGGCACCGCTTGCGAACTGGCCTTTCGCACGCTCCAGAAGGAAGGAGCCGCAGCCGGGCCGATGGCCTTGCTGGCCTGTGCTCATCACTGCCGGCCTCGCCAGGGAGGCGAGCTGGTACGCGCGGTCGCTCGCCTCGAGGATACGCCGCTGCACGCCGCGGGCATCCTCTGCCTGGGTCTAGCCCCGTACCAGATGGTGTTCGATCACCTGGTCGCGCTGGCTCGCGAGGCCGGCCCGGAGCTGCTGCCGTCGGTGGCCGCGGCGCTGGAGGGTTTTCTCGAGTTCGCTCCGGGCGAGGCGCTGAAGACGATTGCCGAGAGGGGCTCCGGATGGAGTCTGGTGCAGGTGCTGCAGACGGTGGGCCGGCTACGCGACGAGTCCGGACTGGAGCTGGTGCGCACTCTCTGTCGGCGGCACGACCACCCGGCGGTGCACGACGCCGCGGCCCGCGCGGCCGGCAGCATCGGCGGCGAGCGGGCGAGGCGGTTCCTGGTCGAGATGCTCTCGCGCAAGCCCCGTCCGGGAGTCGCCGCCCGGGCGTTGCAGGCACTCCAGGCCACGGGCGCCAGCCCCGAGACGCAGGCCCGGGCCGCCGCGAGCTATCTCGACTCCGACGACCCGGAGGCGGCAGCCACCGCCGCGATCTCCTCCCTGCTGGCCGAGGAGACCGCCGCCCTGCGCACGCTCAAGCGACTGGTACTCTCGTCCGATCCGGCGCTCAGGGTCCAGGGAGCCCACTGCCTGGGCCACCACCAGGGGCCCTCCTCGATCCAGATCCTGCGGAGGCTCGCCTCGCGCGATCCCGCGCCCGCCGTCCAGCGGCAGGCGGTGGCCAGTCTGGGGCTCTACGAGCCTTCCGAGCCGGTGCGGGATGCGCTGCTCGAGATGCTCGCGATCGGCTCCGTCGGATTGCGTCCTCTGGTCGCCCGGCTCCTCGTCCGGCCGGCCCACGCCGCCGACGAGGGGGCAGTGAAGGCGTTGCTGGGCGCCGCCGACTCGGCCGCGACGCCCGCCGAGGCGCGGCCGTTGCTGACCATGTTGGGCAGGCTGGAGCACCGGAACGCCTGGGTCTACCTGGCCGATCAGCTCCGGGTCAGGCGCGAGCCGGAGGCGCTGCTGGGCATCCTGGACGCCTTCGACCTGCGCGCGGCGCCGGTGCCCGCGGCCGTGACCGAGCTGACCGCCTCGCCCGACGCGCGCGTGCGCGGGGCCGCGGCCCGGGTGCTGTGGAACCAGGGCGAGACCGCGTCGGCCCGCGTGCTGTGCAAGCTGCTCGCTGACGTCAGCAGCGCCGAGGCCTTCGAGTCGGCGTTGCGGGCGCTCGAGACCATCGCCACGGTGTCGGTGAAGCTGACGGGGCTCGATCGCTTCGGGGCCCTGCGAAAGAAGATTGCCGCCAATCTCGACTCGGCGGGCTATATCGATTTCGCCGCCTCCGATCTCTCGCTCGACATCCCGCGAGAGGCTCCCAGGCCGGCCTACGATCCGGACGGCGCGTCGCTCGACCACAGCTCCTGGCACGAGCACGACGTCGCCGGACTGCTCGCCGCCGAGGCCGAGATGGCCGGCGCCGATTCTTCCGAGGCCGGGGCGCCCTCGGCGGGCTCTCCCGAGTTTCCCTCCGCGGGCCTCGACAGCGTGCCTTCCTCACCGCGCTGGAGCAGGCTGGCGCTTCCCGCTGCCGGCGCGCTGGTGCTGGCGCTGGTGCTGGCCGTGCTCGCCGCCGCCATGCGCTGAGTGAGGCCCGGCGCGTCACGACTGCGTCATCCGCGCGTCACGGGGCTTGCCGGTCTCGCGCCGGGCGCGGTCGTCGCGTCGCGGTCGGCGGCGAGTCGACGGGCCGGCGCGGATTGAACTCCTGACGCACCACGACCAGCCCTTCGATCTCGTCTTCGACTGCCACGATTGCCACGCCCGCCGTCAGCGTCAGGCCGATGGAACGTGGTGCGGTCAAGAGCACTTTCGTCGAGGCCGCCGCGCGCCAGCTGAGCCCGTCTTCGCTCAGGTACAGCTTCAAGGCCGGGCGGGTCAGGGCGGCCAAGCTCCCGCCGTCGATCATCGCCAGCCCGAGCAGGCCCTCGGCAGAACCCAGCCCCGGTACCGAACATGCGAAGTCCGGCGACGGATGAAGCGCGGCCCGGATGAACCTGTCGCCTCCCGGCGCCAGACAGAGCACTCGTACTCCGCCCGGCGCCACGTGCGTGAGCAGCACGGGCCTCGCCATCGGCAGGACACTGACCTGGCCGGCATCGGCGCCGTCGGCCTCGGTGGGCTTCACAGGGGTCCACGTGCCTCCAGTCGGATCGCTGGCCGACCAGTGGCAACGCTTTCGATTGGGCTCGATCTCTCCTCGGCAGAGCCAAACCAGCCCTTGTCCGGTGTCGGTCAGGCTCTGCTGCGCGAGCAGCCGGAAGAACTGGTCGGGCCCCGGCAACCGGTTCGTCTCCTCTCCGGTCACGGCGTCCAGCTCCACCAGCTGCAGACGCACCCCGCCGGTGGCCAACCGGAGCGCCACGATCGCCTTTGCCAGGCCGTTGGTGCCCAGCGCGATCGCCGGCGGCAGGGCGCTGGCCAGGATCGGGCGCGGGGCCGGCCAGGCGATTCCGGCCAGCTCGCGCCACGCGCTCCAGACCCGGGGAGGCGTCTCGCCATCCGAGTACCAGGCCGCCAGAAATCCGCCCCGGGCCACGGCCAGCCACGGCGGGGACGGCAGGCTCGAAGCCCGAGCGAGTTCCCTCGCCTCCGACCAGGTCTGGCCGGCATCCGGGCTCTCGAAGAACAGGACCCTGCCCCCCGGCCGATCGTTGTGCGAGGAGAGCACGCCCACCCGATCGCCTGAGCGCGCGACGGCGACATGGCTGCCCCCCCAACCCGGTCCCGCGAGCTTCACGAGAGCGGGACTCTCTCCCTTCGGTCTGGTGCGAAACCGACGGCCGGCGCCGGCGTTGCCGGCAGGGCGGAGCTCGTAGGCCCGGTCTGCGTGCAAGCCGGCGACCAGCACCGAGGTCGCACCGGCAGCCGCTTCGAGCGAGATGCCTCCGCCCCGGTCGAGGTCGAAGATCCGGTAGGCGGTCCCGGCGGGCTGCGGCGCGCCGAACACGAGCCGGGCGCGGTCGCTGCCGGTGGTGAGCAGACGGATCGGCGCCGGCCGCGGCCCGGCCGGGGCGGAACTCGAGGCCGGAACTCGCGGAGCGGCCGGGGCCGGATGGCCGGGCGCGAGCGCCTGGGCTTCCGGCTGGCGCACGGAAAACTCGGCAGGCGAGCCCTTCCCCGCGGGCTCCATGCCGAGCCGGGCGATCAGGAGGCACGCGGCGACGGCCAGGCTCACGACGAGGCCCAAGGCCAGGCGGATCCCGAGGGGCCGCGGGCTCGAGGTCGTCCCTGGCCGGTTGCCGGAGGTCCCGGGGGCGAGTGCCGGGCAGCCGGAACCCAGGAACTGCTCGAGGCGCTCCAGCCGCTTGACCAGGACCGGGAGGGACGGACGTCCCGCGGGGGCGGCGGCCAGGCAATCGGCGACGATCGCGTCGAACTCGGCGGGCACGCCGGGCAAGAGGCTCGACGGCGCCGGCAGCGAGGCTTCCAGCGACGAGCGCGCCTGGGCCTCCTGGAGCGCCCGGAGTTGAGGCGCCGAGCCGGCGGCCAGTTCGAACAGGGTGACGCCCAGGGACCAGGTGTCGGCGGCGGGAGTGACCTTGCCCCCCGCCAGGACCTCGGGGGCGATGAAACCCGGGGTGCCCACGACGTAGCCGTTCTGGGTGTTGACGGGCGCCAGTTTCGACTCGCTGCGAGCGAGGCCGAAGTCGCCGACCTTGATTGCGCCGTCGGCCCCCAGGAAGAGGTTCTCGGGCTTGACGTCGCGGTGGATGACCCCGGCCTGGTGGGCATGGTGCAGGCCACGGGCGGCCTCGGCGCCGATGCGAGCGACCCGTTCCAGGGGCAGTCTGCCCAGCCGCGTCAGTTCGTGACGCAGGCATCCTCTCTCGAGGAACTGCATCGCGATGTAGGCCGTCCCGCCGGCGAAGTCGGCGTCGTAGACGTCCACCACGCAGGGATGGGAGAGCCGGCACAGGATGTGGGCTTCGTTGAGGAAGCGGTTGCGCGCCTCCTCGTCCTCGAAGTGGACCGTGGAGAGCACCTTGAGCGCCACCTGTCTCCGGAGGCTGCACTGCTCGGCCAGATAGACGGTGCCGCCGGCGCCGCCACCCAGCTTCTTCAGGAACTCGTATCCGGCAATCTCGATCACGGAGGAGCCTCGCCCATCACAGGGGCGGCGCGACGTCACCGAGTCCCCTGGCGCCATCGCCGGGGAGGTGGCGGCGCCTCCGTGGATCGTACCACCGTCGCCGAAGTCAGTCGCGCTGCAGGCAGATCAGGATGCCGAACAGAAACCCGATGGGTGCGGCAATGTAGGTCCCGGGGGGCACGGGCGCGATGAAGGGCGACGCCACCGAGGCGATCATGAACAGCAGGCCGAGCACGGGATCCGACACGGGCCGGTGGAACCGTTCCCAGTCCCCGCGCAAGGTCCCTTTCGGGTACTTGTAGTCCCGTTTCAACAACGCGTCACGAAGGGAACCCGTCGGGCCTCTGTATGGCTTGGCGGGCTTGGCGGGCTTGGCGCGCCGGCCGGATCCGGCCTGATTGCGAACCCCGGGGTTCCTTCGCTTGCGAGCCGGGGCGGGAGATGCCGCGCGGCCATCTCGAGAAGCCGCGCTGCCGGGCGGTCGAACCTGCCGCCCCGAGTCACGCCGCTCGCGCGCTCCGGGCGCATGGTCCGCCTGACCGGCCGTCAGGCCGAGTTCGAGAGCCAGCACGTCGGGGGCCGCCAGCCATTGCCTGGCGGTCGTGCACCCGCAGCCATACGTGGCGCAGGAGCCCATGTGCTGGAAGCAGTCGCGATGGAAAGGCGAGTTGCAGCGGATGCAGGCAACGAGCGGCTCGCCGCCGAAGAGGTCACCGCAGATCTCGCAGTGGGGGAGTACGCTCGTGTCGAAGTCGCTAGACTGGCGTGAATCACGGGCCGAAGCGAGTTTCGTCTGGTCCATCGCAGACCATCCATGCAACCGGCGTGCCCGCGGCGAGACGCCGCACCCACGCTGAACGCCCGGAGCGGCACGGGCAGGATTGCGTCCCCCCGGAGAGAGGTTTCCGACCCCGACGGACGACCCGGCCACGGAGGCGAGCGTCGCCGAGCGCGCGTCACGGCGCCGCTTCCACCCGGTGCTCGATGGTGTTCACGCGAACATCGGTGGGGCGCAGCGTGTCGCGGACGGCGGCCAGCACGGCTCCCGGATCCATCTGCTCGTTGCAGAGAAGAACCGAGACGAGGGCGTAGCGGAACTCGGGCCACGTGCTGACCATTGCATGGGATTCGGCCAGCGGGAGGAAGACGGTCACCCCGATCGGCTGGTAGCGGGTGCAGGAGGCGCCGAGAACGAGGGCGCCCACCGACTCGGCGCCGCGCCGCAAGGCCGCCTCGAGGGCAGGCGCGTCATCCAGGTCGCCCTCGCAGCCGTAACAGTCGGCGCTCCACTCCCGGACGTTCATGCTCTGCAGTATAGGGAGTGCGCCGGGAATGGGATACATGCGTCTGGCGCTAGCGTGCCCGGGGGCGCTTGCCGGGCGCCGGTTGGTCGCCGACCTCCAGGACCCGGCCGTAGCGGGCGTCCAGCACCACGTCGCGCACGCGCCCCTCGTGCACCCAGTAGAGCACCATCACGACCCGGTTCCCGAATTCCGTCGAGTTGTGGTAGGCGAGCGAGATCCCCTGGGTGGGAGGATGTCCGGGATGGCTGGCGATGGCGATCGCCACCGCCTCCTCGGGGGGGAACCAGGCATCGAGTTCGAGGCCCGGCTTCGCGTGATGGCCAAAGCGATCGAGGCGCGGGTTGTCGGCCTCGTGCTCGCCGGTGAGCGCGCCGTCGGGGGCCAGCGTGAGCGACATCAGCATCGGCCGTCCCTTGGCGTCTCGACCGGTGAAGTTAAGGAAGAGGTCATCAACACGCCGTCCCTTCTCGTCGAAGGCCGGCGTTCCGTAGACGCTGTTGAGTTTGACCTCCGAGAGATGGGCGGCCACCACCCGGCGGGCCCGCAGGTAGCCGTCGGCCAGATCGCCGCCCGCGGCAAGCGCCGCCGAGGCGCTCGACCAGAACATGACAGCCACGAGGCCCAGGCGCACGCAAAGACGAATCATGAGGCTTCCCTCCCCGGAATCCCGGTCCAAACTGCTCCTCGATCCTATCACGACCCTGCCGCGGGCGCCCCCCCGGAAATTGGAATCTCCGTCACAAATGGGGTTGTAAGGAGGACTTCGCTGGCTTATACTGTCCGGCTTCCTCGAACCATGTGCCTTTGGGAGACAAGAACATGCTGCGACCGCTTCTGAGCCTGCCCCTCGTCCTGGCCTTCATCCTCACGTGCTGCGCCACCGCGCAGGCCGCCCCGAACAAGCTGTTCTACCACCGGGCCGCGAAC
>CAZSVK010000001.1:41957-42894 GCA_964610245.1 uncultured bacterium
GATGCACGCCGAGATCCCGACGCAGGGCGTGCGAGACGTGGTCGTGACCATCGCCGAGCAGATCGCCTCGGCCGAGGGCGACGGTTTCCATGCGAAGGCGGTCATGGATTCCCGCGGGCAGAACGTGCCGTCGGGTCATGGCGAGGGCACCTACCGGGCGGACGGCGAGGGCGACCTGAGCGAGCTGACCGGCACGGTCTCGGGCCCGGCGGTCGACCTGCGGAACCTGGCGCTGCTCTACATGCCGCTGCCGGGCGGCGCGGTGGACGTCGGGGCGACCTGGGCGGGCGTCCGCACGATGTACACGCCGGACCTGAACGTGCCGGTCCAGATGCCTCCCTTGAAGATGAACATCGACTGCAAGCTGGCGGCCTTCGAGAACGCGGGCGGCCATCTGGTGGCCAAGCTGGACGTGAAGGCCACGACGTTGCCCGGCCAGCAGGGGACGGGGCAGATGAGCGGCAGTCTGCGCTACGATCAGACCGACGGCCGCGTGATCTCGTGCTCGATCAGCGGCGCGTTCAAGGTGAAGGTGGTCTTCACGACGGTGACGGTTCCGTTCAGTCTGAACATCGTGCCGGGTGATTCGTATGCGGATTGACGTCAGGAAAGCGGAGCGCAAGGAACTGGACGAGCTGGGGGTCTTCGGCTGGCCCATCTGGACCAAGGAGCCCTCGAAGTTCGACTGGCACTACGAAGACCGCGAGATGTGCTTCTTCCTCGAGGGTGACGTGACGGTGTCGAGCAAGGCGGGCGAAGTCCGCATCGGCGCGGGAGACCTGGTCGCCTTCCCGCAAGGGCTGGACTGCACCTGGCACGTTCACAAGGCCGTCCGCAAGCACTACCGCTTCGGCTAAGAGCCTATCCGAGAACCCCGGCCGGCTGCGGCCGGCTGCAGGGCCGCCATCCGGCGTTCTCGGCCCGAGTCGTCCTCGAT
>CAZSVK010000002.1:0-37196 GCA_964610245.1 uncultured bacterium
TCCCACCCGTCGATTCATCGTCCGTGTCTCTTGAATCCACCGGCATCTCTCCCGCGGACTGGAAGCTCGTGCACGCCACCACGCGCGATCCCCGGAACCGCTACAGGCTCACCCTCGTCAAGCCGGAAGGAAACGGCCTGGCCTCCGCGGAACTGACGGGTCCGATCCTGCTCCACGACCCCCCGCAACTCATCCCCGGGGGCGGGTTCCTGCTCCACGCGCTGGAAGCCGCGAAGGACGGAGACTGGAACGGAGTCGTGTTGCGCTTCGACGCCCGCGGAGCGCCGGCGGGCCGGCTCGACCTGGGCCGCCACGTGCGCATGTCGGCCTCGCGGCTCTCGCCGGATCGCCGCCATCTCGTCGCCCACCTGTGGCTCGGAAAGGGCAACTTCAATCGCTTCATGCTGCTCGACGTCGAGAAGATGACCCTGGCGCCGCTGCGGGGGGGCGCCGGCCTTCCCGGGCCCCGGGCCGAGTTGTTCCGCAAGCTCGACGAGTGGCTCTTCTGGCTCGACGACCGCCGGCTCCTGCACGTGACCGATCGCACGGTCTCGCTCGTGGAGCTGGACGGCACCTCTCCCCCCAGGCAACTGGCCGTCTTCTAGTAACTCTCGCATTACTACCACCGGTCTACCGTCTACAGCCTACAGCCTGAAGCCCTAGGAGGCACTGTCATGTTCTCGATGCTCTGGAAAGAATGGCGTGAGAACCGGGCCATGTTGCTGGCCGTGCTGGTGGCCGTGCTGGCGCTGCTGCCGGCGCTGAGGGCGCTCGACATCATCCAGGACTTCAGCGACGACTATCTGGTGAGCCAGATCGTCATCGTGGTGCTCTCGGCCTGCATCGGGGCCAGCCTGGTCGGCTCCGAGGTCAGCCGCGGCACCCTCGATCTGCTCTGGACGCGGCCGGTCGCGCGGTGGCGCCTCTGGGCGGCCAAGGCCTGCTTCGGCCTCGTCGCCTGTCTGGCCATATGCCTGGCGCTCGGTCTCACCGTGCAGCAGGTCGAGCAGGGGGCCCAGCGATATCGCTTCACCCACTTCCTCGTCTGGCCCTACGAGGCGACGCTGGCGCTCACCTCGGGGCTGTTCTTCTCGGCCGTGGTGCACAGCCCGCTCACCGCTGGGCTGCTCGGGTTCGCCGTGGCCTTCCCCGTGGCGGCCGGCATGTTCGTGCTGCCGGTGCGCATCCCGCTCTTCTGGCCGGTGAGCGTGTGCGCGTTTCTGCTGGCCTCGGCGGTCACCTTTCACGCCGCCCTGGAGCAGAGCGCACGGCGGCGTTTCAAGTTCGCGCTGGCCGGCGCCGCCGCCGGGTTCTTGCTCTTCCCGGTGACCTACGGCGCCGGCAGGCTCGCGGCCGATGCGATGGGTCCCAGGCGTTTCGAGCGGATCGAGGAGTGCGCTCGCGTGCCGGGCAGCGATCGGCTGGTCATCGAGGCGCGAGTCGCGCCGTCGCTGTTCGAGCCGATGCGCTCGCCCGGCTCCTCTCCCTGGCAGGACGACGACGAAGCCAGGCTGGCGGTCATGGATCCGAAGACCGGCGCTCTCTCCTGGCTCGCTTCGCGCGCCGTCAAGAGCTGGTCGGTCGACGAACTGACCGGAATGCTGGCGGGCATCTCGACCTCGGTCTTGCCGATGAGCGACAGCTACCTCTGGGTCTGCTCGCCCACGGTCTCCAACCCCGCGGAGCGGCTCTTCTCGCACCCCTTCTTCCCTCCGTGGCCCTCCTATCGCCATGACTGGTGGTCGATCGGCATGTACAGCCAGCGCGAGGCCCTTCGCGAACTGCTGCACCTGGCAGAGGGCGCCGGCGTCGCCGCGGCCCCCCCCGCGGGGAAACTCGGACGGCTGTTCCTGGCGGGCAACCACACCTCCGCCATCCGGAACCCCGACGGCGCCGGCATGCTCTTCCAGTTCGACTCGCCCAACGACGCCGGCTTCGAACCCCGCATGCGCGGCCGGTGGCGGCTCGACCCCGAGCGCGCGACCGTCGCGCCGGCGCGCCCGCTCGACGACAAGGGCAATCCGCTCCCCGGTGCCCGGTTCGTTGAGAACAGTCTCTTCGCCGGGGCTCCGTACGACCTGTTGGTCCTGTCCGACGGGCAGTTCGGCCTCTGCCGGCTCGACGGTTCCAGCGTCGTCCGTCTCGACGGTGCCGGACTCGACGCATCCGAACGGCCTCTTGCCTCGCATTTGAAGGCGACCTGGTCGCCGGATTGCCGCGAGGCGGTGCTCCAGCTCGCCGTCAAGGAGTTGCCCGACCATGTCGGAACGAGCTTCTGGCACGTCGATCGCGCCGCCCGGCGCTGCGTCCGCCTCGGCACGTCGGGCCTGCGCTTCACCGACTCGCTCCGGGCCATTCCGATGCCCGGCGGGGCCTATCTGGTGCCGAAGGAGACCGGCTCTTCCGAACGCACCGTGCTCTGGGCCGAGGCCGGCCCGACCGCCGCGGTCAAGGCGTTCGAGACGACCGGCCGGCTGTTCCTCCGCGCGCTCGACGCCGGCAACGTGGCTCATCCCTTCATGCTCGAGTGGCTGCCGAGAACGGGGCCGTTCGACCCGGACTGCCATGTCGACCGCACCGTTCCGACGGGCGGTCTGACCGGCCCCCGGCTGGGCATGTTTCACGAGGTCACGCCCAGCGGCGCCTGGCACCTGCTGGTCCTGAGGAGCCCGCGCGCAGGCGGTATCTCGGTGCTGCAGCTCGACCGGATGGGCTCCTACGATGTCCCGGCCGTGATGATGCGTGGCCGCAAGGCGCTGGTGCGGCAGGCGCTCGCGCCGGTCTTCCTGGTCGACGCGGACCACGCCCGCCCGGAGCCCGTGGAGTTCGACCCCACCGAGCAGTGGATCGAGTGGGTCCAGTGGCTCGACGACGACACGGCGCTGGCTGGCACTCCGTACCTGGGCTTGTGGCGGCTCGACTGCCGGTCGATGACCACTCGTCAGATCCTCGCCACCACGCGGGACTCGAACGACGACTGAACCGCGCCGGGGCCGGCCGGCGAGCGAGGCGGAGAGTGCCCGGCTCACCGACGAGAGCGCAACCGGTCGGCTCGTGCGAACCACGCGACATAGGGCGGCGCGAGATGTCGCGTCCGCTCGTCATCGACGAAGTGGCCGGGACCGTCGATCACCGGTCGCTCGCCTTCCAGCAGCAACACGATCCGTTCCTCCGGCAATAGCCACCATCGAAAGTCGACCCGGCCGAAGAGCGACGGCGTCATCCGGACGCCCTGCCGGTCGGAGCGGATCAGAAGACAGTAGCGCAGGTAGTCCAGGCCTCCGCTGGCGGAGGCATAGACGCGCTCGATGCGATAGCCTGAACTCGCCAGCGTTTGCCAGTGAGCGCAAAGTTGCTCGTACACGAGCAGGTACCAGCGTGGCCGATGATGCGCGTCCAGCAGGAAGGGGCCGCGGGATGGGCCTGGCATGACCAGGCCTCCCAGATCGAAGAAGGGGCCGGTCCAGAAGTAGGCCATTCTCCCGGCCTGATCGCAGGCCAGCTCGCCGCGGGTGTCGACCGATCCGGAGAGATGGGTGGAGACTTCGCCATCGAACGAGTAGTTCGCGTAGTGGCCGTCCCCGAGCGAGAGGCGATCTGCGAAGCGCTGCAGCGATAGCTCGAATCCCGCGACCCCCTGCCGGGCCGAGACCAGGAGCGGATTGAACTCCAGAGTGCAGTGGTCGTCGGGTCCGGGCAGAACCTGCAGGTTCCCGGCGAGAACGAGAGCAAGCGTCGCACCGGCCACCACCCTCGTGCGGCCCGTCGTTGCCAACCGCAGATAGGCTTGCTGCGCCAGCAGCGCGATGAGACCGGCCACCGGCATGACGAAACGATAGAAGCAGATGTAGCCCGCATCCCCGCCGACCAACGCCACGAGCGTGAACTGGATCGTCACCACGAGTGACATCCGGATCGCACTCCGCGAGCGCGCGATGCGCTCCAGACCTGCCAGTCCTATCAGAAACGGTAGGTTCCAGAAGAGCGCCGCCGCGACGTACTGCAGCCCCGGCAGCAGACGCGCCAGTAGCTCTCCCCGCTGGTTCAGCAGCCGGCCATAGTAGATGTAGGGGACCACGCTTCCGAAGTAGCTCCATCGCACGGCGAGGTACAGGAGCGTCAGGCTCAGATACGGCCACCACCAGTAGCTGAGCGAACGGGCGACGGTCCGGGCGCCCCCGGAGAGTACCCGGATGCATGAAAGCCCCAAGAAGAGAAACCAGCCATCGGCGCGGGCCAGGGTCAGGAGCCAGCAGACTCCGGCGGTCATCGCCAGACGGCCCGGGCTGGGGTGCGGCGATTCGGCTACCCACAGGCAGGCCGCCAGGAGGGTCAGAAAGGAACAGAGCGGGGTTTCCAGGCCAGTCGTGATGGAGCGGGCGAAGGAGATGTTGGTTGCCAGCAGCAGGACAGGGAGCCACGCCCCGGCACCGGCACGGCAGGCCATCCAGCCGACCAGCGCGAGCTGCAGGACCCCGAACATGAAGGCCAAGGCGAGAGATACCTGGGCCATGTCCGGCCACGCCCTGAAACCCGCTGCCAGCAGAAGCAGCCAGAGGGTGTTCGAGAACCCTTCCACGGGAGGCTCTTCGGCGTTGAAGCGTAGGCCGTGACCGGTGGCGAGGTTCCTGGCGAAGCGAAACCCGATGAAGGCGTCCTCCTCCAGCAGAGAGTCCGAGACTGCGATCTGCAGGCCCAGCAGTGCACAGCCCAGCAAGAGCGTCGCGACAAACACCAGGGGCCTCGGACGTCGAAGCGCTTCCCCGACCTTCGGGCGTCTCTGAGTTCGCTGGCGGCCAGAAACCCGGTGGAGCGATTGAACGTCAGTCCCATCGAGGGATCGACCAGGAACCACGCCCTCTGGCTCTCGTGCCATAGCTCGAGACCAGCCCAGGCGCGGGCCCAAGGAGTTCGTCCCTCCCCGAATTTCACGAGCCGGCAGTCGAGCCCCGATTCGACCAGGAGCTGCACCGCAAGGCAGGCGACGGACAAGCTGTCTACAGGTTCGTGCCTCGCCCACCTGGCGAAGACGGCCTCGGGGGAGAGCGGGGCTTCCCGGATCGGGCCTGGCTCGCCTCCCTCGAACGAGGGCTCACTTCCCATCAGCGATCGCAACCCGTGGCAGACGATCTTCGCGGCCTCGATGGAGCCACACGCTGCCCGGGTCTCGCAGGCCAACTGCAGAAGCCGCGCGTTCCCTCGAATGGAGGCCTCGGCCGGATGGGCCTGACGGATCGCGTGCGGGTACGACGGCGGCAGTTCCATCTGCCTTGCCGGCACTCGCACGCACTCCGGCAGCAGGACCATGCAGAGCAGCCAACCGCTCCCGGTGACGAGCGTGGCCACCAGGGCGAGCTTGCAGAGCCGGTCGATGGAGCGGCACCCAGCAGGGAGGCGTCGTCCAGCCGGCGCTTTCACCGGCCCCGGCGCATCGGGGGGTAGAGAGGACGGGCGCTGTTCAACCGGGCCTCTGGCCGGGCCCTTGCGTGGAGAAACGGCCGAGTTGCCGGGCGAGGTCCGGGAACGGGCCCGCGAGGCGAGGTTTCCAGCTCCCGCGGGAGCCCGACGTGTGCGCTTCACGGCGTCACTTCGGCTTGGTGACACCGCCGAACTGGCGTTCGAGGTAGCCGGGGCGCGCCCCTTGCCACCACGCGGCGAGCTTCTCCTGGGCGCGCCGGCACTCCTCGGGCGAGGCGGTGGGTGGCAGTCCGAGGTTCAGACCAGCTACGGTGGCCACTTGCAGCGCATAGCTTCGCCCCACGCCGGGGTCCGCGGAGTGCTCGAGCATCGCGTCGATCGCCTCGGGATACGGATTGGAACGGAGATTGACGAGCCACTCCCACTCCAGTCTCCACTTGCAGGCCGCCAGCCACGCCGAGAGGGTTTCGACCCGCCGACAGGTCATGGGATGGCCGGCCAGCTCAGGCGTTTGCAGCATCAAGTGATCCCGCTCCAGGAGGGACGATGGGTGCCGTTCCTGCGCCTTGCGCAGGTACGCCAGACCTGTCTCCGAGTCGCCTGCCCAGAGAAACGTGCGCCCGAGATCGCGCAACAGGCTGTTCTGCTCGGTGGCCCGGCCTTCCAGTTCAGCGGCATGAGCCAGCGCCTGCTGCGTGTTCTTGGCCTCGAGGAGGGCCCGGACCGCGAGATAGCCGCCCCTCACGCTGCGGTACCGTTCGTCACCGCGAGCGAAGGACGCGAGCCCCTCCGGGACCTTTCCCTGCAGGATCGACAGACGCCCGAGAACCTGGGTGGTGTCGGCCTTCCACTCGTCGATCTCGGCCGACTGCCGGACCAGCCTGGCCGCCTTGTCGAGCTGCCCGACGGTCATGTACTCGTTGGCAAGCGCGTTCAACTGAGCGGCAACGAGCAAATCATCTTCCCGTGGCGTGCGGCGCGCCAGCTCGGTCAACGTCTGTTCCGCCGCGGCGAAGTCGCGGCCCTCAATCTGCAGACGGCAGAGTTGCTGCACCGCGTGGCAATCGCTCGGGAATCGCTCGGCCGAACGGCGGTAGCACGCGGCCTCCGCCATCGGCGACAACCAGGCGCGATGGAGCTTGGCCTCGGCGACGGCCACCGTCTGCGAGTCGGGTAGCCGCTCGCGGGCCCGCGCCAGCTCGGGTTCGAGTTCGGCCCAGCTTGGCGCGGCGTGGCCTATCACGCTCAGCAGATCGGTCCAGACCGACGGGCTCCACGGATCCACATCCAGCTCGAAGCGCAGGGCGTCGAGGGCGCCATCCAGCCCGAGAAGAAGCGGTGGATGATTGGCGAACCGCTGGTAGACCAGCATATCCACGGCGTTACCGAGTTCCCAACCGGTGTGCAGGTCCGACACCTTGCGCGCACCGTGGCACAGATGGGCATCGAAGTCGGCCTGCTGCGCGAACGGATTGAGAGGCTCTTCCTGCAGCCAATCCTCGACCATCTTCACCCAGGCGGGCCCCGGAGACTGTCTGGCCTCGTTCTCCAGCGCGGACTTGAAGGCCGACGCCCGGGGCAGGCTCTTCTCGACCGCCTGCCGCATGGCATCCGCTTCCTGATCCACCCCCCAGCGCCACCGGGCGATGCAGTAGTACTCGGAGGCAGGCAAGGCCACAAGCTCCGAACGCAGCTCGAGTTCGTCGAGCTTCCGGGGACGCGCGACCGCCGCCTCGCAGGCCTGCGAACGAGGGAACTGGCCGTGCTCGCTCGCGAGGCGACGTCCGGCCTCCGTCACCATGGCCGCCAGGGAGCCGTTCGGACCCGTCAGCATCGCCAGAAAGCTCGCCGCCCCCTGCGCGGCTCCCGCGGGCGGGCAGGCCGACGTGAGCCACTCGGTGCTGTACTGGCGTCCGAGTCCGACCCCGAGCCAGCGAGCGGTGCCCGCAACCAGGAAGGCCAGGGGCACTCCCCGCGCCCTGAGGTCGGCGACCATCGGTCCCATGGAAGGTGGGTCCATCGCCCGATCGACAGCCAACCAGTGTACGAACTCCGAGCCCGGCACTCTCGGGAGCTTGTCCGGGGCGCTGCGGCAGGCTTCGGCAAGCCAGCGGGCTCGAGGGAGGTCCCGGGCAAGCCACGGCTCCAGGAGCTTCATCGAAATGGAGGTGTGGCGCGCCGCGAGGCTGGCCAGGGCCCGGCTCAGGTCGACCGAGGACGACTCCACGTCGGTCAACCTCGCCAGCTCTCCCAGCGCCGCTCCTCGCACCAGCAGGCGTGGGCCTTGGGCCGCGTGGCCGCTGGTGAGAAGGTAGCCGAGGCGCGTGGACTCGGTGGCGGGCGTGGGCCACGCGCTGGGCAGCGCGGGGTTCCCGTCGGGCAGGGCTCCGTGCGAGAGCAGGTTCTCGAGAAGTGCGAGCGGCTCGGGCGGTACCAGCCGAAGCTCGTCGGCCCCGGGTGCCTGGACCGGACGCTTTGCGCCGAGTGCCAGAAGACCCTCGCGCCCCAGCTGCCACAGCGCGAGGGCAGCGCCGGCCGAGTCGCTCGCATCCCACTCGGCCGTGCCCAGAGTCCTCGAACCGGCTCGCGCGTCCGTCCCCTCGACCAGCAGCAAGCGCGCTCGGACCCGGTGGCCGTCCGCGGTTTCGACCGTGGGCAGCAGCCACCGGGAGGCCCCGAGCAGACCGCGCAATCTCGCCAGCTCACCCGGATCGGGCAGGCTGCCGTTCGCCGGCAGCGGTTGCGCCGCGGGCAGGGCCGCCTCGACGACCGCGGGGTCGAGGCAGCGGATCGCGGCCAACCGTGCCGCCCCCAGGGCAATCTGGTCCTGGAACACGCGCCACACGAAGCCGTCGAGCCCGACGCCGCGAGGATAGAGGGCCGGGTAGACGGCGGCCGCGTCCGTGCCGGAAGCCGGCTTCAACGGGCCGGGTTCGCCGCGCGCCTGCTGTGGCGGTCCGCGATGCTCTCGTGGGACCGACTCGCGCAGACCCCCGAGCGGGTCCACCGGGATGAGCCCCAGCCGGCTTCGGGCAATCTCGAGCAGCAGCGGGTGATACCAGAACACGACGCAGCCTGTGACGAGCGCAATGAACAGCAAGCGTGACCAGGTCAGCTTCCGTGCCGGACTCCCCATGACGGCCCTCCCTCACCAGCTTCCCACGACGGCAGTCGTCTTCCGAATCCACCCCAACCTTACCCTACCGCCGGAGGCACGGCAAGGT
The DNA here is from genome assembly GCA_964610245.1 of uncultured bacterium. Lineage (GTDB taxonomy): Bacteria > Muiribacteriota > UBA6191 > JACPRK01 > JACPRK01 > CAZSVK01. The sequence continues at coordinate 8,643 of CAZSVK010000002.1, forward strand.
GCCCTCTGGTGGTGGTGGAAACAGTGAGCCGCCCTACATCCTGAAGACGCCGTAGCCCGGAGGCTGCATCGGCGCCCGTGCGGAAGCTGCTATCGCCAGCGATAGCGCATCGCGCGTCTCGAGCGGGTCGAGGATCCCGTCGTCCCACAGGCGTGCCGTGCTGAAGTACGGGCTGCCCTCTTCCTCGTACTTGGCCAGCGTCGGCGCCTTGAAGGCCGCCTGTTCCTCCTCGGAAAGGTCCTGTCCCTTCGCGCGCAACTGGTCGAGCTTCACCTGCAAGAGCACGCTCGCGGCCTGCTCGCCGCCCATCACCGAGATGCGCGAGTTGGGCCACATCCAGAGGAAGCGCGGACCATAGGCCCGGCCGCACATCCCGTAGTTGCCGGCCCCGTGGCTGCCTCCGACGCTCAACGTGAACTTGGGCACCCGGGCGTTGGCCACGGCGTTGACCATCTTGGCGCCGTCCTTGGCGATGCCGCCGCGCTCGTACTGGCTGCCCACGATGAAGCCGGTGATGTTCTGCAGGAACACGAGCGGGATGCCGCGCGCGTCACAGAGTTCGATGAAGTGCGTGGCCTTGAGCGCGCTCTCGCTGAAGAGCACGCCGTTGTTGGCGACGACGCCAGCCTGATAGCCGCCGATGCGCACGAAGCCGGTCACCAGCGTGGTGGCGTAGAGCGCCTTGAATTCGTGCATCCGGCTGCCGTCGACGAGCCGAGCCAGCACCTCGCGGATGTCATAGGCCTTGCGCGTGTCGACCGGCACGATGCCGTACAGCTCCGCCGGGTCGTAGTGCGGTGGCTCGGGCGTGTCGCGCGCCAGCAGCGGCGCGGGGCGGGGGCCGAGGTTTTGCACGATGTCGCGCGCTATCGCCAGCGCGTGCTCGTCGTCGTCCGCCAGGTGATCGGCCACCCCGGAGGATCTGGCATGAACGTCGCCGCCGCCCAGCTCCTCGGCGGTCACCTCCTCGCCGGTGGCCGCTTTCACCAGCGGCGGACCTCCGAGGAAGATCGTGCCCTGGTTCCGGACGATGACGACCTCGTCGGACATGGCCGGCACGTAGGCCCCGCCCGCGGTGCAACTTCCCATCACGATGGCGAGCTGCGGGATACCGAGCGCCGACATCCTCGCCTGATTGAAGAAGATGCGACCGAAGTGTTCGCGATCCGGGAAGACGTCGGCCTGCAGCGGCAGGAAGGCGCCGCCGCTATCGACCAGGTAGACGCAGGCCAGCCGGTTCTCGAGCGCGATCTCCTGCGCGCGCAGGTGCTTCCTGAGCGTGATGGGGTGATAGGTGCCGCCCTTGACGGTGGCGTCATTCGCCACGACGACCACCTCACGGCCGTGGATGACGCCGAGGCCGGTGACCAGCCCCGCGCTCGATACCTCGCCCCCGTACATCCCGTGGGCGGCCAGCGTGGAGAGTTCGAGGAACGGCGTATCGGGGTCGAGCAGCCGCTCGATCCGCTCGCGCACGAGCAGCTTGCCGCGGTCGGTGTGCTTCTTGCGCGCCTGCTCGGTGCCGCCGAGCCTGGCCTGCGCGGTCTCCGCGCGGAGGCGCTCGACCAGCTCTCGCATCTGCTGCCTGTTGGCCGCGAACTCCGGGCTACCCGTCCGAACGTGCGATTCGATTCTCTCCATCTCGTGTCCCATCGCTGCCACGGTCACTCGGGAAGCTGGATCCAGACATCCTCCACGAGTCCGAGCAGGTAACCGGCGCCCGGCCGGGGTGCCGACTCGGGCGTCAGGCCGGGCAGGAACACCCTGAAATGCGAGAGCCCGTCCGCCCCCGGCGCCGTGTGCACGATAAACCGGCCTCCGCAGCGGGATTGCAAGGTGCTCAGGGTCTCTCCCGCGGGCACGCCGCGCGGATACCCCACCAGTGACAGCGGTCGCCTCGCGGCGAGCCACACTGCCGACCGCGGCCAGGGGCTTCCGAGCCAGTGGATGACGCGCGGCTGCTTCACGCCCAGGAGGACATAACCGGCCACCGCCTCCAAGCCGAACGCCGGGCCGCTCCCCGGCATCCAGGCCTCGAACCGGGCCGCGCCGCCCTGCGGAGCGACCTGCCGCGCGACCGCGCTGGCGCCGGTGTCGGCCAGCAGGCACGCCGCGTCATAGGCCCGGCCGTCGGTCGTCCACGGCGCGAGCGGCAGCGAGATCAGGTTGTTGCCGGGCCAGACTTGCAACGCCGCGGTGCTCCCCTCCCGGACCTCGATCGAACTCTCCGCGGCGGCCCGCCCCTCCTTCCCATCCTCGAGCCTCACCTCGAGCCGGAACAGTCCTGGATTGCCGGGGATGAAGCTGGCCGAGCGCGCCGGCGACGTGGTCGACGCGACCGGGCTGGGCTGAGACAGCATCCTCCAGACGCAGCTCAGCTCGTCGCCGTCGAGATCGCTCGCGCTGGCCGTCACCGTGACGCGACGCCCGACCAGTTCGATTCCTCCGTGACGCAGGAAGACGACCGGCGCGTGGTTCGCGAGCACCTCCACGGCCGCGCTGGCCGAGGCGGTGAGACCGGTCGAGGCCCGGCCCTCGACCAGGAAGCGATGCGTGCCGGTCCGCGTCAAGATGACGCTGGGCGCGACGGACGCCGCGACCTCCGGGGCCGGGCCTGGGCCCCCGGCATAACTCCAGGTATAACCCAGCACCCCGCCCTGCGGATCGCTCGACCCGCTCGCGTCGAGCAGTACCGTCGGGGGCACGCCGTCGACCAGATAGCGGGGCGAACGGATGGTCAGCCGCATTCGAGGAACAAGGCCGAGCTTGATCGTGGGAAGCGTCAGCTCGACCGCGGCTGCGACGGAGACAGCCTGCCCGCTGTTCGCGTCTCGGGCGCCGATTGACGCGCCCGTGACGCGCGCGGTCCCGGCGGCCAGCGCCCGCACGGCGAAGCTCAATGACGCACTCTGCCCGCCGCGCAGCTCCAGCGTCGGGCTCAAGGCGCCGGCCTCCAGGAGACCGGCAGGGCTCACCAGCAGCCGGGCGGAATCGAACCGAGCAGCGGCCTCGCCGTCGTTGGTCACTCGCACCGTGACGGTGGTGCCGGCCCCTATGACTACCGAGGCGGCCGCGGCGTCAATCCGGACGATCGTCAACGCCGCGGGCCGCTGGATGTCGACCGACGCGAGCACCACCGGCCCCGCACGCTGCCAGCAGGGCAACCCGGAGTTGACGTCGACGGCGTCCAGTTCCACCAGGCTCGCCGTCACGCGGGCCGTCGCCGACACGGCTCGCGCCGTCAGTTCGATCGACGCGGTCGTCCCGCCAGTGAGTCGCAAGCCCTGCAGCGGGGCGGTCGAAAGCTCGAGGCCGGCCGTGCTGAACTGGACCCGGCTCCCCTGCGTCCGGGCCGTGGCCTGGCCCGCATTCGACAGCAGCACTCGAACCGGGAACTGCTGTCCGCGGCTGACGGTCGTGTAGGCGGAGCCCGGGAGGCTGACCACCAGCCGCGCCGGACTCTCGACAGTCGTCAGCGCCATGGGACCGCTCGTGCCTCCGACGGCGGCGTGCGTCAGAAGGTCGGTGGCCGACAGGACCAGCGACGCGGAGACGGGACCCGGCGACGCGTCAATCGCGGCAGTGCACCGGAACGTCTGCGTCACGGACGCCCCGCCGGCGACATGACGCAGCCCGGTCCAGCTCGAGGAGGTGATGCGGCCGCCCGCCGTCGCGAGCGCCAGACCCTCGAGCACGGCAGTCGTCTGGCCCGTGTTGGCGAGGGCCGCCGTGGCCGCAAAGGCCTGCCCGGCCGAGACGACGGCAGGCGCCTGCCAACCGGTGAGCGAGAGCACGGCAGGCGAGAGCACGCGCCAGGCCGCCGTGGCGCCAGCCGGTCCGGCCGCCGACAGGGCCCGGCCCGGTTCCAAGGCCTCGGCTCCCCACACGGTCGCCGAGAGCGAAGTCACCCCGAGCGGCGCGGTGCCGAGAGGAGTCACGGTGAAGCTGAGCGTGGTCACGCGCTCGGGCGACCAGGAGCCGATCGCCGGCCCCTCGATCCGGTACCCGTCCGCGGAGCCGCCGAGAAGCAGCGAGCCCCCGTCGATGCGCGCCTCGGCCTCGCCCGTATTCTCGACCACCACCCTCACCGGAACGCTCGCCTGGCCCCGCCCCACCTCGGCCGGGACCGGCCCGAAGTGTCGCACCAGCAGGGTTGCCGCTCGCAGGACCGTCACCTCTTGGGCCGCCGCCAGGTTCGTGGCCACCGGCACGGCGGCGCCACTGCTCGGGTCGACGGCATCGAGCACCAGGCTCGTCACCGAACCGGCCCCGGCGGAGGTGGCCAGCACCGTGAACGGCACCGACAGACTCGCGCCCGCTTCGAGCCGCCAGGCCGACGTGACCCGACCGGCGGCGAGCGAACTGCCGGCGAGCACCAGGGAGGCCCGGCCCACCGTCACCGTCGTCGGCCCCTCGTTCCTCACCGACGCGGTGCATCCGAAAGACGCCCCCACCGACAGGCGGGTGACGCCAACTCGCAGCTCGGTCACGTTCAGGACCGGCAACTCTCGCACGGTCCAGCGGAACGGCACATCGCACGAAAGCGAGATGTCGTCCACGAACCACCCTTCGCCCTGCAGGCTGCCGTCGGAGGTGAACCGGAAGCGAAGCCGCAACTTCGAAACGCCGGAGAGACCCGGAAGCCCCACCTCGACCCGGCTGAACCCGGGCTGCACTCCGGAGACTCGGGTCCCGGCGACCTCCTTGAACGGACCGTTGTCGAGCGAGACCTGCACGCGCCCGAAGTCGTAGTTGGCCTCGGTGTCGTAAGACTGCCAGTAGCTCAGCACGGCGGTGCTGGCGCCGGTGACGGTCAGGTTGCGGCTGGTGATCGCAACGTCGAGGTTATTGGCGTACTTGCCCGCGGGAGACTCGTGGAAGGACGAGCCCGAGTGGGCCCGCTCGGTGGTCGTCGCCCAGGCGCCGGTGGAACTGAAATTGCCGAGCCCCTGTTCGGCATCGTCGGCGAACACCGACACCCGCTCGGCGCCGGGAATGACCGTGACGATGGCCGTGGTCTGGCTCTCGACGTCGCGGGCCGTCAGCGTGGCGGAGACGGCGGTGTCTCCGAGCGGGGCGTCCGCCAGCACCCGCACGGCGAAGGTCAGCCACCGGGTCTCCGCGGCGGAGAGCAGCACCGGGGCGGCGGGCGCGGAGGTGACGGCGTATCCCGTCGAGCGGTTGTCGAAGGCCAGGCCGGGCTCCAGTACGAGACCCGTTTCGCCGTCGTTGCGAAGCTGCACCATCACGGCCACGTTATCCTGCGGCCTGCTCACGACGGGTCGCTGCGCCTGCACCCCCAGGATCCGGGCGCGTCCGGAGAGCCCCACCTCGAAGGTCATCCGGTTGCCCGGGTCACCTATGTTCCGCAGCACGACCCCGACCGGCCCCCGGGAGTAGGACCGGGTGTGAGGCGTGGTGTCGGGCGCCAGAAGTCGCTTGTCGCCGGTGCCCGGGAACGGGTCGCCGCCGTCTCCGCGGTTGCCCCCGCTGGTCTTCTCCAGATCGTTTCTGCCGTCGGCCTGCAGTAACGCCACCATGAAGTGAGTGTCTTCGTGAGCGTTGCAGTCGTTGGCGCCCAGGCAGGTGGCCAGCAGGCTCTCGTCGATGTGCCAGGCCAGCAGGCCGTGGCCTGGCAGCGCGGCGTCGAAGCCGGTCGTGTCGCGGTTTTCGATCAGCAGGAACTCGTCGGGGGCGTAGCCTTCCCGGACCATCACCGCGTTGGGGCCCGCCGCAAGGCCGTCCAGGCTCCAGTTGCCGCTGGCGGTGACCTCGACCGGTCTGAGCCAGCCCAGCCGCATCTTGCACCAGGCCGAGAAGTGCGCGGGGGTCTTCTGGTCGTTGTTCCAGCTCCCCGCTCCCATGATGTCCCACTTCCCGACGCCCTCGGCCTGCGGCGACTGCGTGTCGTAGAGGTCGGGCAGCCCCAGGAAGTGGCCGGCCTCGTGGGCGATCACGCCCGGCCGGGCCATCGCCGCCTCGCCGGAGTCCCAGCCATAGACTTCGGGCTCGGTGTGGTAGGCCTGGATGCTGACGCCGTCCTTGACGATCGGCGAGGCGAGAGAGCCCTTGTGCGACCAGATGTGAGTGCTGGCGTTACCGCCGAACTCCTGCCCCCTGCCCTGGTGGATGACGTCGAAGTGATCGATGACGCCGTCGCCGTCGGAGTCGTAGGGCGAGAAGTCGAAGCCGGTCGCGTCGAGCGCGGCGATCGCGTCCGAGACCATCTCGCGGGCGCGGGTGTCGTAACCGATCAGGTCGGCGCCGTAGTAGTCGTGCGTTTGGGGCAGGGTCACCCACACGCTGACGACATTCCGAAAGTCGAGCTTCCCGTACGAGGCCTCGGCGAAGTAGTCGCGCACGCTGCCGGTCACGCCGTCGACGGAGTAGCCGATCTGGTTGAACAGGTTGTCGAACTCGGGCTGCGAGTAGGTGGGCGAGGTGTCGGCGAAGTTCGCCAGGATGACCAGACCTCGCAACGTGCCGGAGGTTGCGGTCGTGCGCTCCTGCGAACCGCCGGGCGCCGGGGCCGCGACGCCGGTCGCGCCCGACTGCGACGCCGGCACCAGATGCGGCTGCAGCTTGGCCTCCCACGGCGAGCTCTTCCCGACCTGGAGCTTCGAGGGCAACACCGTGTCGGCGGGGCCCGGCTTCGCGTAGACCCACGTCCCGGACACGGCCTCCTTCAAGACGGTGAAGCCCTCGACCGTTTCGTGCCAGTGGAGGTGCTCGTCTCCGCGCAGCACCACGCGGATGCGCGTGCCGTCGGGCTGCGTCAGTTCGACCGAGGTCGGACAGGCCGGCACGGCCAGCGCGCCCGTCGACAGGAGGGCGAACAGTCCGACCGCGAGCGCAAGCTGCAGGGCAAGAGGTGGCAAGAAGGGCATGGGGCATGGGCCGCCGGGAGGGGCGGGGCCGGCGGCGGTGGTGACGAGGCGGCTGAGCAGAAGGGGGCGCAAGAGATGAATGTAGCTCGCCCGAGCCCGGAAAGCCCTCCCCCGCCTGAACTCGCGTCAGCTCATGTCAGTGGGCATCAGCCCGTGTCAGCCGGCGTCAGCCCGCGTCAGCCGGGTCGCCGATTAGGCTGCGCGGACCGGCGCCGCCCCGAGAGCGCCGGAAGGAGGTTCTCGTGAAGCTCGAGGCGCCCTGCCTTCCCTGGAAGGGCATGCGGTTCCTGGTTCCGTCGACGCCCTACTTGCCCCCATCCCATGCGGTGGTCGACGGCGTGCGCCGCCACGGCGGAGCGCTCGCCGGCCCCGAGGGGCCGGTGGATGTCGTGGTACTGCCGGAGAGGGCCGACCTGGCGCGGGTTCGACACGCCGCCGCGGCGCGCTGGATCGGGCAAGGCGCGCTCATCATGTGGGAAGCCGCCTTCCTCAGGACGCTGCGGGCGCGCGACCCCGGCCCTTGGCTGGCGACGTCGAGTGCGGTAGGTTCGAGGCGATGAAACCCCTCCTGAGAAGACTCGACCACATCGGCATCGCGGTGCGCGACCTGGAACGTTCTCTCGGCTTCTACCGGGATGTGCTGGGCCTGCGTCACGAGCAGACCTGCGAGGAGACCGCGCGCCAGCTCACCGCCGCGGTCCTCGACGGCGGCAACACGCATCTCGAGTTGCTGCAATCGACCGCGCCCGGCTCGCTCATCGAGCGCTTCATCGAGAAGCGCGGCGAGGGCATCCACCACCTCTGCTTCGAGGTCGAGGACATCCAGGCGGCGCTGGCGCAACTCGAGCAGGCCGGCATGCGCCTGGTAGACCGGCAACCCCGCCCGGGCGTGGGCGGCGCGCTGGTGGCCTTCGTGCACCCGTCGTCGACCGGCGGCGTGCTCCTCGAACTCTCGGAGAAGAAAAAACAACCTTCCACGGGCTCTGTCTGAGGGGTGTGTGGTGGAAGGTTGTCGAATGAAGAGATAGTCCTGCCGCCACTCTTATCGGCCGGTTTGGAGCGAGACTTGATTGGAAAGGGAGGGCCCTCTCGGGGGCGCCGCCCCCGAACCCCTGCAAGGGGCGAAGTTCGCCCCTTGACCCCCCGATGACTGGAGTGAGTCTTGCCTGCGCTCGAAGCTCAGAGTCTCGGAGATTGCCGATCAAGCCTCGACTCCTCTTCTCATTGCCGGGGTCCAGGGGCCCGGCTCGGGTCCCTGGCAGGGGTTCCGGGGACAGCGTCCCCGGCAGAACGCTTCGTTCGACTGCTTCACACCCTCTCAGGCTTCCGGACGCTCCCTCTTCCGCAGCAGCGAGCGCCGGGGCTTGAAGGGCGACTGGGCCAGGGCCTTCTGGATCTCCCCCAGGAACCGCTCTCTCAGAAGGTAGAGGAGCCCCATCAGCACGCAGAGCGCGAGCAGGCCGGCGGCGGGCTGGTAGAGCGCCACGAAGTCGTAGGCCCCGTGCAGCAGGATGGCGGCGCCGAGTCCCTTCACGTAGAGGCTGCGGGTGAGTCGCGCCTTGAACCGGACCAGGCCCAGGTAGTAGCCGACGATCGCCGAGCAGGCGACGTGCAGGAAGCTCGAGAGCACCATCCGCAGCACCAGCACGCCGGCGCCGAAGCCGAGCATGTAGCGGGCGTTCTCGAGCGTCGCGAAGCCGATCGCCGCGCTGACCATGTAGACGATGCCGTCCATCGGCTCGTTGAACTCGGGCGAGCGGAACGCCCCGAGGCGCACCACGAGAAACTTGAGCGCCTCCTCGACCGGCGCGATGATGAGGAACGAATAGACGCCCACCTCGGCCATCGTCCCCTGGCTGACGACGAAGCGGAAGCCCTCGGGCCCGGGCAAGAGCAGCCGGATGAGGGCGCCTTCCGCCGCGACGGCGACGATGGCGGCGCCCATCCCCGCGGCGAAGGTCTTCAGCATCAGGCCGACCGGCTCGGGTTCGTAGACGTCCTGGCGGCGGATCCACCACAGCCACAGGACCGCGGGCACAAGGCAGACCAGGAAATAGGTCAGAGCGTGCGTCATTGATCCGCCGGGACGGGCCGCCCATAATGAGGGTGACCCTGGGAGGCACTCATGTCGGAAGGCACCAAGCGATTTGCTCTGAAGATAGGGGAGATCTACGAAATAGACAAGGGCCTGGCAGCCGTGGAGAGCGACCTGCGCCGCTCGCGCAAGGCTCGTTTCTCGAACCTGCGTCCCGATCTGACGGCCCGCTTCCTGAGTTGCATCGAGCCGTACCAGGGCGCGGTGGAGGTCTACGCCCACGAGCAAGCAGACCTGAAACCGCTCCAGGGAAGGCCGCTGGGCCAGGTCGGCACCTGCAAATCCCAGTGGTTCCAGCACTTCCTGGGCGAGAAGGTCAACATGGGCGAGGTCCTGATGCCGACCGCGCTCTATCACGTCCTCTGGACCGACGAGAAGGTCTACCGGGTCTTCGGAATCAACGACCCGGCCTACATCGAGTTCATCTGGAAGAAGAACTTCATGGTGAAGATGGAGGACGAACAGATCTTCACCACGGTCTACGACCGGGAAGAGGGGCTGGCGATCATCCGGGAAAAGGTCCGCAAGACTTCGGTCTTCCGGCTGCTCGTGCTGCCGCCGGCGCTGGTGTGCGACATCGTGCAGGACGTGATGCGTGGCGACTACCGGATGATCCTGTCACGGCGCGATCCGCTGGTGAAGGCGCTGGCCACCGATCCGGACGTGCGCTACGGCAGCGACGCCAAGATCTACATGATTTACGGCGGCGAAGAGGCCAACGTCGGCAGCATCCGGCTCAACCACGAGCTGTTCTCGGTCATCTGGCGCGAGAGCAAGGTCTTCGCCGTGATGAAGTACGAGAACCTGATCTTCGCCAACTATTTCGGACGGGCATTCGACACCGCCTGGAAGTACTCGAAGAAGCAGAAGCTGCCGACCGGCTCCACGTCGCTCGCGAAGTCCCAGACGCCGAAGAACCCGATCCGCTCGAGCTGAGTCGCACATTCAGCAAGAACCCTGTCGGGCGCTCCGCTCCCGAACCCTCGCCAGGGCTGGGCTCCGGCCCTGGCAGGGGTCCGGGGACAGCGTCCCCGAGAGGTTTCCCGGCTCCCCCACCCTCACGGGTGCGAGCGCGCGACCCTAAAGCCGAGGTTATTGAAGCGGTAGGAAGGCAGGAACCAGCCGCGCGTCGAGACGGTCGCTCGCGGCACCTCGAACCGCCAGGCCTCGCGCTTGTGGCTGCCGGCCTGGCGCACCCGCTCCCAGACCTGCCGGAAGTTCAGCACCGACGTGGACCAGCATCCGCCGCGGCAGATGCGCTCGTTACCTCGCTCGGGGCCGGGCGGATCGGCCTCCGGAGCACGGCCGTAGTAGTCGGGGTCGTGCCAGTCGGAGCACCACTCCCAGACGTTGCCGCACATGTCCAGGCAGCCGTAGGGACTGGCCCCGGAGGGGAATGATCCGATCTCGGCGGTGGCCCGAGCCCTCAACCCGAAGGCGGCGAGCCGGGGCGCGGTTCTGCGGCCCACCAGGTCCTGCAACTCCTCGACGAGGTCGATGGGCGGCTGGCTGCCCCAGGGATAGCAGCGATCGTCGAGGCCTCGAGCGGCCTTCTCCCACTCGGCTTCCGTGGGGAGCCGAAGGCCGGCCCAGGCGCAGTAGGCGGTGGCGTCGGTCCAGTCGAGGCCGACCACCGGCTGCTCGTCGCCATCGAAGCCGGGATAGAGCGCCGGCTTGCGATGGCCGGTGGCCGCGAGGAACTGCCGGTACTGCCGGTTGGTCACCGGCGTCTTGCCGATGTAGTAATCGCTCAACGTCAGCGTTTTGACCGGCCTCTCGTCGGGGTCTCCTTGCTCGCTCCCGCGGACGAACGAACCGCCCGGGACGAAGATGAGAACGGAGCCGTCCGCCGCGTTGCGATACTCCCGGAAGCCGTCGCCGTTGCCGCCGAGCGGTTCGAAGCCGGGCACATCGGCCAGCTCGAGCAACCCTTCCGCCACGGTGCGGGCGCCTCCTGAGGCGGTGACGGTGAGCGGCAGATCCTTGTAGCCGGGCTTCCTCAGGAGCAGCTCGACCGGCTCTTGCCCGGGCAGGTTGAGCGCCATCGAGGTGACCCCGATCGCGGCGCCGTCGCGAAACACCTCCGCCCCGCTAGGCACGCTGGTCACCTCGACCAGACCGGGCCTGGACAGCAGCCGGATCTCGAGGTTGCGCTCCTCTCCGGGCTCCAACTCCAGCTCCAGGCTCTGCTCGTCGAAACCGCGGCCCGCGCGGAAGGTGAGGCGACGCTTGCCCGCCTCGAGATGGACCCGCGACGGAGCGGTCGAGATGCGCACCTGTTTCTCGTCGAGGACGTCGGTGCCGACGGGGTCCGTGGTGATCTGGACGACCGCCATGCGCGGTTTGAGCGTCGCGCGCACCTCGTGCCGCTGGGCCGACCGGCCCTCGAAGTGAACCGTGGTCTCGTGATAGCCCTGCTTGCTCAAGACCAGCTCGCCCGATTCGCCCTCCATCACGGGGAAGACGAGGGGCGTGGACCCCAGGGACGTGCCGGCGCGCAAGACCTCGGCGCCCGGCGGCGCGCTGACCACGGAGATCTCGCCGCAGCGCTTGGCGGGGCGGGCGACGACGCGGGCCGAACTGCCGGCGATGAGCCGGACCTCTTCGGTCACCGGGACGTAGGGCTCGGGCAGTCGGAAGCAGAAGGTGTAGGAGCCGGGAGGCAGCTTGAGGACCAGCGGAGTGTCGCCGTAAGCGGTGCCGCTGAGGTCGGTGACGCGGGCCGCCGGCGGATCGCTGTCCAGCGTCAGGGTGGAGAGTTCGCCGGAGCCGGAGCCCTCGATGGGCCTCGGCCTGCCTTCGGCCGGCGGTGGGGACGACGAGGCCTGGCGGGCCGAAACCGAGGCCGGCCGGCTGGCGGCCAGAACGTGACGCAGTGCGGCGGCGAATTCGGAGGCCCGCTGGAAGCGGCGCGACGGATCGGCCGTCAGCGCGGTCGAGACGATAGGATCGATGCGGGAATCGAGAGCCGGCGAGACCCGGCTCGGCATGTCGAAGACCCCGAGCGGCAGCCGGCCGGTCAGGGCCTCGTAGGCGATGACCGCCACCGAGTAGATGTCGGCCCGGCCATCCACCCGGGCCGAAGCGGCTTGAGTCTCGGGCGCGGCATACGGCCATCGGCCGCGGGCGCCCTGCGCATCCTCCGTGCGGGCCTTCCAGCCCGCGGCGCCCAGCAACCCGGCCAGACCGAGATCGGTCAGACAGCAGGGCGGCTCCACGAAGAGCTGGGCCGGAGTGAGGTCGAGGTGGTAGACCGCCTGGCCGTGGGCGTACTCGAGGGCGTCCAGACAATCGCAGAGGATGTCGAGAATCTGCTCGGGTCCGGGCCGCTGCTCGCCGAGCCATCGCGAGAAGGGCAGACCGCGCTGGAACCGGGAGACGATGGTGAACCGCCCCTCGTGCTGCAGGAAGTCGAACACCTTCGCGAGACCAGGATGCTCGAGGCGGGTCAGCGTGGACCCAACCAGGCGAAACCGTTCGGCAAATCCCGGGTCGGCGGTCAGCGCGGGCGCCAGCTCCCGGAGGACGCAGTCGCCGTCGCCCTCGGCGGGACGGCCCCGGTGGACCCGTCCTTTCCATCCCTCGCCCAGCAGTTCCAGGGTGAGGTATCGCCGAGGGGTAGCGGGAGCGCTCCGCGGGGTCTGTTCGTCCATCATGAGGGCAGCGGTCACGCCGTGGAGACCGGCTCCACGACCCGATTCAGACTTTAGTGTCCTCCGGGCCCCCCGTCAACCCGAGCCTCAGCGACAGGGGGACCTCCAGATCGGTCGCATCCATCAGGGCCTCGTCCGCGAGAACCTGGCGGCAAGGCCCATCGGCGCGCACCCGGCCGTCGGCGAGCACGAGGCAGCGAGAGCAGACCTCCAGGGCCAGCTCGAGATCGTGGGTCGCAATCAGCAGGGTCCGCTGGCACGCCTGCAGCCATCGGATCAGCTCCCGCCGGTGGCGAGGGTCGAGTTCCGACGAGGGCTCGTCCATCAGGATGACCGTCGGTTCGCAGGCGAGGACGGTGGCGATGGCGACGCGTTTCTTCTCCCCCAGGCTGAGGTGAAACGGAGAGCGCTCCTCGAAGCCCAGCAGTCCGACCAGCTCCAGCGCCGCCGCGACGCGCCGGTCGACCGCCTCGGCCGGCAGCCCCTGGTTGAGAGGCCCGAAGGCGACATCCTCGCGAACGGTGGGGCAGAAGAGCTGATCGTCGGGATCCTGGAAGACCAGGCCCACCCGCCGCCGGAGCTGGGCCAGGGTGGAAGGCCCGAGTTCCGCTCCATCGAGCAGGATGCGGCCGGTGCCTCGCCAGATGCCGTTGAGGTTGGTCAGGAGGGTCGACTTGCCCGCTCCGTTGGCGCCCGCCAGGGCCACCTTCTCGCCCGCGTCCATGAGGAAGGAGACGCCGCGCAGCCCTTCGCGGCCATCGGGGTACCGATACCCCAGCTCGTCGACCTGCAGCAGCGGTTCGCGGCCGCTCATCCCATCACCCCGCAGGCCAGCAGGACCGAGACCAGCAGCAGGGCCCCGGCGCATGCCGTGACCGCGGTGTCGGCTGTCCGCCACAGGAGCGGGCGAGCGAGCGGAAACTGGCCGGAGAATCCTCGGCTCACCATCGCCAGGTAGACGCGTTCGGCGCGCTCGTGGGCCCGGACGAGCAGCACGCCGAGCCCCCCGGCCAGCGCCCGGAAAGCGGTCCACGACCAGCCGCAGGTTCGCGAGCGCCATCCGAGTTCCATGTGCTCGATCTCGTCCACCAGGAGGAAGATGTAGCGGTAGACGAACGAGAGCACGGCGAGGAAGAAGGCGGGTGCGCGAAGCCGGGCCAACCCGGCCAGCAACGACGGAAACGGCGTGGTCGCCGAGAGCAGCACGAGCGCCATCGCCGACAGCAGGCCCTTGGCCAGCAGCCCCCAGAGCACGACCCCCTCGAGGTGCCCGAGTGCCACGACAGCCAGGAACGGCAGCACCCAGAGCGCGCGCAGCAGCAGGTGCGTCGCGGGCACGCGAGACAAGGCGGCGGCCCCCACCAGCAGGCAGGCGAGTGCGCCCAGGACCGGGCCCTGATGCGAACGAGCCAGGGACGCGGCGAGCACGAAGGCCAGGGCCGCGAGGAACTTGGCCCGCGGGTCGAGCGCCTGCAGCAAACCGGGCAGACGGCCGTAACGATCCCAGAAGTCGTGTCTCACTCGGTCTCCGGGCGATCGGGCGGCGCGGCCCCGGGCCGGTTCCAGAGCCAGGTGAGCCCCTTGCCGATCGCGAGCATCAGCACGACTCCGGCAAGGCCCGCGACGGCCTTCGAGGCTCCGCCCTCGCCGAGCCCGGTGATCGCGTAGTCCGGGGCCAGAGCGGTCGGGAGCCTTTTCGCGACAGCGGGCTTGTCCTCCAATCCCAGCCTCTCGGCGGCAAACTCGAGCCCATCGGGCAGCTCCGAGGCCAGCGGAGTCAGCAGCAGCAGGGCGAAGAGGCCCGCCACCAGCCAGGCCAGCGGGATGCGGTGCGCCGGCTTCGCACCGCCGGCGGGTCTGGTGGTCGCGCGTCCGCCACTCCCGTCTCGTCGATTCATGATTCGAGCCCCGTCAGCAGGTCGGGACGGTTGCGCTTCAGGAACCCGAGAACAGTGCAAGTGATCAGCGCCTCGCCGAGGCCGATGATGGCGTGGATGCCGCCCAGCAACGTGACGGCGCCCGGCAGCGACACGCGACCCGACAGCGCCAGCTCGAGCGCGCAAGCCAGCGATCCGGCCATGACCGACGCCCATGCCGCGGCCGCCACGACGGCCGTCGAGGGCATCGCCCTGGTCAGCCGCCGGCCCAGCGAGAGCACCAGGGCCGAGCAGAGCACGCCCACGACCGCCATGTTCAGGACGTTGGCCCCGAGCGCGATCAGCCCGCCGTCCTGGAAGACCAGGCACTGCAGGACCAGCACGGAGGTCATCACCCAGATCGCGGGAGCGGTGCCCAGGCAGGCGACGGCCAGCGTGCTCCCGAGCAGGTGGCCCGAGGCCCCGAAGCCCACCGGGAAGTTGAGCATCTGCGCCGCGAAGACGAAGGCGCCCATCGTGCCCAGAAGGGGGATGGCGCGCTCGCCGCAGCGGGCGACGGCGAAGCGATACGAGACGGTCAGGGCGGTCGCCGAGAGGCCGGCCGTGACAAGGCAGGTGGGCAGATCGAGAAAACCATCGGGCAGGTGCATGAGCGCTCGACCGCATCCTAGCAAAGCACCGGGAACCGATCGGTGACTGCGTTCGCAGGGGGGGACGGGAGAGATCGGGTCGGGCATGCATCTCACCTCCTGAGGGCGCTGCCCCCAGTCCCCCGCCTTGAGCCTGGCCCGCTTCGCGGCCAGTCTCGATTGTTGAAGCTGGGGCGTCCGCCCCAGTCCCCCCTGGCCCCTGGACCCGGCGATGAGAAGAGCCGTCGAGGCTTGAGCGGCAATCTCATGCACTTTGAGCTGCGAGCGTGGGCAAGAGTCCCTCCAGTCATCGGGGGGTCCAGGGGAGAACTTCTCCCCTGGTGGGGTCTGGGGCAAGGCCCCAGTAGGCCGTTCTCTCCAGTTCCAATCAGGCCTTTCGAGATCTGTCCATGCGTGAGGACAGCGTCCCCGACAGAACTCGAATCAGAGCGGCTCCAGCGTTCCGCGAGCACACCCCCGCGGCTCTTCCTTATTCCCCTCTCCTCCACTATCCTGTGCTGGTGACGCTTCTGGACACACTGTTGCAGGACTCGGCCAACCATCCGATGCTGGCGAGGGTCATCGCCGGCGAGGTGGGAGGGCAGGCCTTCCTGGTGGATGCCGGGAGCCTGCCGGTGGTCCGCACTTTCGCGGCCCATCTGGCTCGGGGGATGGCTTGCCTGGGAACGGGGCGCAAGCCCTGCGGAACCTGCCCGGTCTGCCGGAATCCGCGGCCACCTTACCTGACGCACGTCACGCCGCTCGGGGTCGAGTTCCGCATCCAGCAGATCCATGAGATCCTGCAAGAGAGCACGCTGGCGGTGGAACCGGGGGCCCGGCGCGTCTACTTCCTCGACGGCATCGAGGCCATGAACGAGGAGTCGGCCAACGCGTTTCTGAAGGTGCTGGAAGAGCCACCTCCGGCGGTCGTCTTCGTGCTGGCCACGGCGGCACGGCAGCAGGTGCTGCCGACGATCCGCTCGCGCTGCCATGCGCTGCACGTCGACTTTCCGTCGACCGTCTCTCTGCTGGAAGGCGCGCTGGCCGGAAGCCCGGTCCCGAAGCCGTGGCTCTACGCGATCCTGGAGGTCTGGGGACGCAGCCCGTCGTTGCTGCAGCAGGCGGTGCAGCCCGAAGGCGGCCCGCCGGGCCTCTCGGCGTCGACGCCCGCGGCAGCCGCGCAGGAGCTGTTGGGGGCCCACGCGTCACGTCAGGAGACCGAGGCGCTGGCCGACCCCGAGGCTGGCCTGTTCTGCGATCTGAAGCACGCGCTCGACAGCACCGCCTTCTTCCTCGGCGCGCTCGCGAGGGTGCTGGGGCAGGGCACGGCCCTCGCCGCGCTGGACGAAGCGGCCGCCCTGACCGGCTGGATCGACGGCGTGCGCGAGGCGGTCACCGCCGGGCTGCGTGCGCTGGAGTCGCAGCGCCGGAAGGTCCACGGCCCTTCCTACGTACACCCGTTGTTCGAGGACGAGATGTTCGAACGCTCGTACTACCGGCGAGTCTCGTTCCTGGCGGCCGATGCGTTCCTGCGCGCGGCGCTGCTGCTCGCGCGAGCTGCGCTGACCGCCGGAGAGGGTGTCGAGGGGCGGCTGCTGGCGGGGCTGGCCGCCGACTGTCCGGCGCTCGAGACGGCGCTGGGCCGAGGCGCCGGCTGGGCCCGGGAGGTCGAACGACTGGTCTCCCAGACACGCTCTCGCTACCAATCCAACGTGACGCTGCGCTACACACTCGACGCTTTCCTGCTGTCGCTGGCCCTGCCGGACGCCACGGCCCCCCGCCTCTGATGGCCGCCGACCGCCCGTTCCGCCTGATGATCTGCGCCGGGGAGGCGTCGGGCGATCTGCACGCATCGCACCTGGTCGAGGCGCTGCGCCGCCGCTGTCCGGCGCTCGAGGCGTACGGATACGGAGGCGAGCGCATGGCCGCCGCGGGCGTGGAGCTGATCGCGCGTCTGACCGATTACCAGGCGGTGGGCTACATCGAGGTGCTCGGCTCGGTGCCGGCGGTGGCCTATCACTACTGGAAGGCGATCCGGCTGCTGGCCCAGCGCCCGCCCGACGCGCTGGTCGTCATCGACTTCCCGACCTTCAACCTGCCGCTGGCCGAGCGCGCCACGGCCGCGGGCATCCCGGTGCACTACTTCATCCCGCCGAAGGTCTGGGGATGGAAGAAGGAGCGGGCAGCCCGCATTGCCAGGGCGGCGGCGAAGATCTTCGCCATCTTTCCCTTCGAACCGCCCCACTTCGAGGTACACGGGGGCAAGGTCTTCTACTTCGGCCATCCGCTCATCGACTTCGTACGGCCCGCGATGGCGCGCGAGGCCTTCCTGGAACAGCATCACTGGGCTCCGGACCGGCCGGTGGTCGCGCTGCTGCCCGGCAGCCGCCGCCAGGAGATCGCCTTCATGCTCGAGCTGTACCTGGAGACCGCCCGCCGCCTCGCCGACGCGGGCCTGGCCACGCAGTTTGCGCTGCCGCGGGCGGTGACGGTGCCGCGGCCGTGGCTCGAGGAGTTGCTGGGCCGGCCGAGGTTCGCGAGCCTGGATGTGCACATCGTCGACGGAGGGATCCACGACGTCCTGAGCGCCTCGACGCTGGCGCTGGCCACCTGCGGCACGGTGACGCTCGAAACGGCGATCTGCGGCTGCCCGATGGTCGTCAGCTACGATGCGGGGCTGTTGACGCGCTGGCTGTTCCGCGACCGGCACCGTTTCACCCACTTCGGTCTGCCGAACATCGTGGCGGGCCGCGAGATCTGCCCCGAACGCATCGGAGAACAAGCGAATGCCGATACGCTCTTCCAGACGGCCAGGGATTTGCTGCAAGACCCGGCGTCGCTCGCGCGCCAGCGACAGGAGCTGGCCGCGGTGACGGCCCAGCTCGGCTCGCCCGGCGTCTTCGACAAGATCGCGGCCGAGATCTTGCGCCAGGACTGAACCCGACACCGGCCCTCCCTCCCCGATTCGAATCCGACCGATGCCCGAGACCAGAGACGCAGAACAGAGAGCGGCGCGATACCTCTTGCCGCACATGAGGCCGCTGGGCACGGCGCTCGTGGCCGCGGCGATCGTCGGGGTCCTGACGACGGCCGACGCGAAGATCCTCCAGATCCTGCTCGACGACGTGCTGCAGCCCAGGAACTACCGGCTGCTGATCTACACGCTCGGCGCCGTCATCGCCGTGCACGTGCTGAAGGGGGCGGCGCTCTTCACTTCGCGCTACCTGGTCAGCAAGGTCGGCCACCTGGTGGCTTGCACGATGCGCGAGGAGCTGTTCCGCCAGGTCGAGGCGCTGCCGCTGTCCTTCTTCCAGCTCAACCGCACCGGCCAGATCCTGTCGCGGATGTCCAACGACGTCCCGGTGGTGCAGAACGCGCTGGTCACGACCAACACGGCGCTCACCAACGTGTTCCAGGTGATCTTCTGCCTGGCGATGATGTTCTGGCTGGAGTGGCGTCTGGCGGCCTTCACGATCGTGCTGCTGCCGGTCATCAGCTGGGTGGTGCGGCTCTTCTCCGACAAGCTGCGCGCGGTCGGAATCCTGATGCAGAGCCGGGTGGGCGATCTGAGCGCGACGTTCGCCGAGACGGTCGGCGGCATCCGCGAGATCCAGGCGTTCGGCGCCGAGGAGCAGGAGCTGGAGCGCTTCCGGAAGGTCAATCAGGCCAGCTTCAAGGCGTTCATGAAGGGAGCCAAGTACACCTCGCTGACCTCGCCGATCGTCGAGCTGTTCCACGCGGCCGGCATGGTGATGGTGATCTGGCTGGGCGCCCGGTCGGTCATCTCGGAGAGTCTCACCGTGGGCCAGCTCGTGCAGTTCCTGGCCTGCCTGGGCATCATGTTCCACCCGCTCAGGACCCTGACCGAGATCCAGGCGGCGATCAAGCAGGCGGTCGGAGCGGCCGAGAGGGTCTTCGAGCTACTCGACGAGCCGGTGTTGATCCGGAACCGGCCGAACGCCCGTCCGTTGGCTTCGCTCGAGGGCCGGGTCGAGTATCGCAACGTGTCGTTCCGCTACGGCGCGGAAGGAGCGCCGACGGTGCTGTCGGACCTCGAGCTGGTCGTTGAGCCAGGTCAGGTGGCGGCGCTCGTGGGCCGCAGCGGCTCGGGCAAGAGCACGTTCGTGAACCTGCTGCCCCGCTTCTACGACGTGACCGGCGGAGCGATCCTGCTCGACGGGGCCGACATCCGAGACATCGAGCTGCGCTCCCTGCGCGGATTCTTCGGAATTGTGCCGCAGGAGACCTTCCTCTTTAGCGGCACCATCGAGGAGAACATCGCTTTCGGGCGGCCCGGCGCCAGCCCGGAACAGATCCGGCAGGCGGCGCTCGACGCGAACGCGAGCGAATTCATCGAGCGGCTGCCAAGCGGGTTTGCCACGATCCTGGGCGAGCGCGGCGTCAACCTGTCAGGTGGGCAGCGGCAGCGCATCGCCATCGCGCGGGCGTTGCTGAAGGATCCGCGCATCCTGATCCTCGACGAGGCGACCAGCTCGCTCGACACCGAGTCGGAGGCGCTGGTGCAGGATGCCCTGCGCCGGCTGATGAAGAACCGCACGACGCTGGTGATCGCCCACCGGCTCTCGACGGTGGCCAGCGCGGACCAGATCGTTGTATTGGAGAGTGGGAGTATCCGCGAGATCGGGACCCACGGCGAGCTGATGACGCGGCGAGGGCTCTACCACCATCTGTGCCGCGCCCAGTTGCTCGATGCCGCCCCCCCGGTGCCCGTGCCCGCGGCCTGATTGGCGTGTCGAAGAGCGAACCCCACATTCTGCTGCTGGCCGGAGAGTTCTCGGGCAATCTCTACGGCGCCGCGCTCGTGCGAGAGCTGCGGCGGCTGGCGCCCTCTGCCCGGCTGACCGGCATCGGGGGCCGGCAGATGGCCGACGCGGGACTGCGGCTGATCCGCGACAGCTCGACCTGGGGCGGCATCGGCCTGGTCGAGTCGCTCAAGCGCTGTCACCTTTATCTCGTCTATCTCCAGCTCAAGGAGCTGATCCGCACGGACAGGCCCGACGTGATCGTGCTCATCGATTACCCGGGGTTCAACATGGCGGTGGCGCGGCTGGCGAAGTCGGCGGGCATCCCCACGCTCTACTATTTCCCGCCGGGGAAATTCACCGACACGGCCGAGTCGATCCGCGACGCCGCCCAGACCATCACGAAGGTCGCGGCGCCGTTCGAGCTGACCTACCGGCGCTATCGGGAGGCCGAGGCCGACGTGGAGTTCGTGGGCCACCCGATGTTCGACGTGCTCAAGTCCGACCTCGACCGGGAGCGCATCCGGGCCGACTTCGCCGTGAGTGCCCACCAGAAGGTCATCGGCCTGCTGCCCGGCAGCCGCCGCCAGGAGATCCGGATGCACACGCCAATCCTGGCCGAGTGCGCGCGGCAGCTCGCGCTGCTGCATCCCGAGGCGCGGTTCATCGTGCCGGTGGTCAACTGCAACATCCGGGAGTACGGCGACTTCGTGCAGGACACGGTGTCGCACCACCTGCGACGCGATGGCATCCCGGTGGACGTGACGGTCGATCGCACCTACGAGGTGATGGCCATCGCGGATCTGCTGCTGGTCTGTTCGGGGACCGCGACGCTCGAGGCGGCCTACTACGGCGCGCCGATGGTCATCGTCTACAAGACCACGGTGATGACCGAGATCCTGGCGCGGCTCTTCTATCCCGCGATGCCGCAGTACGTGGGCCTGCCGAACATCCTGGCCGAGCGCATGATCGTGCCGGAGTTCATCCAGCAGGATTTCGCTCCGGACAACATCCTGCGCGAGTGCCGGGACATCCTGGGCAGCCAGGAGCGGGTGACCCGGATGCGCAAGGATCTGCGGGCGGTCATCGACAACCTGGGTCCGCGAGGGGCCACCGAGAAGGTCGCCCAGCTGGCGCTCGAGCTGGTGAGCTGAACGGGGGGGGCGGCACGAACGCATGAGGAAACGAACATGATGATGTCCGACATCCCCTTCGGAACGACCGACTGGGACAGCATCGAGCCCACGGAGCATCCCGGCGCTACCGGCAAGGCGTTCTGGCGTACCCGAACCTTCAACGGCATTCGAGTTCGGATGGTCGACTACACTCCCGGCTACCTCGCCGACCATTGGTGCCGGAAAGGTCACCTCCTGCTGGTGCTGGAGGGCGAGCTTCAGACCGAGCTGGCCGACGGGCGCACGGTCGTGCTGAAGCCTGGCCAGAGCTACCAGGTGGCAGACGATACTCTGGCGCATCGTTCGCGCACGGAGGGCGGCGCAAGGCTCTTCATCGTGGACTGAGGGGACGTGGCGCCGCTCGATCCGGCCGGCCGCTGACCGGTCGCAGCCGAGGCTACGCTACAGAGCGCATGCCGGAACTGCCCGACATCCTGGGGTGGCTCGCCCTCCGGGAGCGGCCTCGAAGGTCGGTCCGACCGAGCCGGTGGTCATGCCCCACGATTGCCGGCGGAGCGCTTCGCTCCATCGGGTGCCCGAGCCGTGGGAACCGTTTCTACTGGCCCGGGCCCCACAGGACCAGGGCGGAAGGCCGGATGGGGGAGCCTGCTCTCGGCTGCTCGAGAGAAGCCTCCAGCCGGAAGGTGCCGGCGCCGGTTACATACGAGAGCGGCGCGTCGGTGAACGGGTTGGGGGGCACCGGCTTCCCCGTCCAGCGCTCGAGTTCAGCCAGCTCGGAGGGCAGGCGGCCCTTCGCAGCCTGGAAACCCAGGAGTTGCAGCACGACGAGCAGTCCGCGCCGGTAGCACTCCGTTGTGGCGTGCTCCCGGACAAGGCTCGTAGGGTCAAGCGTCATGCTCTCCTGGATGCGCAGCGCCGCGACCTCGACCGGTGCCGCGAGTAAACTGGTCCAGGACGGCGCCGACGAGAACCTCAGCCGCCAGGTGTGACTGTACGACTCCAGCGCCGGCAACGAACGCGACGGTGGCAGGGCGAGAAGGCTCCGGATGCGGCGGCAATGCTCGGTCACGCGCCGGGAGACCAGGAGCTTCACCTCGTCGCGGAAGAGCCGGACGCCCCAGCGCACGATGCGATCCCGGCCGAGATACTCCCCTCGCGACGTCTGCTCCAGAAAGGCGTCGATCCGCGCTTCGATCTGGTCGGGCCGATCGCCGAGCAACCGTTCGATGTCGAGGGGGGGCGGGGCGAGCCGGCCGAACTCTCGCAGCAGCATGTCGCGCTGGCCGGCCGAGAGCGGCTTGGCGGCCATGTGACGCAGCAGATGACGCAGGCTGGGCTGCTCGATCGCGCCCGCGAAGATGCATGGAAACACATTGGACTTGAAGTCGAAGGCGCCGTGCACGTCGCGAGCAAACGCCAGGCTCGCGAGGTTCAGTCTCACGTACGGAACCTCCTGCGACTGCCAGGCGAGGCCTCCGAGCAGCACGCGCAGCGCCTTGCTCGCATCGGAGATCGCGCAGTAGTCGGGGATGGCCGAGTCTTCGGTGAGACCCAATCGCTTGCGCGTGTCGGCCGGGGTGCGTGCCAGACCCGGCGGATACCAGGCCAGGAAGTCGTCCATGAACGGCCGCAGTCGCTCCAGCAGACCACGGTCCTCGCTCGAGAACGTGACCTCTTCGCCGGCGAGCGCGAGGAAGCGCTCGTTGTGGGCCAGTTCGGAGCGCGGCAGCCGCCCGAGAAACGGCAACGGGTAGTAGCGCGGTTCCTCGGCGGCAGACCAGCCGGCGGTCAGCGCTGTCAGCAACGCGCACGCGAGTAGCCAGGTGCGCCGAGTGGTGATTCCCTTGGCCAGGTCGAACATGCGATCCTCCGCGACTTCGATGAGGGCAGTGCTCATGCCAACGATAGCACCGGCCGCGGCAGACGTCAGCCGCTCCCCGATTTCGCGCTATCGGGGGATTGCCCCACAGATATCAAGTCACGGATTGTCAGGAAGCTCCTGAACGAAGGTCACCGCCTTCCGGCCGGCGAGCGCTCACGGGTCGTACCGGGGCGCCGCAAAGAGCTGCTCCGGCGTCAGCTCCAGCTCCGGGAACGGCCTCGAGCGCACGCGCTGGCCGCCGGCGGCCTCCGCGTGCAGCCGATAGCTGCCGGTCTCGAGGGTCAAGACGAGGATGGACCTGTCCGCGGGATTGACAATCCAGTACTCGGGGATCCCATTTCGTTCGAAGAGGTCTCGCTTCTTGATGCAGTCCTTGCTCGCGGTCCCCTCGGAGAGGATCTCCACGACGAGGTCGGGCGGCCCCTCCGCCGAGCTGGCTCAGTTGCCCGTGAACTCCTGGAAGTCGGCCTCGGTGGCGCCCGATTGTTCCCACGTCCGGATCTCGACGGTCTGGGGCAGCAGCGGCGGAGGCCGGACGGCCAGCGTTGCGTCGTAGATTCGCCGGCGCATCGGCGGCCAGTAGTGGCCGACCTTCAACTGAGGCGGATGGTTGGCCACCTGGGCCATCCGGATCTCGCTGCCCACGAACCGCTGGATCATCGGCGTCAGGATGTTCTGCAGCGAGCCGGCTTTCAGCTCTTCCAGGCCCCGGATCGTCGTCAGGTAGTGCACGCGGGCAGACCGGGCATTACCCAGGTAGTCGAAATGCCGGTTGCCGTTCTTGGGATCGTCCGAAGAGGAGGGGTCGTCGTTGACCTTCGCACCGACGAACACCATCGAGACCAGATCCATCTGCGGCATGAAAAGCTCGTCGTCCATCATCGTGGTCACGGTGCCTTCCTGATCGGAGTACTTGCCGGCGGGAGGATGGCCCGAGAGCGTGGCGGCCTTCTCGTCGTAGACCAGGTTGTACAGCCGCTGGGGAGCGGTGAAGGAGCCAAGCTGGGGCGGGGTCAGGTCCTTCAAGTCGGGATCCGGGGCCGGCGGACGGAAGGCGGCGTACTGAGGCTCGTCGGCCGCCAGCCGCTGGATGACGACGTCGGCGACGCCGGTGGTTGAGGGCGTGCCATCCAGCTCTTCGCGCGTGAGGTCGCCGTCGGCCAGGGCAGCCGAGAAGGAGCCGCGGATGACGTCGTACGACGCCGTGGTCACCCAGAGGTTATCTCCGGCGTTACTGCTTCCGCCCTGGCCGAAGTAGCTCTGCAGTGCCGGCACCAGCTCCGAGGCACCGTTGGCGCCGGGCTGGAGGATGTCGGTCGAGGGGATGGGGGAACAGGTCGGGACGGGCGAAGCGTCGGGGTAGCGCACCCACTCGTGGGCCTTGGTCTCGTCGCCCAGGATCCGGGTCAGCATCTCCAGCTTGACGAGCCCCTTCAGCTCGTTGCCCAGGCAGCGCGTGGGGTGGCGCTGGTCGAACCAGACGCGGCCCATCGAGATCAGCGCCATCGCGACCCGCTCCCGCTCGGCCGGCGCGACCAGGTCGCCGGTCGTGCCGTCCAGGTACTTCTCGACGTCCTCCGTGCGGTACTGGTAATAGGGCGTGCCGTCGATCGCGGAACCGTCGGGCATCTGGTACTTCGGCTTGTAGTTCTTGCGGTGGGCAGGGTGGCAGTTGAGGTCGCCGCTGACGAAGATGTCGGCCTCGCAGTAGATCGTGACGTCGCGATCTGGGTTCCCCCAGATCGTCAGCGGCTTGGACGAGTAGATCAATCCATTGAAGTCGGCGGGGTAGTCTCGCCCGAGGGCGTTCGCGTCATCCGGCGGCGTCGGGCCGCCTTCGTATCCGCCCCGGCCGAAGTCCAGCTCGATCACGTCGTCCGGCAGTTCGCCCGGATAGTCGTGCATGTACTCCTTGCGGGTGGGCAGACCGCTGACGTCGACGCCGCCCGCGGCGGCCTGCTTGCGATAGAACTGCGGTTCCAGCCGCGGCAGCGAGAGGGCACCTCCGTGCTGGCCGTCGAGAACGTTTCCGCTCGCGGTCTCCAGGCCCGACGGTCCGGCAGAATCGTTTTCGGGCCCGAGTTCGACCGGCCTGCCCTGCAGGGTTTTCGGTTTCTGGAACGTGACCTGATAGGAATCGGCGAACATCAGCGGCCCGCCCGAGCGCAGGCAGTCGAGGTTCAGGAAGCGCTGGATGGTGCCGTTCGGAGAGACGTTGCCCAGCCGCACCGTCTGACCTCCGTAGAGGCGTCCGTCGGTGAAAACGTTGGAGTGATGCGAGTCGTTCGGCGAGCCCATCCCGAGCACGACCTTCTCGCCGTCGTAGATCACGTATTCGGTGAAGTTCGAGACCTCGGCGATGACCGAGATCCGGGTGTGGCGATCGAGCCTCTTGCCCGGGTCTTTCTTCTTGCCGAGGCTCTCGATCCGGACGAACCGGGTGGCTTCGTCGACGGAGGGCGTCGCGGGGTCGTCGTCGATCGGCACGCGCCCGACCCGGACGGCGAACTCGGCGCCGAAGACCCCGTGGCCCACCCGGCCCGTGTAGCTCCCCTTGGTCGTGTTGGCGACGTCGATCTCGCTGTCTCCAGCCAGACGGACGGGCCTGGAGAGCGCTTCTTTCCACACGAAGTCGCCGGCGGCGTCCAGCTCGAGTTCGTGGGTGAGCCAGCCCTGGCTGTTGCGCATCTCGAGCAGCGTGCAGTTCAGACCGGCCTCTGCCGCGGTGAGCGCCGAGAAACTGTTGAGGACCGCGCCGGTCGCGCGCACGCGCGAACTCGAGTAGGTGGAGAAAGCCAGGACCAGCGTCGCCAGCAGGAAGATGATGGCGACGAGAATCGGGAGGGCCAGGCCCCGCCGCTGACGAGAACGGGGCGGCAGGAGGCCGCGTCCCCAGGGCCAGGCCATCGCGCCGAGCGTCCACAGCAGGGTGAGCAGGCTCAGTACGGCGCCCACCCGGAAAGGCCAGGGCTCGTAGGTCATCTGCAGCCGGTGCTCCCCGGCGGCGACCTCGACCCCGCGAAAGAGGCCGTCGACCTGGTGGATCGGCCGCTCGTGGCCGTCGACCCGGGCCTTCCATCCCGGGTACCAGCTGTCCAGCAGCACCAGCAGGCCGCGGCCTGCCAGCTCGAACTCGATCGCCACGCGGTGCCGGCCGTACTCGGTCACCTCGCAACGCCGGACGTTCGCGGGCTTCAGCTCGCCGGGCGCCGAATCAGGCGCAGGCTCGTAGCGCACCTCGTCGGGGATGGCCAGCAAGGTGGCGCTGGTGGGCAGTTCGCCGGGAGCGGAGGGCACGGCGCGGCCCGCGATGAAGGCCCGCGGCGTCACGCGATCCAGCCGGCGCACGACCACCGGGCCGACGCGGTCGATGACGGTGCCGCCGCCGTACTCCTCGTCGCGCGTCTCGGACCGCAGGACGAACTCGGCGCCGATCCGGGCCGCCAGCCGATCCCGGAGCAGGCGGGGTTGATCTCGCATGGCCTTGCCAAGGTTGTTCTCGGCCGAGATCCGGACCGACATGTACGAGAGCAGCGAATTGAACTCGTGGACGCTCGCGCGGAGCCCGATCAGCATCAGATCGCCGATCTCGAGGTAGTCGTAGAGCGTGAACTCCGGGCTGAACTCGGCCGTCGCCAGGTAGGGCAACACCCGGATGGGTGGGCGGCCCGCGCGCGAGTGCGGCACGGTCTGCATCGTCGGCGGGAGCCCGCTCAACTGCTGGTCGGCCTTGACCGGATAGCCGCGGAAGGTCTCGGCCATCAGGTCGCCCAGGAGCAGCGCAACCAGGAGCCACCAGAGGGTCCGCTCTTTCAGCTTTCCTCGAGCCGTGAGCCAGAGCAGGAGCTGGCAGGCCATCGCCAGACCGAGCGCGCCCAGCAGGGACGAGGTCCAGCCGGCGAGGAGAGTGCCGATGAACTCGTCCACCGCGCCCGCGAGATGGGCGCCGTGCTGGGCCAGGAAGAGCCTGGGCCAGGTCTGCCCTCCGAACTGGATAACTCCCAGGATCGCCGCCAGCACGCCGATTCCGAGCCAGAGCCCCCGCCGGAAGCCGGTCAGGCATGGGCGCACACCTGCCACCAGGCCGTGAAAGCCGAGCGAGCCGGCCAGCGTGAGGCCAAAGGCGGCCAGGAGCATGTACTTCGCCGGGAAGCGGAACCGGCTCAGGCCGGGCACCACGCCGACGAACCAGGCGAAGACTGGAGTGCGGTAGCCGAGCGAGAGGAGGATGCCGGCGAGGCTGACCGCCAGGGCGATCGCCGCGGTGCGGCCGAAGCGCGGCGCGTCACTGGCGCACGACACCTCGCCCGGGCCGTCCGGGCCTCGCCGGGGCCGTAGCCTCCATCCCAGCGCCACGAGGGCCAGCAGCAGGAAAGGCAGCCCCCAGTACAGGTCGAGGTAGAACGGCAGCGCGCCCTCGTGGAAGCTGGTGAAGAAGTAGGGACTGCCCGGCTCGGGAAAGGGCGCCGGGATCGCGAGGTTGTAGAGGTTCCGGGGGTTGACGTCGTAGGAAGCTATCTCCTGGATTCGCAGCCCCTCTCCGCGATCGGAGCGGGTCACCAGCTGACCCAGCGGCAGGTACTGGTAGGCCAGCAGCAGCAGCGCCAGAACGCCCGCGGCGCAGCAGCCAGGCATCGCCCGCCAGCCGCCGAGGCGACCTGGCCAGGGCCTCAGCCATCCCGCCAGCAGCAGCCACCCGCCGGTGAACAGGACGTACTGCGGATCGGTTCCGCTTCCCTGGACTGCCAGGACGAGCGCGGTCCCCAGCAAGGCTCGACGGCTGCCCGTCTCGACATATCGATCGAAGACGAGCAGGGCCAGCGGCAGCCAGGTCAGCCCTCGCAGCAGCGTGGTCAGGTCGGCCGCGGAGCTGATCGTGAAGCCGCAGAACATCAGGCAACCGCCGCCCAGGAGCGAGGCGGCCCGCGACAGGCGCCAGCGCCGCAGCAGCGCGACCATGAACCACCCGGCCAGCACCACGTGGGCGACCACGAAGAGGTTGTAGGCCCGCGGAAACGGGAACAGCAGCAGGATGAGCGTGGGCGGGTAGAACACCGCGGAGTGCGGGTCCGCCTGGAACGGGTACCCCATCGTGATGAGCGGTTCCCACAGCGGCAGCTCGCCGGACAGCCAGGCGCGCGCCGTCATCACGGCGTCGGGGTAGTAGAACCAGAGCGTGTTCAGGAAGTAGAACGTCTTCCCGCCGAACAGCACCGGCCAGAAGAAGAGCGTCGCGGCCACGCCCAGCGCGCCCAGCAACGGCCCGTCGCGTTTTCCCCAGGGAGCCGGCCGAGACGCATGCTCCGATTCGTGGTTGGTTTCATCCATCTCGGCGGCCCCGTTGCGGGCCGACAAGGTACCCGCAAGCGCGAGGCGATTGTAACATGGCCTTCAATGACCGGGAGCGTGTCACAGGAAGGGCCCCACCTGGGGGCCCTGCCCCCAGCCCCCCGCCAGGGTGGGAGCCCCACCCTGGACCCGGCGATGGCAGCAAGCCTCGGCCATGCTCCTCGAGGGCTGCCGAGCAAGACCAACTCACGCCAGCCATTGCCGGGTGCAGGGGAGTGCTACTCCCCTGCTGGGGTTCGGGGCAAAGCCCCGCGGGGCGCTGCAGACCGGTCGGCGCCGTGAT
>CAZSVK010000003.1:0-1032 GCA_964610245.1 uncultured bacterium
CGAGGAGGCGGGCGCGTAGACGGGTGCCTGGCCGGCGGGGAGGGCACCGGGCGCGGGCGCGTAGCCGGGGACCGACTGGGCGGCAGCGAAGGGCGGCGCGGTTCGCGGGGCGAATCCGATCTGCGCGCTGTCGACGGAGGACGGGACCAGCGCCGTCGGCGCCGGGGCGCGGTAGCCAACCGCTTGCGGTGCCGCAAGGTCGGGCCTCGCGGCGGGTGCGCTCAGTCGGCCGGCCTTCACCGACAGGACCGACCACGAAGAGCCTCCCACCGTCGTGCCGGGCGTCCTTGCCGTCACCCCGGATGCGGGGCCGGACGCCGCGGGCGAACTGACGAAGCCGGGCGAGCCGCCAGGCTGGGCTGCCGCGGGAACAGCCGGGTAGGCCGTGAGGCCCCCTGCCGCGGGCGCGGTCACGAAGCCGAGCGAGTTCGACTGCGCCCGCGTCTGGGCGGACGCCGGGGCGGCGCCGGCCGCGAGCGAGACCAGCAGCGCCAGCGCGGCGATCCCCCAGGCTTCGCCGACCACCCGATGGCCAGTGATTCCTCCGGACTCCTCGTGTTCCCGAACGTGCTCCGGTTGCAGTCTTCCTTCGGTCGTCGTCTTTCTCATATCTGCGCTCCCAGCCTCTGCGTCCAGGCTCACCGCCAGCCACGCGCGGAGCCACCGCGCGTCGAGGCCCACTCCGACGTTCTCTCCGCCCGATTCCGTCCGGCGCGGCTGGCCGGAGCCAGGGCGCCTGTCTTCACTCCGCCGCCGCCGCCGGCGCCGCGTCGAGCCGGCACGGCCCGCGAGACGGAGGGCGAATCCGCGGGGAGGTCCCGCTTTCCCGCAAGGCAGGCCGAACGGTCGACCTGCGTCGGGTCCAGCAACCCTGACCGCAGCATGTGGTCGGTCAAGAGCAGCGCGAGCATGCTCTCGGCCACCACGGCCACCCGGGGGGTGATGTTGGCGTCGAACCGCCCCTCGATCCGGATCCGGGCCTCGGTCCCCGCCTCCAGATCGACCGTTCGCTGTTCGAGCGGAATCGACGGA
>CAZSVK010000003.1:1042-8188 GCA_964610245.1 uncultured bacterium
GACGGAGTCGGCTTGACCGTCAACACCCCGACAAGATCCATCCCGGTCGTGATCCCTCCGAGCACTCCGCCTGCCCTGTTCGACAGGAAGGTCGGACTTCCGCCGGCCAGACCCAGTTCGTCGTTCGACTCTTCCCCCGTGAAGCCGGCGTGCCGGCAGCCGGCCCCCAGCTCGAACGCCTTCACCGAGCCGATGCCGATCATGGCCGACGCCAGCTCGGCCGACAGCTTGCCGAAGACCGGCTCGCCCAGCCCCGCCGGCACACCGCGGGCCCTCACCTGGACCCGGCCGCCGGTGGAGCGGCCTTGCAGCGCCAGTTCCTCGACCCGCCGGATCGCCGCCTCGAGGCTGCCGGCATCCCGGATCGGCGTGCCCGCCATCTCGAGCAACTCCGACTCGACGGCGATCCCCGCCAGGTCGAGCAGTTTTCGCGCCACCGCTCCCGCGGCCAGCCGCCCGATGCACTCCCGTCCGCTGGCCCGGCTGCCGCCCCGCCAATCGACGTGGCCCCAGCGGGCACGATACGTGAAGTCGGCGTGGCCTGGCCTGGGCGTGTTCTTCAGGACCTTGTATCTCTCGCTGCCGACGTCCACGTTGAGGACCAGAATGCTGATCGGGGTGCCCAGGGTCCGTCCCTCGAACACTCCCGAGAGGATCTCGGGCTGGTTGGGCTCGATGCGACCGGTTCCGACCCGCGGCTCGGGAACGTCCCGCCGCAATTCGAGAGCCACGTCCTCGGCCGACAGCTCGAGCCCCGCCGGGCAGCCGTCGATGACCGCTCCCACGGCGGGCCCGTGCGACTCGCCCCAGGTGGTCACCCGGAACATCGTGCCGAAGGTGTTGGTCAAGGCCCGACCTCCAGCACCGACAGCCCCAGCCGGGTGCCGACGAAGATGAGCGGGAAGTCGGCCGCCGCCGTGAAGGTCTCTTCCGACGCCAGGCGCCCGGTGGTGCGGGCGGTCGCCGACCCGAACCCCGACACGCTGCCGGCCGGGGAGTCGGAGGGGTCGACGTAGTAGCGCCGGAACAGGTCTCCTTCGAAGACCAGCAAGCCGTCGGGCGTGCACACGATGATCGACTTGCCCTCGCGCGCCGGCTCGACGTAGTTGACCGGTCCCAGGTACATGTCTTTCCAGGTCGAACCGTCGAATCGGGAGACGCCGGCCGTGGTCCCGACCCAGACGCGATTCTCGCTGTCCATCGTGCAGGAAGTGCACCCGTCGGCGAGCAACCCGTCGTCCGGGGCCGCGTCGACGTCGAGCTTGCCGTCCGGGTCGCGGTAGCCCGTCCAGCCGCGGCCATCGTAGTGCCAGAGCCCGCCCAGCCAGACGGCCGCCCAGGCGCCGCCCTTGCCGTCGGCCACGGCCGAGTAGACCCAGTTCTCGGGCAGGACGGAGTTCTTCAGGTTCCACTGCTCGAGGACCTTGCCCTCGGGCGAGACCTTGACCAGCCCCTCGTCGGTGGCGAGCCAGCTCTGCGTTTCCTCGTGGTTGATCACCCAGGTCTGGGCGGTCAGA
The DNA here is from genome assembly GCA_964610245.1 of uncultured bacterium. Taxonomy (GTDB): domain Bacteria; phylum Muiribacteriota; class UBA6191; order JACPRK01; family JACPRK01; genus CAZSVK01. The sequence continues at coordinate 2,560 of CAZSVK010000003.1, forward strand.
GGCTTGCCATCGGCCTGCAGCACCCGCCTCCAGGTCTCTCCGTCGCGATATGCCGGTCCTTCCGCGGTGCCGCACCAGGGTCTGTCGCGAGAGTCGAAGGCCACGGCCCGCGTCAGGTCGGAGGGCAGGCCGTTGACCTTGCCAAAGCGGGTCCAGGTGCCGTCTCGCGCGTAGCGGTACAGCCCTTTCTCCGAGGCTATCCAGGCCGGCTGGTCCTTGCCCTGCATCGTGGAACCGTAGATCGGCGCGCGCGTGCCCGGCTCGGGGAGACGAACCTCCTCGAGAAACCGGCCCGGGCCCTTCGAGAGGAACCCGGCGTCGTCAGCCGCCGGCCGACCGCCGCAGCCCGCCAGGGTCAAGGCAGCCAGCGTCAGCAAGAATAGGCCTGGCGTGGAACGCTTCAGCATGGGCTCGGTAGCCTTTCAAGATCGTTGGTGCGGCAGGAACCGCGAAGGCCCTGCAGCCTCTTCGGTTCCGGGATCGGCAGGCGGCGGGAATCCTTTACCATGATAGCAGATTGAAGGGTAGGTCGAACGTTCCGGGCGCCAGATCATGCCCATGCTACTTGGACGCCTCGACCGCCTCCGGGGATAGGAAATTCGGGCAGACCCGAGCACCGATGAGGCTCTCGCCGGACCGCGGCTCTCGCCGGGAACAGCGGGACGCTCATGGCCGTGGCGCGACTTTTTCCGGGGCGCGCCCAGAACCCGTCGTGCTTCGACCGGTTTTGTCGCCACACCGCGATTGGGGACACTCACCTGTCCCCTCAGGGGAAGAGCGTCGCGCGGAACTCCCGGAAGACCTCGCGATCCGAACGCTTCGACGCCAGCTGCTCCCTGCGCCGGCCCTCGAGCGCCTCGGGCCAGCTCCCGAGCGCCCGGGCGAGGGCCGTGTAGTAGCCGAAGTCGAGAAACAGCCAGGACAGCGCCGTCCGGGCCACCAGGTTGACCCCGTGCAGCGCCACCAGCGCCGGATCGTGGATGTTCTTCCAGATGAACAGCAGGCGGTTCTTCTTGAACTGCAGCGTCCGCGCTCGCCGGCTGAAGTTGTTCTTGATGGTGCCCGACTCCTCGTGGTGATGCGTCACCACCGCGTCCGGCTGGTACAGGATCCGGTAGCCCCGTTTCCAGGCCCGGTAGCAGAGGTCGGTCTCCTCGGCAAAGAAGGGCAGGAACAGGTCGTCGAAGCCGCCCAGCTCCAGGAAGACCCGCCGGTCGAACAGCCCGATCGCTCCGCTGAAGTGCTGCAGCCACCCGCCGGGGGGAGGCACCTCGCCCGCAAGCTCCGAGGCTGCCCGCCACATCTTGAGGTCGCCCGTCCAGAACATCGGGATCGCCCGGCCTTTGTCCAGCCGGCCGTCGGGCCGCATCAGCCGCACGCTCACCGAGAAGACCTCGGGCCGCACGAACCCCGCCATCAGCGCCTCGACCGCCCCCGCCTCGAGCACCATGTCGCTGCTGATGTTCAGGACGTACGGGAAACGCGCCGCCTCGAAGGCCGCATTGGCGGTCGCTCCGAAACCCCGATTGCGGGTTAGAGCCACGACCCTCACCGAGGGGAAACGCTCGGCCAGCAACTGCACCGAACCGTCCGTCGAGGCGTCGTCGGCGATCAGCACCTCGCCAACGAGCGGCGAGTTCCTGACCGTCTCCAGCGTGCGAGGCAGGTAGTTCTCGAGGTTCCGCCGGCCCTGGTAGTTCGTCTGGACGAGACTGATGCGCGGTTCGCCACTCACGGCCTACAGGATACTCCCCTCGGACACCTGACACCCGACGCCTGAGCCCCTATACTGTCCGAGATGCCAGCCACCGACGCCATCCCACGGCTCCTGGGCAACCTGGAGAAGGTCATCTCCGGCAAGCGACGTGTGCTCCGCAGCGTCCTCACCGGGTTCTTCGCGGGCGGCCACCTCCTGATCGAGGACGTCCCCGGCATCGGAAAGACGATCCTCGCTCGTGCCCTCGCCCGCTCGGTCAGCGGGGTCTTCAAGCGCATCCAGTTCACTCCCGACCTGCTTCCCACCGACGTGATGGGCGTCTCGATCTACGAGCCGTCGACGCAGAAGTTCGCGTTCAAGCCGGGCCCGTTGTTCGCCCACATCCTCCTCGCCGACGAGATCAACCGCGCCACCCCCAAGACCCAGTCGAGCCTCCTCGAGGCGATGGCGGAGGAGCAGGTGACGGTCGACGGCCAGACCTATGGCCTCCCCCGCCCGTTCTTCGTCATGGCGACCCAGAACCCTCTCGAGTCGCAGGGGACCTATCCCTTGCCCGAGGCGCAGCTCGACCGCTTCCTGATGAAGCTCCGCGTCGGCTATCCGGACCAGGATACCGAGGTCAAGATCCTGACCGACCAGCAGCTCACCCATCCCATCGAGTCGCTGCAGCCGGTCTGCACTCCCCAGGACATCCTGGCCGTGCAGGATCTGGTGAAACGCATCCACGTCTCGCCCGAGCTGCTCGAGTACACCGTCCGCGTGGTCGCAGCCACCCGCGAGCACCCGGACGTCCACGTCGGCAGCAGCCCCCGCGGCTCGCTCGGCCTCCGACGGGCGTCCCAGGCGGCCGCCCTGCAGGCCGACCGCGACTACGTCACTCCCGACGACATCAAGGACTGCGCCAGTCCCGTGCTGGCCCACCGGCTGGTCCTGAAGCATCAGGCGCTGCTCGAGGGCAAGAACGGGGAGACGGTGATGAAGCAGGTGCTTCGCTCCATACCCGTCGAGGAGACCGATCGCACGCGGGGCTGAACGCCTGCTCGCGACAGTCATTGCGGGATGCAGGGCTTCGACGGTGGAACGAAGTTGACCAATCACAGAGACACAGAGGCACAGAGACACGGAGGGGGAGTTGATGGAAGGCGGGTCAAACGCCACTCTGTGTCCCCGGGTCTCTGTGGCTCTGTGATACCTGTTCTGGAGGGGGCGCCCGCTTTCGCAGCTCAGCGTCCTGCAGAGAGCCGATCAGGCCTCAATCCCGCTTCTCAATGCCGGGTCCAGGGGGGGGCACCCCTCCTGGCAGGGGTCTGCGGGCAGCGCCCTCGGGTGAACCCGAGCACCACTCCATGACCGCCGCTCGCGTCATCGTGCGGATGCGGCCCTGTCCGCTGTTGTGGCGGCAGGCGGTCGCCGCGTTCGTTCTCCTGGCGCTCTACACCGTCGAGCCGCAGGAACTGATCCTCCTGGCCGCCAGCACCCTGCTTGCCACGATGGCGCTCTCGGCCGGCGCCGGCGCCTTCCTCACCTCACGGATGCGCCTCAAGTGCCAGTGGCCCGAGACCGCTCACGCGGGCACCCTGCGTACCCTCAGGGTCTCGGTCCGAAACGAGGGATGGCTCCCCAGTCCGCCCTGCGCGGTCTCGGCCCAGCTCGTGGGCACGCCCGACGTCGGGTCGGTCCACTTCGGCCTGCTGGGCGCCGATGAGGCGGCCGAGGGCGATCTCGAGCTGGCGATGTCCCGGCGCGGCGTCTACAAGTTCGCGGCGCTCGAGGTGGCCTGCCGGGTCCTCGGCTGTTTCCGGGTCCGCCGCCGGTGGCTCGTGCCGATCAACCTCGTCGTTCACCCCAGGGTCTGCGTCCTGTCCGGGAAGCAGCTCGGCCCGGGCTCGCCCTTCAACACCCTCGGGACGGGCAACCTGCCCCTGGCCGGCCACGACATCGAGTTCCTCGGCGTGCGCGAGTACGCGGTCGGCGACAGCCCCCGGCTGGTGCACTGGCGCACCAGCGCCCGCCGCGGCCGGCTCTTCGTCAAGGAGTTCGCGCGGTCCTCCAGGGCCGACGTCACGCTCTTTCTCGATCTCGGCTCGCCCGGTCCGTGGACTCCCGAACTCTCCGAAGAGGTGGTCACCGCCGCGGCCTCGGTCATCCACCTGCTATCGGGTGAACACGTGCGTTATCAGCTCCTCGCCAGCGGCCGCGAGCTGACCCACGTCCGCTTCGGCGCGGGTAAACCCCAGGTGCTCCACGCGATGCACGTGCTGACCCAGGCCGTCCACGGCGGCAACCGGGATGCCGGCAAGGCGCTCTACTCGATTCTCTCCACCATCAACCGCCCCGGCGGACTGATGGTCTTCTGCCCGTTTCCGGCCGCTCCGCTGCTCGACCTGCTCGAGGGTCTCGCGGGGCAGGGGGTCTGGGTCTCATTGCTCACGCCCTGGCACCGCAACGTGCCCCTGCTCGAGGGAGAGCCCGCCTGGGTCCCGGTCGGGCCGGGTGGCCGGCAACTGCGATTTCCCGTCATCCAGCACTCCATGGAGGATCTCGACCGGGTGCTCTGGAGGCTGGCGTGAGCCCCGTCGAGGATCGTCTGCCGCCCCTGTCGCTGCTGGCCGCCTTCGGCGCCATCGTCACCGCCCTCCAGTTGCCGTTCCTCGAGGGCTCCGGAGACCCCATCGCCCTCGTGCTGGCCTGCGCCGCCGTGGTCGGCTCGCTCGTCCGCAGCGGCCGCCGGCCGCGCGCCCGCACCTCCTTCGGCAACTGGTCTCGCGTGGGGCTGCTCTCCGTCGCGGCCCTCGCCGGCTTCCTCCTCACGCCGGCCGCGCACGACATGTTCCCCGCCGGCAGGCCTCTGGCCGCCTGGCCCCTCAACTCGCTCCTGGGGATGCTCGTCGTCTCGGCCGCCTTCCTCAATCTACCCGACGGACCCACCGTGACCTTTGCCCTCGCGGGCGCCTTCCTGGTCACGGCCGCCTTCGTCGACTACGGCGGATTCGGGCCGGTGACGCCGCTCTGCTTCGTCTTCTTCATCATCCTCTTCGATCTCGCGTCGCTCCGTTCCGGCGAGTCGGTGGAGGTGAGCCAGGTGCCCGTCGCCGAACACCTGGCGTCGCTCTTCGAGCTTTCGGCGGGACTCACGCTGACCGTCGGCGCGGCCGCCGCCCTCCTGTACCTCGGCCTGCCCGCGCTGCTCCCCGAGGTGGACCTGGAACGGCTCGCCAGCCGGATCGACGCGCGCAAGAGTCAGCGTGCGGGTCTCGAGAACGATCCCCGGGGGAGCGCCGCGATCGGCAAGGAGCAGGGGCAGGGCAAGGGAGATGCGCCCGCCCAGGGACAGCAGAACCTTCCGATGCCGCACCTCGAGTCCCGGCCGCAGCCTGCCTTGCCCGTCGCGGAGGCGGGCCAGGGTCAGGGTAAGGGCCTGGGCAGTAGCCGGGTGCAGCAGAGCTGGCTCCGGCAGACGGTGAGCCCGGTCGGGGGAGCCGTGCGCCCCGGCGCCAACCGGCCCGCGAGCCGATCGGAGGCCTGGCTCGGCGACGTCCGGGGCAAGGTCAACGGCGTCGCGGAGCAGGTCGCCGTGGCGGCCGAGAGGCACTTCGAGTGGCTGCTGCTGGCGGTGATTGCGGCAGCCGCGCTCTACGCCGCCGGGCGCAAACGGCTGCAGCGGCTCGCCAGGCTGGTGCTGCGCCTTCCCGAACCGGTCGAGGAAGGCATCCTCACCGCCGCTCAGGCCCGCAACTTCCTCGAGAAGCTGGCCGCCCACGGGATGATCCGCGAGCCCTGGGAGACGCTCCACGAGTTCCTGCATCGCCTGCAGACCGAGCAGCGCCCGCTTCCCTCGCTGCCCCCGCTCATCGAGCTGGCCGTCCGGGTCCGCTACTGTCACCGGCCGCCCGGTCTCGAGGACCGAGCCCA
>CAZSVK010000003.1:8243-34094 GCA_964610245.1 uncultured bacterium
CTGCTCTCCTCGCTCGATCGGGAGCTGGCCGCGCTCGACGCTCCGCGCCCGGCGTGAGACCTGAGTCGAGAATTGCGAGGCGGCCTTTGCGATGGACGACTCCTCGACTGCTCTGGACCTTTGACTCTCGACTCTCGAAGAGTGGGGCAGATTTGTGATGATCTGGGCCGCACGAGACAGCTAGACTTGGCTCTCGCCGGCCCCGGCCGGGAAGGATGGTGTGCGATGGTCCTCTCGTTCCGGATGGTGCTCCTGACGCTCGTGACCTTCGCCTGCGTGGCCGTCGGGCCGGTGCAGGCTGGCAAGAACCTCGCCGATCTCGAGCTGGACGACGTGCTCGCCAGGCCTGGACAGTCGATCGAGTTGAGGGCCAAGCTCGAGTCGAACTCCGCCACCGGCAACGACATCGAGGGCGCCCGGGTCGAGTTCCGCCTCGACGGCAGGGGCCTGGGCAGCGCGCTCACCGACGACGACGGCGTGGCTCTGTTCCGGACCGAGGCGCCGCTGACGGGCGAGCACGAACTGAAGGCGGTCTTCGAGGGCAACGACGACTACTTGCGGGCCGAGTACCTGGCGCTGCTGGCGGTCCGCCGCGCCGACGACTCGATGATGGTCCTCGATATCGACTGGACCATATCGATGACCGACAACCTCAATACCGTCCTCGGCTCTTCCGACAGCCCGCCGCTGCGCGAGGCGCCGGAGGTGGTCGGGCAGCTGGCCCGCGTGCACGCTCCGGTCTACGTCACGGCCCGCGCGCGCCAGCTCCGCAAGCGCACGTTCTCCTGGCTGCACCGCTACGGTTTTCCGCGCGGTCCCGTCTTCTTCCTCGAGCCGAAGCGCTTCCCGACCTACAGCGAGGCTGCCTACAAGACGTCGGTCCTGGTGCCGATGAAGAAGGCCTTCCCCGGTCTGCGGTTCGGCATCGGCAACAAGGAATCGGACGTCGAATCGCACCGCGCCGCCGGTCTTCCCTGCCTGCTCATCTCGGCCAGGGAGATCCCGGGCGGCGTCTGCGTCACCCACTGGGGCCTGGTCGAGGCGGCCGTGGCCAAGCTGCTCGCGCCACAGCGCGGGCTTCGCCCGCACTGAGGCTCGAGGCCGGAGGCTTGAGGAAGGGCTAGCGTCCCTCGTCAAGTCGTCGCGCCACGCGCAGAAGCTCGGCGGTAGCAGCTCAGAATCCCCGAAGAGCGTGTTCGGGCCGGACAACTCGAGCCCCGAGCCTCACCTCAGCCGCTTCTCCATCTCGACGTGGTCGATGCCGGCCTCGACGAAGACGGCCGAGCAGTCGCGAAACCCTTCGCGGGCGTAGAACTCGCGCGCGTGGCACTGGGCGTGCAACCGGATCGCCCGGAACCCGCGACGTTTCGCCTCTCGCATCAGCAGCAAGAGGATCGTCCGCCCCAGTCCGCGGCCCCGGCACTCCTTCTCGACCGCCATCCGGCCGATCCGGCCTACTCCGCCGTCCTCGAAGAGCCGGCCCGTCGCCAGGATCCGGCCACCCGCCCGCGCCAGCGCATGCACCGCGTGTTCGTCGTGTTCGTCTCTCTCCAGCTCCGGCGGCACCTTCTGTTCCTCGACGAACACCTTCGTCCGCAGAGGTAGCGTCAACGTTATCGCCTCCGCCCCTTCCACCAGCTGGTAGCGCAGGCCGGCCGGGCGCCGGGTCTGGGCCTTTCTCTTCAGCAGCCGCCGTTGCTCGGCCAGGGTCTGCAGCATCGGCGGTGGCTCGGCCGACTCGCTGGCCGGCAGCTCTGGCGCCTCCAGCGGGGTCGCGTGACGGCCGCCCGAAGGCCAGCCCCGTCTCCGGAACTCGCCCACCTGGGCGTCGTGACGGGCCACCAGCGCTCCCAGATGGCCGCGCCAGCGAAGCGTCTCGGGGTGCGCCGAGTAGCCCCGCCGGCCCAGCGTCCGAGCGTTGAAGAGCCCGTGCAGCTCCCGGTGTTCGGCCAGCAGCGCCCGGTCGTCCAGCTCGTCGACGGGCACGTCCCACACTCGCATGGCCGCAAAACTACCACGTCCAGCGCGGGCGCCGCCCGCACTGAGGCTCTAGCCTGGCGACCTTCACCGCCGCGGGCCGAGCGACGCCAGCAGCGCCCGGGCCTCCCGCATCTCCGGTTTGGCCGCCAGGAGCTGCTGAAGCACCAGCCGCGCCGCCTCCCGCTGCCCCGCCAGCAGCATCAGCTGGGCCTGCGCGAACCGCTCGCGCGGGCCGACGCCCCCCGTGGCGGCCAGCAGCTCGACGCAACGGGTGATGTGCGCCAGAGCGAGCTGGGGGTTGCCGGGCCAGCCCACCGCTGCTCGGGCCTCTCGCGAGGCCTTCAGGAGACCCCGCTCCGTCTCGGCCAGCTCCATCCACTGCCGCCCGTCAGCCGGCCTCAGCGCCACCGCGTATCGCGAGGCCCTGAGCGCGACGTCCCAGCTCCCGAGCGGCTGACTCGTGCGGCTGTAGCGGTAGAACGGCTCCTGCCAGCCCGGGTAGAGCCGGATGCCGTCGTCAAGTCGCTCGCCGGCCTCGTCCTGGAGCTTCCAGGCCGGAGGGATCGGCTCCGGTTCGTCGCCCAGGACGGTCGTGCTGAACGACAGCGTCATGTCGCCCACCGTGCGGCACTCCAGCGCTATCCGGAAGTCGGTGAAGGCCTGGACGATGATCAGCGACCCGCACCGCGGCCACTTCTGTCTCAGCGCCGCGGCCGCCTTCCGGGCCCGGAAGAGCTGGCCGTGGTCGTAGAGATTCCAGATCGCGCCCACCTCACGGAGTTCCGGACAGCAGGAGGGACACACCTTGGCCGGATCGACGGTCGACAGTGCCGGGAAGGCGGGCGAGCGCTCGAACGCCAGCGTCAGGCGCGGAGCGTGGTCCGTTCCTGGTCCCGGGATCTCGAGCCGCATCCGGTTCATCCCGTCGTGGAGCTGAGCGGGGGCGAGCGCGGCCACGAACACCTCTCGCCCGTCGACGGCGGGCTCCCGGGCAAACGTCGTTTCTGTCGCCGCCCGCGTCGTCTCGAGCACCACCCGAGGGGTCGAGATCCGTGCCGCGGCCGGCGCGTCGCTCGTGCCGGGTGTGCTCTCGAAGGAGAGTCTGAGCCTCGGGGTGCGCATCGTCCGCACCTCGACCAGCAGGAATCGGCACACGAAGTATCTCGTTCCGGGAGGCCCGGCAGGGGGAGACGGGTGCGGTTCCACCGGCGGCGAGATCTCTCGCTCGGCCCTGAGAGATGCAATGACTCCATCGAGCAGAGGGTCGCCCCGGGCGGCCGGGGCCGTCGTCGCCGGCACGGGCGCGATCGAAGCGACGGTCGCGGGCCCGCTGGTCGCCTGCCCCGCTCCGGCGCTCGCCATCGGCGGCGGCCGTTGCCCGTCTCGCGGCAGGCCTGGCCCTCCGACGCCCCACCAGGCGAGCCCCAGGGCCACCGCCGCGGCGGCAAGTGCCGACCCCCAGCGCCGTCCCGTGCCAGGCGAGGGCTGCAAGACCAGCTCGCTCCCCGAGAGCAGTGTGACCGACGATGGGAGCGCCGGCCGCGGGTGCTCCGAGGAGACGGTGGCATGGCTCCTGGCCGCCGAGCTGGCCCGGGCCGATACCCCCCGCGCCATCGCTGGGTCCTCCGCCTCGAGCAGCAGCCGCGCCAGCGCCTTCGACATCTCGCGGGCCGAGCGGTACCTTCGCCGTGGGTCCTTCTCGAGGGCCTTCAGCAGCACCGCATCCCACGCCCCGGGCATCGCCGGATTGCGCGACGACGGGGCTTCCGGCATCTCCCTCAGGTGGGCGTCGAGTAGCTCGGCCGGGCCGTCGCGCCGGAACGGCGGGCTCCCGGCCAGCAGTTCGTAGACGACGATCCCGAGCGAGTAGAGGTCGGAGGTGCTGTCGACCGGCTCGCCCCGGCACTGCTCGGGCGACATGTAGGCCGGCGTGCCGAAGATCACTCCCGTCCGGGTCATCACGCTGCCGGAGAAGTCCTTGGCGATTCCCAGGTCGGTCAGCCTGAGGGCCCCCTGCCTGTCCACCAGGAGGTTCTCGGGCTTCACGTCGCGATGGACCGCTCCCGCCTTGTGCACCGCGTCGAGGGCGGCCACCGCCTGCAGCATCAACTGCAGCGCCCGCTCAGCAGGCAGCCGGCGGGCCATCGTCTCCCTGAGCGAGTGGCCCTCCACCAGCTCGTAGGCGATGTACAACCCGAGCGGGCCGCTGCCCGGCTCGAGGACTCGCACTACATTGGGATGGGCGATGCGCGCCGCGAGCTGCGCCTCCGCCAGGAACCGCTGCTCGAGGTCCGCCTGCCAACCGGGCGTTCGCCGGAGCACCTTGAGCGCCACCTGCCGATCCAGCGAGAGCTGCGTCGCCCGGTAGACCGTGCTCATCCCGCCCGCGGCGATCACCGAGTCGATGACGAACCGGCCGCGCACGCCCAGCCCCGCTTCGATGTCCTGGAATCCGCCCATTTCGCCTGGAGTGTCCCGTTTGCCTCGCGCCCGCTCCCTCGTGTCATTCCCGTAGCCTACAGACTACCGCCTGCAGCCGCCGAAGCGCGCACGGCCGCGCGAGGTCCCAACCCCCAACCCCCAACCCCCAGCCCCCAACCCCCAGCCCCTCCCTCTGTCCCTCGAGCGTCTCCAGGAACTGCCGCGCCTCCCGCATTCCGGCTTCACCCGGAGGATCTTCTCGAACAGTGGCCGGGCCTCTGCCGTGCGCCCGAGTCCCGCCAGCAGCGTGCCCTTCACCCACCAGCCCTTGAGGTTGCCCTGGTCGTCGGCGCCCTGCAACTGGAGCGACCGCTCCACGTGCTGCAGCCCGAGCTGCGCTTCCTCGAGCCAGCTCTTCTCTCTGCGCTCACGCGACTTCTGCGCTCGCGTCAGCTCAGCGTCGGCCAGCTCCAGCCACAGCCGGTAGTCGGCCGGCGCCAGCGAGACGGCGAACCGCGCCGAGCGCACCGCCAGCTCGGTGTCGCCCAGCGCGTGACTCGTGCGGGCGTAGCGGTACCACGGCTCCTGCCACCCCGGGTACAGGCGGATCGCCTCGTCCATCTTATCGGCGGCGTTATCTCTCAGCTTCCAGTCGGGCGCGACCTGCTCCGGCTCGTCGCCCAGCATGGCGACGCCCAGCGACAGCTCCACGTCGCCCACGGTGCGGCGTTCCAGCGCGATCCGGTACTCGGTGTAGGCGCTGGCCAGAAGCACGTCGCCGCACTGCGGCCATCTCTCGAGCAGCCGCAGCGCCTCTCGCCTGGCGTTGAACAGGCGGCCCTGGTCGTAGGCCTCCCACACCGGTTGGATCGCGCTCCACGCCGGATAGCAGGAGGGGCACACCTTGGAGGGGTCGCTCTGCGCCAGGGAGGGGAACTCGGGTGCGCGCTCGAAGCTCAGCCTCAGCTCGGGCGCCAGGCCCGCCGGCGGGACCGGCAGCTCGACCCGGATGCGGTTCGTGCCGTCGCGCAGGCGGCCGGGCGGCAGCTCGACGCGCCAGGATGGGCCTTCCTGCGTCGCGAAGAGCGGCAGCTCCATGACCGGCGAGCCCGAGGCGGTCTCGAGCAACGCGCCTGGCAAGATGGCTTCGGAAGTGGGAGAAGCACGGACCGTCGAGCCATCGGTTCCAGGGAGCGGACGAGGGCCGGCGCCGGAGGTCTTGCGCCTCTCCACGATCAGCCGCAGCGAGAGCATTGGCCGGCGGATCGTCTGTACGTTCGCCAGGAAGAAGCGCCCCTGGAAGGCGGCCACGCCCGGTCTCGTGGCTGGACGGGCCGGATGCGGCCGGAGCCTCTGGACCAGCGCCCGGTCGGCGCGGAGCGAGGCCAGAACGCCGTCCAGCAGCGGGTCTCCCGCCCGTCTGCCGTCAGCCGGGCCGGTGGCCGCGCTTGCCGGGCCTCGCGTCCGCGCGGCCCGATTCGAGGGGTCCGCATCCGGAGTTCCGGCGGGTGCGATCGCGAGCCACAGCCCGCCCAGCAGGAGCAGCGCTCCCGCAGCCGCCGCCGTCAACCGCGCTGCCCCGGGCCGGAAGGGCCCGCTGACCGTCGTGGCGGCCACGGCAGGCGCGACCGCCCCCTCCGCGCGCTCGCCCGCTTCGCGTGCTGCGCCGTCATCCTTGGACGCAGCGGCTCCAGCCTTGCCCCCTCCCGCCCCCGCCGGGGGGTCGCCTGTGGGGTCGTCCTCCGGCTCGGCCTTGGCGCGGGCCTCGCCCTTCCGTGCGACCGCCAGGGTCGGCTGCAGCTCGATCGGCTCGGCTTGCCGGGCTCTGCGGGCCTGGCCGAGCGTGCGGGCCTTGAGCAGGAGCGGCTCCAGCGCCTGGGCCATCTCCGCGGCCGAGCCGTAGCGCCGCGAGAGGGGCTTCTCGAGTGCCTTGAGGATCACCGGATCCCAGCCGCGCGGCAGCAGTTTGTTGCGCGTCGAAGGGCGCGGCGGCAGCTCGTGGAGGTGGGCCTCCAGCAGCTGCAGCGGCGTCGGATAGTCGAACGGCAGCCCGCCGGTGAGCAGCTCGAAGAGCACGACCCCGAGGGAGTAGATATCCGACGACGGGGTCACCGCCTGGCTCCGGCACTGCTCGGGCGACATGTAGGCGGGGGTTCCGAACAGCATCCCGCTGTGGGTGCGGATTCCCTTCGACAGGTCCTTGGCGATCCCCAGGTCGGTCAGCTTCAGCACCCCCTGCGGGTCGAGCAGCAGGTTCTCGGGCTTGACGTCGCGGTGGACCGCGCCGGCCTCGTGGACCGCCCCGAGCGCGGCGGCCGCCTGGAGCACGCAGTGGAGCGCCTGGGGCAGGGGCAGCCCCCGCTTCATCGCGGTCCGCAGCGCCTCGCCCTCGATCAGCTCGTAGGCGATGAAGAGCCCGAACGGCCCGCTGCCCGGCTCCAGCACCCGTACCACGTTCGGGTGCGAGATGCGGGCCGCCAGGTGGGCCTCGGCCAGGAAGCGTGCTTCCACCTGGCCGCGCCAGCCCGCCGAGCGCTTGAGCACCTTCAGGGCGACCGGCCGGTCGAGCGATACCTGCGTCGCCCTGTAGACGGTGCCCATTCCGCCCTCGGCGATGACCGTCTCGATGTGAAAGCGGCCCTCGAGCCCCAGCCCCCGTTCGATCTCGCGAAACTCGGCCATCGCGGATGATTCTATCCCGAGAACCCCCCGGAGCCCCCAGCCTCGAGCCTCCTCAAACCAGCGAACTCTCGAACTTCACACCCAGCCGCGTCAGCACCTTCTCCGCCGCCCGCACCGCCCGGTACTGCGCCTCCTCGAACAGCGGCACGCCCGACATGTCCGAGTGGGCGAGCAGGATCGGCCCATCCATCTCGTTGAGCCTGCGCTTGGCCTCGCCCCAGACGAGGCCCGGCGACGGCCGCACCATCGCGTGCGCCCAGAGGATCACGTCGATCGAGCTGACGGTCTTCGCAATCCCGGGATGGCCGAGCGAGAGGTCGGCCAGGACCTGGCGGCGCCACTCCTCCCACGGCGTGTCGAGCATCCGCGTGCGCGCGTCGGCCGGGGGTTCGTAGCAGAGCGCGTTGTACCAGGTGAGGACGCTCGGCCCGGGATGGCCCGTGAGCGCCTGGTGCGTGGCGATCACGTACCCCAGCGCCTTGCTCGGGTAGCTCACGTTGTCCCAGGCCGGCGCCACTCCACGTCCCTGCGGCACCTCGTCCACCGAGACGTTGGCCACCACCCACGGGGCGTAGGAGAAGGCCTCCATCTCCTTCACCGGAGCGTTTACCAGGAGGTGCTTCACCGCGAACTGCGGCAGCGCCACGATGGCGTGCTTGGCATGGATTCGGGTCATCTTTCGAGTCGGCAGATGCAACACGTCCACTCGCGCGCCCGGTCCGCCGTCGAAGCCCTCCTCGGCCTCGATGCGGCACACCAGGCTGTCGGGGGTCATGAAGTGGCCCAGCCGCTCGACCAGCCGCGCGACGATCCAGCCCACGCCGTCCGGCCACGTGAGCACCAGCCCGTCGTCGTCCTGGTCCGAGCCGGGCCGCGCCGCGTAGTAGAGGATGTTCGCCCAGGCCGAGGTGTTCTCGAGGGTGCAGCCGTAGTCGTCGCGGCACCCGTACTCCACGTACCAGCGCACCCGCGGAGACTTGAACCCGTGCCGGTCGAGGAACTGGGCCATCGAGATCGTGTCCAGTTCGAGCAGCTCCGGATCGCGGCTGCTGTACTCCAGCGGCAGCGCGAAGGCCGGCCGCCCCGAGCCGTCCACGCGGTGCCGGTAGCCGTTCATCAGGGCCCGGAAGCGGTCCAGCTCCGACAGGTCGGTCGCCGAGGCCCCCGATGAGGGGAACAGCCCTTCCTGCCAGCGGCCGTGGATGAAGAGCCGCTCCTGGGGCGCGAAGCACAGGTACCGCTCGTCATAGACCGGCTCGCCGCCGACCGGCCAGTCGCGGATGACCCCCAGCTCGACGAACAGCTCCTTGACCGCCTTGGCGAAGCGGCCCGGAATCGGGATGTAGTGCGAGCCCCACGGATAGTTGGTGGCCGGCCCGCGCCCGCCTCGGGAGGTGCCCCCCATCTCGGGCTCGAGCTCGAAGAGCCGGAAGTCGTGGAAGCCGCTACGGGCCAGCTTCCACGCGGCCGACAGCCCGGCGACCCCTCCGCCCAGGATCGCCACCGGCAGCCGCACCTCGGCCGAGGGCGCCGGCAACTTGCCCCCGAGAAGCAGGTGCCCTCCGCCGGCCTGGGTGCCCACGATGCGGCCGGTGATCTCCCTCTCCCCCGCGCCCACCCGCCGGCGCACCCAGGGGAACATCGCCGCTCCCGCCAGCGGCAGCCCGGCCGCGAGCAGGGCCCTCCGGGAGAGCTTCACTGCGCCTTTGCTTCCTTCTCGCCCTCTCCGCCCTCGGCCGCGGGCGCCGCCTGGGGATGGCTGTACAGCAGCGAGAGCTGGGCGTCCAGCGCCCGGATCCGCTGGCACAGGATCTTCAAAACGTTGGCGCTAACCTCGGCCCGCTCCTCCAGGAACTCGTGGAACTCGTCGTGCCCGAGCATCAGGAGGTCCGTCGCCTCCAGCGCGCGGACCGTCGCCGAGCGCGTCTCGCCGTCGATCAGCGCCATCTCGCCGAAGCACTCCTTCTCGCCCAGCGTGCCGACCTGGCGCCCCTCGACCAGGATCTCCACCCGGCCGCGGATGATGATGAAGAGGCTCTCCCCCCGCTCGCCCTGCCGCACGATCTCCTGACCGGCCGCCGCGAAGACCTCCTCGGTCAACTCGGCGAGCGTGACCAGGTGCTCCGCCGGCACCCCTTCGAAGATCGGGATGTGGTGCATGAAGATGACTTCTTCGATGGTGGTGAGCACGGCGTGACCTCCGGGACTCTCGCGCCCCTCGAGCCGGGCGAGATAGTGCTCCCTGAGCCGGCGGATCGCCGGCGCGGGATCGTTCTCGAGGACCTTCAGGACCTCCCTAGACTCGGGCCCGAGCGTCTGGACGACGGCCCACATCGCCACCTCCCGCACCAGCGGGATCGGGTCGGCCAGCGCGGCCCGGGCGTGGTGCGCCAGCCCTTTCAACACGTGCCGGCCGATCGCGTCCAGGGCGACGATCCGGTGCCAGCCGCCGCGGCTGGAGGCCAGCTGCGTCTCGAGCCAGCCCTCGGGCGTGATGGCGTCGAGCTGGAAGAACTGCCGTCCCTTCTCGAGCGGATCGGCCAGCGACTCGGCCTCCAGCAGGCCGATGAGCGGCCGCTTCAGCTCGGCCCAGACCGTGTTGTCGAGCACCTCGAGCGCGTTGGAGCGCTGCGCCGGGTTCCCCGACTGCAAGCTCCTCTCGCACTTCCCGATCACCTCGGCGCCAAACGCCAGATTCAGGAGCGACCACACCCTGTCGTGCGCCCGCAACAGGTCGTGCTGGAAGGTATTGCCCACCAGGTAGCCCGGATAGGCGGTCAGCAGGACGTTGCGGTCGGCCAGCAACTGGTAGCAGCGGCGCATCTCCAGCAGCAGCCTCTCCTCGAGGGTCCTGCGCGAGAAGACCGCCGGCTGGCCCAGCGCCCGGTGCAGGCGCGACGTGGCGGCGAGGACCTTCCGGCGCACCCGCTCGTCCTCGTGCTGCGTGTTGGACGCCAGCGCGTGCAAGGCCTGCAGCGTGCCGATGCGCCGCAGAGTCCGCGTGGCCGAGATGGCTGCCTCGCGGGAGGTTGCCGCCTCTCCCAGCATCGCTTCCAGGCTCGGGACCGCCACGTCTCCGTACTGCCCGAGCGTCTTCTCGGCCGCGGCCGAGGCGTCGTCGCGGCCCAGCAGCCGCAGGAGCGACGGCAGGAGTTTCGGGTTGAGCACCGTCCGCGCAGCCCGCACCGCTTCCCGCCGGACCCGGTTCGACGGGTCGGCCATCAGCGGGATCAGCTGGCGGTAGAAGTGGCGCACGCCGATCTTGCCCAGGACCTTCGCCGCGACCCGGCGGTCGTGCTCCCTCTCCGAGCCCAGCAGCGACTGCAACCGAGGCCCGCAGCAGAGCACGCCGTCCAGCCCGCAGTGCTTCATCACCGCCGCCAGCACCGCCACCCGCAGCCGCTCCTCGTCGTCGGTGGCCATCGGCAGGACGCGCTCGATCGCCTCCTCGCCCCGGAGCGCGCACCAGGCCCCGACCGCCGCCACCCGCGTCGTCACTGGCTCGGCCGCGCCCAGACGGGCCTCCACCGCCGCCGCCAGCTCGGCGCGAGGGAACTCCTCGAGCAGTTCGAGCGCCTCGCCCCGGATCTTGCGGTGCGGGTTCGAGAGCAGCTTCCCGAGCGACGGGGCCAGGCTCGCCGGCGAGGTCCGGCGCAGGTACTGCATCGCGAAGAGCGCCGTTTCTTCCTCCGGATCGGCCACCAGCTCCATCAGCGAGCTGCCGGTGAGACGGTCCATCTCGACTCCGTCCTGGCCGTGGCCGTGGCGCAGCCGCCGGTCGCGCAGAGTGGTCGCCAGCGCCTTCACGTATTCCCGGCACAGCAGCCAGACCGCGGCCACCCACACCAGGAGCAACGGCAGCGTGAAGACGTTGAGCCCGGCCACCGAGAGGCTGTGCGCGAACCCGAGCAGGATCGCGCCCGCGCCAAGGTAGCCGGCCGGTTTGATCATCCCGTCGATCACGCCGCGGATGCGGGCCTTGGCGCCGGCCGGGAACGGGAAGTAGAGAAGCTGGGTCGTCGCTTCCTGGATCGAGTACTGGAAGGCGTTGTCGCTGAACTTGAGCAGCGAGGCGACCACGATTCCCGGGACCACGAACAGCAGGAGCGAGCTGCCGAAGAGCGCCGCCGGCATCAGCAGGAGCGCGGCCATCAGGCCGAAGGTCGCCAGGATCTTGCCGGTGAAGAAGAACTGCAGGATGAACGCAAAGCCGCCGATCGCCGCGTAGAGCTGCCCGAAGTAGGCGGCCAGGGCGTCGCCCTGGTAGGCGTCCTTTGCCAGGTGCTTGAATTGGTAGTCCGCGAGCTGGCAGACCAGGTACATCAGCAGGATCACCGCGGCCAGCAGCTTCGCGTACCGGCCGGCGAGCACGCCCTCCTTCGTCTGCGCCGCCGGGTGGGCCAGTAGCCCGGTCGTGGTGGGCTGCGGGGCCGCGAGGCCCGGGCGCGGCGCCAGGCGGGCCCGGATTCCCCAGGCGAAGAACACCACGAGGAACATCATCCCGGCCGTCACCAGGATGATGTTCTCGGTGCCGATGCGCCGGGCGATACTCGAGATTCCGAGACCGCAGACCACGAACCCGAGCACCCGGCCCGCGCCGATGAGGCCGAACAGCCGCTTGGCGTCTCGCGAGCTGTGCAGCTCGTTGGCGTAGTTCCAGAACTGGCTCACGAACAGGAACCCGACGATCTCGGCCCAGATGTAGAAGATGGGATAGACCCAGGTCCAGTGCGCCCGGGCCGCGCCCCAGACCCCCAGGTAGCTCACGATGCCCAGCATCGACGTCCAGACGATCAGCCGATCGGCGCGCGTGCGCTGGGCGAGCCGGCTGTAGTGAGTGCCGATGAAGAGCGAGACGACCCCGTAGGCCACGAACATCCAGGGCAGCTGCTCGATCGCGAAGGCCGACAGGAACAGCGTGTCCCGCACCGTCTTGCCGGCCACGTAGATCGCGCTGCAGACGGCGATGTTGGCGAAGAAGACGAACGTGCGCAGCGTCTCGCCGGGCCTCAGCCCCAGCGCGGCCAGCACCGTCCGGGCCATGCCCGCTCCGGCCTGAGTTCCCTGGCGATTCTGGAAAGCTGTCTCGGGAATGAGTGGCTCCTGACTCGACCGGAACCGGCGCCCCGAAAGGCTCGTTGCTCCGTATGTCTCGAGTTCGCTACCCCAGCGCGGGCGCCGCCCGCACCGAGGCCATGGACTGTAGACTGTAGACTACAGGAAGGCTGGCCAGAATCTTCGCGTGACGCGACGATTTTCGGAAGTAGTAGGACGGGGCCCCGTGGCCTTTCGCCTGGCTAGTAGGTGATGTAAACGCGGTGGTGACGCTCGCGGGCCTCGCGTTCCTCGATGTTGCGCGCGTTCTCGACCGCCGTCGAGACCTGCATCGCGATTCCGGTCAGCAGCACGACGTCGTCGTTGGTGAACGGCTCGCGGTCCTGTTTGTTGCCCACGAAGATCGCGCCGATGGCGGCGTCGCCGAAGAGAATCGGAACCAGAAGCATGCTCCGGGTCTCGTACGCGCCCCTTGCCGGCAGCGCCTCCGGATCGCTTCCTTCGCGTCGCAGCGGCTGGCGGCTGGAGAAGACCTCGCCGAGCAGGCCCGCGTCCGGCTTCAGGTCGAAGAGCGCCTGCTCCTCCACCGTGTAGCCGAACGACTCGTGGACCTCGAGCCGGCCGTTGTACGGGTTCTGCAGCAGGAATAGACCCCTCTCGACCAGCAGCGTCTCGACCACGCGCTCCGTGATCTCCTCGGCCAGCGTGGAGAGATCGCGGACCGACCCCACGATCTTGCCGGTGTCGTAGAGCGTCACGAACTGGCGGTTGGTCTGGCGCAGGCGCGCATTGATCGTCGAGATGATCGCCATCAGGAGCTTCGTCGCCACCAGCGTCGACTGGTTCATCAGGTCCCAGAAGTTCGGCCGAGGCAGCACCAGCAGCCGGCTGTCGGTCTTGCAGCGGACCGTCGCCGAGCGCGGCTCGTTGTCCAGCAGGGTCATCTCGCCGAAGAACGCCCCCTTGCCGACCGTGGCCAGCTCCTTCTCCGTCATGTCGTCCCAGTCGATGACCTTGCTCACCGACAGCTCGCCGCTGTCGACCACGTACAACGCGTCGCCCGGGTCCCGCTCCCGGCAGACCGTCTCTCCCGCTCTGAATTCCTTCTCGACGATGTGACTGCCGAGAAACCCCAGGGACTGGTCGTCCAGCTCCCCGAAGAGCTTGATCTGCTTGAGCGTGGAGACATCGAGCATTGAGGCGCCTTTCGTCCTGGCCGGCCGCGGGGGGCCCGGCTCCTCGTTCGATTGTAGCCGCGGCGAGCGGGAGCCACAAGTGCCGCGCGCCCCCCGCTCTCGACCTGCCTGCCCGGTTGTCCCCATGGCATTGACGTACAGGGTTGTGGGTGCTTTGATTCAAGGGAATGAAACAGTGGGGGAAGCGGGTGGTGCGTGGGCCGGTCCGTCGGCCCGGTTTCGGCCATCCGCCGATCTCGGTGAGGGCCCGCGAAGGTCCGGCCTTGGGCTCGGGAGGGATTCGATGCTGGAACGTGCGTGTTTCGATACCGCTTGCTCGGGCCTTGGCCGCGTGATCCGGACGCTGCTAACCCTGGCGGCGCTGCTCTCGATCGCCGGCAGTTCCGCCCTGTTCGGCGTTCCGGCCTGTCCGAGCGCCCTCTGGCTCACGCAGCCCGATGGCACGCCTTTCCAGGCCCGGCTCAGGGGCGACGAACGCAGCCACTGGGAAGAGAACGCCGAGGGCTTCAGCATCGCCAGGGACCCTGTCACGCGCCGTTGGTGCTTCGCCGTGCGCGACGCCGGCGGGCGCCTTGTCCCGTCCGCCGAGGTCGTCGGTGTCGGCCGCCCCGAGGCGCTGGGAGTCTCTCGGCACCTGATGCCGGTGCTCTCTTCAGCCGCCTCAGCTAGCGTATCCAGTGCCTCCGGCTCGGCCTCCCGCGTGGCGTCCGCGCCGTCCGCGCCTTCCCGGCAGGGCGCGGCCCCCGTCAGCCAGGAGATCGTCTCCACCCGGGGCCCGCTACGGGGGCTGGTCATCCTTGCGAACTTCTCGGACACGACCACCCAGTACACCCAGGCGGAATTCGACGCGCTCTTCAACCAGTTGGGCTACAACCGCGACGGCTGCGCCGGGAGCGTCCGGGAGTATTACGACGAGGTCTCCTACGGGCAACTCGACTTCCAGAACACGGTCACGGCCTGGGTGACGCTCCCGAACACGCATGACTACTACGGCTCCGACGCGCCGGAGAAGGATGCCAACGGCAGCATGATCGTCTTCGACGCCATCCACGAACTCTTCCTGCAGGGGTTCGACTTCAGCCCGTACGACAGCGACGGTGACGGCGAGCTGGATCACCTTTGCGTCATCCACCAAGGCCGTGGCCAGGAGGTCGTGGGCAACGACCCCAACCACCTCTGGTCCAAGGCCTGGACGTGGGATGGGCCGGTCGGTCAGGACGGAGTCCTGTGGCGAAAGGCCCACACCGAGCCCGAAGTCTACGGAGCGGACGCCGGCCCGGCGGCCATCCAGCGCCCCGGAGTCATCGTTCACGAGGCCGGTCACTTCCTCGGTCTTCCCGATCTCTACGACACCGACTACAGCTCGAAGGGGGTCGGCGACTGGGACGTGATGGCCGCGGGGTCCTGGAACAACGAAGGAAAGACCCCGGCCCACTTCTCCTCCTGGAGCAAGTGGAAGCTGGGCTGGTTGACCCCCACCGAGCTGCTGAGCAACGGCGTGAGATCCTTGCCCAACCTGGCCGCCAGCGCCAGCGCCTACCTGATCCGGGAGCGCTACGACAGCCGGGAGTCCCTGCTTGTCGAGAACCGGGCGGCCGTCGGATTCGACGCCGCGCTTCCCTCGTTCGGGATGCTGATCTGGCACGTCGACGAGGCCAAGCCCAACAACGACGACGAGGAATCCCACTACCGCGTTGCCCTGGTGCAAGCCGACGGGCTCAAGAACCTCGAGGCCAATTCCAACGAGGGTGACCCGGGCGATTGCTACCCGGGCTCCTCCGACAACCGCGAACTCTCGCCGACCTCCAACCCCAGCTCCGACTCCTACTTCATGGGCCGAACCGGCGTTCGTCTGCACACGATCGGGAATGCTTCCGAGACGATGACGTTCACCGCGGCGATCCCGGCGACCGTCAAGGTCCGCTCGGTCTCGGCGCCACCGGTCATCAGCCAGGGACAGTCGGGGATACCGGTCGACGCCGTGGTGGAGAACGTCGGAGGCAACGCGGCCGACGTCTCCTCCTCGGGGCTCGTCTTCAGCGGCCTGCCGTCGGACTACACCGTCACCTGCGCCTCCTGTCCCTCCGTGGTGGCGGCCGGCGCCACCGCGACCTTCACCTTCGCCGTCGACGCGGCGCCCGGCGCCGCCGTCGGGCCCGTCACCCTCGCGGGCGAGGTCCGGGCCGCGGACGCCACCGCCGCCGTCTCGACGACGAGCCTGGCCTCTCACGCCTACCGGACGGCCCTCTCCGACAAGGCCGAGGGCGGACTGGTCAACTTAACGGCCACGGGCACCTGGGGCACGACCGCCCCCCGCTCGGTCAGCGGTTCGTCGTTCCACGACTCGCCGTCGGGCCTGTACGCCAACAGCACCGACACGTCACTGACCTCCGTGGCCATAGCCCTCGGTGGAGCTGACGTGTGCCAGCTCAGTTACTGGGAGTGCTACGACCTGGAATCGGGCTGGGACTACGGCTACACCGAGATCTCGCTCGACGGCGGGGCGTGGGTGCCGGTTTCGAGCGTCAGCGGTTTTCAGGCGCTCTTCGAGCGCAAGGTGCTGACGATCCCCGGGGTGTCGGGCAAGTCGCAGTTGCGCGTCCGGTTCCGGGTGTATGCCGACATCATATATGCGCGCGACGGCTGGTACCTCGACGACGTCGAGGTGTCGCTCAACGCGTGCGACAAGTGGACCGTCCTCACGCCAGCCCGGCTAGCCGTCAACACGCTCGTCGCCGCGCCGACGTACGTGAGCCGCGGGCAGACCGTTTCGCCGGTGACGATGTCGGTGACCAACACCGGACAGTCCACCGCCATCATCTCCGCGGCCGGTTTGACCTTCGGCGGAACGGCGGCGGGGTACGAGGTCACCCAGCTCGCCGGGCCGGCCACGTTGTCGGGCGGCGGCGTCGGCACCTTCTCCTTCGCCGTGACCGCGACGGTCGGCGCTGCGACCGGGTTGCAGACGATCGACGGACACGTGACCGCGGTGGACGCCCTCGGGGGGGGCGACGCCAGCGATTCCGGCGCGACCTCGACCGACTCCTGGACCGTGCAAACGCCGGCGCAGCTCGCGGTCAACAGGATTGTCACCACCGCCACGTTCGTCAGCCACGGGCAGACCGTCTCGCCGGTGTCGATGTCGGTGACCAACACAGGCCAGGCCGGCGCGACGATCGCTGCATCGCGACTGGCCTTCGGCGGGACCACCAGCGGCTACACCGTCACGAAACTGACGGGGCCGGCCAGCCTTGCGGGCGGGGCCGTGGCGAACTTTACCTACTCGGTGGCGGTGACCGCCGGTGCTGCCACCGGCTTGCAGGCCATCACGGGATTGCTCACCGCCACGGACAGCAACAGCGGGGCCCCGGCCGGCGCGGTCGGCGCCACGGCGGCGGACTTCTGGACGGTCCAGACGCCGGCCCTCATCTCCATCGGCCGCATCGACGCCTTGCCGGCGTTCGTCAGTCACGGGCAGGTCGTATCGCCGGTGACGATGGGTGTCACCAACACGGGCGAGGCGGCCGCGATGGTATCGGGCGCGTCGCTGACCTTCGGCGGCACGTCGAGCGGCTACGCGGTGACCCAGGTTTCAGGCCCCTCGACGCTCGCGGGCGGCGCGGCCGGAAGCTTCAGCTTCGACGTGACCGTCACGGCAGCGGCCGCCGCCGGCTCGAAGGTCATCGACGGCGCCGTGACCGCGACCGACGGCAACAGCGGTGCCGCGGCCGGCGCCAGCGGCGCGGGGTCCACCGATGCCTGGACCGTCCAGTTGCCGGCCGTACTGGTCCTCCAGAGCGTCACGACCGCGCCGGGCAAGGTGAGCCAGGGCCAGACCGGCGTCGGCGTCCGGGCGGTGGTGGCCAACACCGGCGTGGCGCAAGGCGTGGTCGATGACATCACCCTGACGTTTACAGGCACCTCGCCGAGGGCGGGCGACTATGGCGTGACGCCGCCGGGCTTGCCTCGCGCCGTCGCGGGAGGAGCGACCGCCACCTTCGACTTCTCGGTCGACGTGAGCCCGGCCGCGGCGTGCGAGACGATCGCCCTGAACGGAACGCTCGCCGGTCGGGACGGTAACTCCAACGCTGTGCTCACCGATTCCTCGGCCGACGCCGGCGACTCGTGGCTCGTCCAGAGCCCCGCCCGCATCGTCCTCGGTCGCGTCGACGCCGCGCCCAGCTTCGTCTGCCACGGCCAGCACGTCTCGCCGGTGACCATGACCGTGACCAACACGGGCCAGGCCACGGCCATCATCGGCCCGGCCGCCCTGACCTTCGGAGGCAGCGCGGACGGTTACCAGGTCGCCGTGCTGTCAGGTCCCCTCACCCTGGCCGGCGGACAGGCCGGCGCCTTCGCATTTGGCGTGACCGTCACCGCCGGCGCCGCGACCGGTGCCCAGCCCATCGACGGATTGGCGGCCGCGACCGACGCCAACAGCGGCGCCGACGCCGGCGACGCGGGGGTTGCCACGCCCGACTCCTGGACCGTGCTCACTCCCGCGAAGCTGGAGGTCAACGCCGTCTCGGCCGGCCCCGTCTTCGTGAGCCGCGGGCAGTTCGTGTCGCCGGTGACGATGTCGGTGACCAACACCGGCCAGTCCACCGCCGTCATCACGGGGGCCGGCCTGACCTTCGGGGGCGGCACCGCCGGGTACGCGGTGACGCAGGTGTCGGGCCCGGCGACCCTCTCGGGCGGGGCGGTCGGCCTGTTTGCCTTCGACGTGACGGTCACGGATTCGGCCTCGACAGGGCTTCAGTTGCTCGACGGCGGCGTGACCGCCACCGACTCCATCCTGGGCTCCGCGGCAGGTGACAGCGGGGCCGCGGCGCCGGATGGCTGGACCGTTCAGACTCCCGCGCGGCTCGAGATCGGCGAAGTCGCGACCGGGCCGACCGTCGTGAGCCGCGGGCAGTTCGTGTCGCCGGTGTCGATGTCGTTGACCAACACGGGCCAGGCTACCGCCGTGATCTCGGCTGCCGGTCTGACGTTCGGAGGGACGGCCAGCGGGTACACCGTGACGCAGACCGCCGGTCCGTCGAGACTGACCGGCGGCTCGGGGGGAGCCTTCAGTTTCGACGTGACCGTCACGGCAGGCGCGGCCACCGGCCTCAAATCGATCGACGGATTCGTGACGGCGACCGACGCCAACAGCGGCGCGGGCGCCGGCGACGCTGCCGCCGCCGCCACCGATACCTGGACCGTGCAGACGCCGGCCGTGCTCGAGATCCTCCGGGTTTCGACAGCGCCGCTCCGGGTCAGCCGGGGCCAGGCGAACATCCCGGTCCAGGTCGAACTCTCAAATCCCGGGCAGGCGACCGCCAATCTGACTGGCGCCGGGCTGACCTTCGCCGGTGCCGTCGATCGGACCGGCGACTATGCCGTGGCGGCGGGGGCCAACCCGACCAGCGTTGCAGGGGGCGTGACGGCCACCTTCGACTTCACGGTCGGCGTGGGCGCCCTGGCATCCTGCGAGAACATCGCGATCCAGGCTGCGTTCGACGGCCTGGACGCCAACTCGGGGGCGAGCTTGAGCGACAGGACGGCGAACCAGGCCGATGGCTGGCTCGTGCAGACCCCCGCCGCTCTCACGATCCGCTCGGTCACCGCGGCCCCGCTGCTGATCAGCCGCGGCCAGACCGTCTCCGGTGTGACGATGGTGATCGAGAACTCCGGACAGGCCACGGCGCTCGTCGACCCGGCCACGGCCTCCCCGTGAATCCTGGTCGGCGGCACGCAGGCGGGCTACACCCTGACCGCCATCGCCGCCCCCCCGGCGATCGCGGGCGACACCACCGCCACCTATCGGTATGCGCTCGCTGCCGGCCCGGCCGCCGCCCTGGGCGCTCGCACGCTCGACGGGTTCGTCACCGCCGCCGACGCCAACAGCGGGGCCGATCTCAGCCGGACCGGGGCGGGCACGACCGATGAGTGGACCGTTCAGATAGCGGCCTGCCTCGCGCTGGGCCGCGTTACCGCGGCCCCCGTCCACGTCAGCCACGGGCAGTCGGTATCGCCGGTGACGATGACGATCACGAACACGGGCGAAGCCTCCGCCAGTATCTCGGCTGCAACGCTGACGTTTGGAGGCGTCGCTGCCGGGTACGTCGTGGCTCGGACGAGCGGGCCGGCTTCGCTGGCCGGGGGAGGGCAGGCGACCTTCAGCTTCGACGTCACCGTGACCGCGGGGGCGGCCACCGGGCTGAAGGTCATCGACGGCTCCGTCACGGCCGTCGACGGCAACAGCGGCGCCGAGGTGGGCGTTTCCGGCGCTCTGGCGACCGACGCCTGGACCGTGCAAACGCCGGCCCGGCTCTCGGTGAACCGGATCGTCGCCCTACCGGCCTTCGTCACCCGGGGGCAGTTCGTGTCGCCGGTGTCGATGTCGCTCACCAACACCGGCCAGGCAACCGCGGTGATCTCCGCCGGCGGCCTCACCTTCGGGGGAACCACGGCCGGCTACGGGTTGGAGCCGTTGTCAGGCCCGACAACGCTGAGCGGAGGGGCGGTCGGAAGCTTCACCTATGCCGTGACCGTGACCGCGGGGGCGGCCACGGGGTTGAAGGTCATCGACGGTTCCGTCACGGCCGTCGACGCCAACTGCGGCGCCGATGCGAGCGCCACCGGCGCCACCGCGCCCGACTCCTGGATGGTCCAGGTTCCCGCGGTGCTGGTGCTGCAGCGGGTCGTCACGGCGCCGGCGCTGGTCAGCCGGGGGCAGACCGGCATTCCCGCGCAGATGGTCGTCTACAACGCGGGCGGGGCGACCGCCGTCCTCGGCCCCTTCGCGTTGACGTTTACAGGGACAGCCGACCGCTCCTCCGACTATGCGGTCACCCCCGGAGCGAGTCCCGCGACGCTCCTTGGGGGGGCGACCGTCACGCTCGACTTGACCGTGACCGTGGCTCCCGGCGCCGCGTGCGAGCCGGTGACGCTCGATGGCACCGTGACCGGCTCGGATGCGAACCTGGGAACGCCGATAGCCGATTCGACGGCCGGGCTCACCGACACCTGGACGGTCCAGGCGCCCGCGTCGCTGGCCGTCGCCCGCGTCTTCGCGGCACCGCTCTTCGTCAGCCACGGCCAGTTCGTGTCGCCCGTGACGATGACCGTCACCAACACCGGCCAGGCCACGGCCCTGCTCTCGGCGGCCTCGCTGACCTTCTCGAGCGGCGCGGCAGGTTACCTCGTGACCCCGCTGTCGTCGCCGACGACCCTGGCCGGCGGGGCCGTCGGCAGCTTCACCTATGCCGTGACGGTCACGACCGGCGCCCCGTCGGGCACGGTGACGATCGATGGGCAGGTCGCGGCCACCGACGCCAACAGCGGGGCCTCCACCTTGGCCTCGGGCGCCACCCGCCCGCATCTCCTGACGGTGCAGTCCCCGGCGCGCCTCGCGGTGAACCGGGTCTTCGCGGCGCCGGTCTTCGTCAGCCGTGGACAGTGCGTTTCGCCGGTGACCGTGCAGGTGACGAACACCGGCCAGGCCACGGCCAACGTGAACCAGGTGACCCTGACCTTCGGCGGTTCCGGAACCGGCTACCAGGTCGTCCGGACGGCCGGACCCGGAACGCTCTCGGGGGGGGCCGTGGGCCTCTTCAGCTTCGAGGTCACCGTCACGGCGGGCGCTCTCGCCGGCACGGTCGCGCTCGACGCCGCGGTGACGGCCACGGACGCCAACACCGGGGCCGACGCGGGAGCGGCCGGCGCCACGGCGCCCGATGCGTGGACGGTGCAGGGTCCGGCGCGGCTCGCCGTGAACCGGATCGCGGCGGCGCCCGTCTTCGTCAGCCGGGGGCAGGTCGTCTCGCCGGTGACGATGTCGGTGACCAACACCGGCGAGGCGGTGGCCGTCCTGGGCCTGGCCACGCTGACCTTCGGCGGCACCGGCGCCGGCTACGAGGTCGCCCACACCGCCGGGCCAGTCACCCTCGCCGGCGGCGGCGCCGGGCTGCTCAGTTTCGACGTCACGGTCACGGCGAGCGCGGTCACCGGCACCTGCGCGCTCGACGGCACGCTTGCCGCGACGGACGCCAACAGCGGGGCCCCCGTCTCGGCCGCCGGGGCGGCGTCGCCGGACGCGTGGACGGTGCAGGCCGCGGCCGGGCTCGCCGTCCTCGGCGTGGCGGTCGTCCCGGCGCGTGTCAGCCGGGGCCAGTCGGCCATCGCCGTGGCCATGACCGTGGCCAATCGGGGCGAGGCCGCGGCCAGGCTCTCCGGGGCCGGCCTGACCTTCACCGGCTCGGCCTCCCTCGATGGCGAGTACGCGGTGACGCCGGGTGACAGGCCCGACACGATCGCTGGCGGCGCCACTGCGACGTGTCGCTTCTCGGTGTCAGTCGACGCCGGCGCGACCTGCGAGGAGGTCGTCGTCGATGGCCAGGTCACCGGCACCGATGTCAACTCCGGGGCCGCTCTCGCCGACGATGGGGCCGACTCGCCCGATGGTTGGAGGGTCGAGAGACCGGCCGCCGTCGAACTCACGGCCGTCAATGCACCGCCCGAATTCGTCAGCCGGGGGCAGGTCGTCTCGTCGGTGACGATGACGGTGACCAACACCGGGGAAGCCGCTGCGCTGCTCGGCCCCTGTTCGCTGACCTTCGGGGGCATCGCGGCCGGATACGATGTCCGCCAGACGGCGGGACCGGTCACGCTCGCGGGCGGCGCCGTCGGAGAGTTGAGCTTCGCGGTGACCGTGACGGCCGCGGCCGCCACGGGGCTCCGGACCCTCGACGGCGTGGTGGCCGCCGTCGATGCCAATAGCGGGGCCCAGGCCGGCGACGGCGGCGCCCTGGTGACCGACGCCTGGACCGTGCAGAGGCCCGCCAGGCTGGCGGTCGACCGGATTATCGCCACGCCCCTCTTCGTGAGCCACGGCCAGGTCGTGACGCCGGTGACGATGACGGTGACCAACACCGGCGATGCGAGCGCCACCCTGGGAGAGGCCCGGCTGAGCTTCAGGGGAGCCACGGCCGGGTACGGGGTGAACTCGATCGACCGGCCCCTCCAGATTGCCGGCGGTAACGCCGGAGTTCTGAGCTTCGAGGTCTCGGTGACGGCGACCGCGCCCACCGGCCCGACCACCCTGGGAGGCGTGATCGCCGCCAGCGACGTCAACAGCGGCGCCGCCGCGGGCGCCTCCGGCGCAGCCTTCCCATGGACCTGGACGGTGCAGACGCCGGCCCGTCTGGTGCTCGACCGAATTCAGGCGTCGCCCCTTCTGGTCAGCCCCGGTCAGGTGGTATCGCCGGTCTCGCTCGCGGTGCGCAACGCCGGTCAGGCCACGGCCGAGCTGGGAGCGGCCTCGCTCACCTTCGGGGGCGTCACCCAGGGCTACGAGGTCGCCCAGACGTCGGCCCCCTTGACCCTCTCCGGGGGCAGCTCGGGGCTGGTCGAGTTCGACGTCACGGTCACCGACGCCGCCGCCACCGGTCTCACCACGCTCGGCGCGGTGGTCGAGTCAGTCGACGTCAACAGCAGATTCCCCGCCGTCACCGCCGAGCCCGCGGCCGTCCGGCATGCGTGGACGGTCCTGCGGCCCGCCGCGCTCGCAATCCGCGGGGTGGTGGCCGGGCGCGCCACAGTCAGTCAGGGCCAGCCTGACATCGGCGTGCAGATGACCGTCGAGAACTCCGGCCAGGCCGCGGCTTCGATCACCTCTGCCAGCCTCGGTTTCACCGGCGCACAGGGTCAGAATTCGCACTACTCGGTGTCGCTTTCGACCGGCCCCGTGACGATCTCCGGGGGGGCGACCGCGACGCTCGCCTTCGCCGTGGATGCCGCCGAGACCGCCCCGTGCGGGCCGGTGACGATCGACGGTGCCGTGCGGGGGGCCGATGCCTGCTCGGGCCGCATCCTCGCGGACGACGGGGCCGACCTGCCCGGCGGCTGGACCGTGCAGCGACGCGCCTGTCTCGTCGCGACGCGCGTCGACGCCGTCGCGAATCGGGTGAGTCGCGGGCAGCGGTCGGTGCCAGTGTCGCTGGCGGTGACCAACACGGGGCAGGCGAGCGCCCTGATCTCGACGGCGTCGCTGACCTTCGGCGGCTCCGGCACGGGTTATGGCGTACGCGTGGTCGCGGCCCCCGTGACCCTCTCGGGTGGCGCCTCCGGAATCCTGAGCTTCGAGGTCGAGGTCGGCGAGACGGCGGCGAGTGGAGTGGTCACGCTCGACGCCGCGATCGCCGGCATCGATGCCAACAGCGGCGCCGGCACGCAGGACTCCGGCGCCGGGACGACCGATGCCTGGCTCGTCCAGCGTGCCGCCCGGCTCGTTCTGGGCCGGGTCGAGGCGGCGCCCGCTCGGGTCAGTCTCGGGCAGGTCGTCTCGCCCGTGACCGTCGACGTGAGCAACACCGGTGAGGCGCTCGCCGACCTCGGCAGTCCACGGCTGATCTTTGGAGGGGGCGCGGCGGGGTACTCGGTGGGTCAGGTGTCGTCCCCCGTGACGCTGTCGGGTGGTTCGGCCGCGCTTCTGAGCTTCGATGTCACCGTCACCGCGACCGCCCCTCTCGGCACGGTCTCTCTCGACTGCCGGCTCGACGCCGCCGATTCCAACTCGGGAGCGCCGGCCGGCTCCCCGGGCGCTCTTCGACCCGACGCCTGGACTGTCCAGACGCCGGGCAGGTCGCTCATCGAGCGGATCGAGGTGCCCGCGACCCACGTCAGCCGGGGCCAGCGGGTGTCGCCCGTGAACATGGAGGTCAGGAACTCGGGGCAGGCGGACATCGACCTGGGGCCTGCCTCGCTCACCTTCTCGGGGACCGTCACCGGCTACCAGTTCCGCCAGCTGGTCGGTCCGGTGCGGCTGCCCGGCGGCGCCACGGGGACCTTCGTCTTCGACGTCACCGCCACGGCCGCCGCTCCCATCGGCGCCTGCAGCGTGGAAGGGCAGGTGCCCGCCACCGACTGCAACAGCAAGGCCGAGGCCGGTTGCAGAGGAACCGCGCGGCCGGGGGCGTGGCTCCTGCAACTCCCCGCCTCGCTCTCGGTCGAGCGCCTGCGTGTCCCTCCGGTGGTGTCGCAGGGACAGAGCTTCACGGCCACCGTGGTCGTGTCCAATGCCGGCGAGGCAGCGGCAGAGGTCTCGGGGGCCCAGCTGACCTTCGGTGGCGCCGGCCTGACGGTGACCCTCCGGGGTGACCCATCGCGGACTCTTGCCGGTCGTTCGGAGGCGGTCTTCGAATTCGCGGCCGCCGCGAGCCCCCTGGCGGCTCCCGGTCCTCGGACGGTCCAGTTCACGGTGACCGCCGTCGATCGCAACAGTGCCGCTGCCGTCGGGTTCTCACGGGACTTCGCTGCCGCCTTACAGGTGCAAAGCCCACCCTCGCTGAGCGTCGTGGCCGTGCGGCCGGCCACCGCCGTCGTCTCCGTCACGCAGACCGTGCCGGTTTCGGTCTCGCTCAGAAACTCGGGCCAGGCCACGGCCGTCGTCGACAGGCTAGCCCTGACCTTCGTCGGAGAGGGGCTGACGGCCCGACCCGTGACGCCGGACCGGCTGATGCCGGGCGGGGCCGTTGCCGAGTTCGAGTTCGAGGCTACCGCGGTGGGCCCCGCGGGGATGCCGTCGATGGTCGGCCTCTCCGCCGCGGGCCGCGACCTGAACTCCGGCCGCCTCTTCGAAGGGGCCCTGGTCACGTGGGCCGTTCCGGTGAGAATCCAGGCGCCGCCCGTGCTCTCTATCGATGGGCTGCGCTTCGACCGGGGTGCGATTCCGCCCGGGCAGACGGCTGTTCTCACCGTGCGGCTCGGCAACAAGGGAGAAGCGCCGCTGCGGCTGCAGACCTGGACGCCCGTCTTCCAGGGCCCCTTGTCGGTCGTGTCGACGGAGCTGTGCTCGTCGGCCGTGATCCCCGGTGGCGCCTCGCGTGACGCCCTCCGGATCGTGATGCGCGCTACCGGGACCGGCCAGGCGCTGGTGACCAGTGCCGTGGTCGGCGCCAGCGACGTCAACTGCGGCCGGCCTGTAAACGTCAGCATGAACCGGGCGTTTCGAGGGGTACCGCTGCACTGCAAGGCCCCCCCCACGGCCGTGCTCACCGCCGACGTAGCGCCGTGCCTGGTCGACGGAAGGCCCATCCCCATCTGGCTCGATGCCTCCGGTTCCAGCAACCCGGCCGGAGAGCCGCTCGACTATGCCTGGGCCCAGCCGGAGGGTCCTCCGCTGGGGCTGCTGGCCTCCCATAGCTCGCTGCAGGCTGCGTGGATCGCGACCCCGGCGACCTACGCCTTCGAGCTGGTGGCGATCGACCCCGACGGCATCACGGCAACCGCTCTGGCCCGGGTGGCCGTGGGTGCCACTCGCAGTCCCACCGTCCAGCTGAGACCGGCCTGGGACGGCCTGACCCACCGAGTCGCGCGTCTCCGCGGTCAGGCGTCCGACCCGGACGGGGACGCTCTGACCTATCGATGGACCCTGCTCGCGGGGCCGGAGCAGGCGTCGTGGCCATCGAGCGCCGTCTCGTCGCTCGAACTCGAGTTGGCCCCTGGTGCGACGGGGGTCTACGCGCTGGAGCTG
>CAZSVK010000004.1:0-14394 GCA_964610245.1 uncultured bacterium
TCGTCGACGGGGTTTTTCCTTTCCCCGAAAAGACAGGGGTTAGGGGTTAGGGGTTAGGTCTACGGGTCTGACCCACCCTCGATGCCGGAATCGGCCCCGTGCAGTCGCGGCTCCGGTCCGTGCCGGTCCGTTGGCAGCTGCGGGAGTGCCTAACCCCCAACCCCCAACCCCCAACCCCTTACTACTGCCCCCTCCCATGCTATAATCGCCCCGGCATGCCCGCTCGCATTCTCATCGCCGACGACTCCCCGACCGTCAGGGCTCTCATCCAGGAGTCCCTCCTCGAAGAGTCCTACGATGTCGATGCCACCACCGATGGCATCGAGGCTCTCGAGCACCTGTATCGCCACATCCCCGATCTGGTGCTGCTCGACATCGAGATGCCGCGCATGAACGGCTACCAGGTGCTGCGCCTGCTCCGCGAGGATCCTCTCGTGCGCGACCTGCCGGTCATCATCCTCACCAGCAAGGGCGAGAAGAGCGATCGCTTCTGGGGCCTCACGGTCGGCGCCGATGCCTACCTCGTCAAGGACTCCGACTCCTGGATGCTCCTCGGGAAGATCAAGGAACTCCTCGAGAATCCGCGCTGCTCGACTCCCATCGTCAGACCCGGCAGCGAGAACGCGCCACCCAGCGCCGAGGCCCTCCTCGAGCGCCTGAACTACCTGCTCGACCGGAAGCTGTTCCAGGCCACCCTTGCCAACGAACTGACGGCGCTCACCCGGAATCCGCTGGCCCTCAGGGATGTCGTCAACCTTCTCTTCCAGCTCCTGGGAAAGGTCGCCGACTTCCATCTGACCCACATCCTGCTGGCTTCCGGCGAACTCATGACCTGCAAGGCCGGCGCTATCGGCCTCGATTTCGCCACGCAGGCCGATACCCGCTTTCGAGCTGCGTGCAGCGGGCACGGCGTCAAGTTCGAGTTCCGCGATCGGGCCGACTTCGAGCTGACCGACGTCTCCATGCGCACCCGCGGCATCCCTCGGGGCGTCGTCTCCGTCGCCGAGGTCGAACTCAAGAATCGCGACGGCCTGATGGGGTTGCTCTTCCTCGCCTCCGGCCGCGAGAACGCCTTCAACGAGCACATCCAGGAGACGCTCGATATCTTCGCTGCCGGTGCGGCGCTGGCCATCGACTCGGCCCTGAGAGTGCGCGAGGTCGACAAGCTCCGTCAGCTCGCCGAGGGAGCCGGGCGTAATCTCTCTTCCGTTCAGACCCAGCTCGAGGCCGCGCAAAACGAACTGACCATCTACGGCCAGCTCGCCTCGGCGCTCCTGCAGGTCAAGGTCGGCATGAAGCCCACCGTGCCCGAGCTGCCTGACGACTGCCCCCAGCACCTCCGCGAACTGGCGTCCGCCATCCGGGACAGCCTGGGCGGCTGAGCGCGCCGGGACGCCCTCGACCTGGGCGCTGGGACACCCGATCACCAGGCTGGGGCCCGAGTTGGAAGCCTCAGGCCGCCTCCCCTTCCCTCTTCCCCCTCCGTTTCACCGTCACCATGCGAATCGAACTCCGGACCCGACAGCTAGTCCTGACCCTGTTCTGCCTGGGCTATGCCGTCCTGGGCATCAACATCTCGTCGGTGCTCGTCTACGGCCCGCTGCTCATCCGCGAACTGGATCCCGGGTCGGCAGGGTTGCTCGTGGGCCTTCTCTTCGCGCTTCCCTCGCTGACCGGTTTCCTCGGCTACAACTTCTGGGGTGCGATGTACGACCGGCATCCCCGGCCCTATCCGTTCGTCGCCCTTCCCCTCGTCGCCGAGGCGATCTTCCTCAGCCTCGTTCTCGCCATTCCCTCCGCCACCGGACTCGTCTGTCTGGCGACCGCCTTCTCGTTCTTCACGACCGCCCTGTTCCCGGCCACCAAGGCCTGGAGCACCCTGGCCTGGGACGACAGCAAGGGCCGCATCGTGGGCTTCCTCCACGCTTCCGAATCGGTGGGCTGGGGGCTCGGCTCCCTCCTGGGGGCCGCCATCTGCTGGATGAATCCCGTCACCATGCAGGCCATCCGGTGGATCTTCTGGGTTTGCTGGGGCTCCACCGTGGCGACCGCCGTCATCATGGTGCTGGCCTTCCCGAAGGTCCACTCGGGGCCCGGCCACAGCCGCGGGGCCAAGGCCCTCTTCAGCGAACTCGGGGGCCTCTACGGCAGCCGTCCGGTGCTTCGCCTGGCTCTGTTCCTCTTCGTGTTGACCATGTCCAACGTGGTCTTCTTCTCCTATTATTCGCTCTACCTGTGCGACTACCTCCAGGGCCCTCCCACGCTGCTGAGTCTCTCCCTGGCCGGCGCGACCGTCGGCGGCGCACTGCTGTTTCCGGTCTACGGCCGGCTGGCCGACCGCTGGGGCCGGCGTCCGCTTCTGCAGGCGGGAACCGTGGCCTATCTCGGATTCTACGGGGCGCTCTGCTTCGTTCATAACCCGCTGCTGACCGCCATCCTCTACACGATCCCCATCTACCCGGCCATCCGCGTGGCCACGACCGCCTGGCTGGCCGATCTCACCGCCGACGGCAATCGCGCCGGTGGGATGGGCCTGCTGGAGGGCGTCGGCGCGCTGGCCTCGGTGGCGGGCCCGTTCCTGGGCTGGCTCACCGTGAGCTGGTTCGGCTACGGCGCGCTCCCTCTGGCCGCCGTCACCCTGATGTCCGCGGGCATCCTCTGCTTCCTGCTCCTGGGTTCCCATCGGGAAACCCGTCCGGCCTGACGAACGCCTGCACGTGCCTATCCACGACCCCGTTCTTCCCGAGGGGCGTCTCGAAGGGCCGCCCGACTCCCGATTCCATCCAAACAGCACGAAGCTGTCACGGTCCTGCAACATTCGAGACGTCTGATCCAGAATGGATGCGGGGCGAAGTCGACCGACCCGCCAGCCGCGTCCCGACGATCCGGAGGTCAGGACATGTTGAACAGACACGTGAGCCGAGGGTTCGGATTCTGCCTGGTGGCATTGATGGTGTGCTCGGTGGCCGCCGTCGGGGCGGGCCGGCCGGCCCGCGGCGAGGGACGGGCCCACTACGCCGCTCGCGAGTTCGGCCAGCGCCTGGCGGCGAGGGCGGGCCTGAAGGACGAGAAGGCCGTCAAGTTCGTCAAGCTGCTCGAGGCCGGCTCGAAGGAGCGGCACGAGAACCGGCGCGACCTCAAGGCAGGGATGCAGTCGCTCGAGACCGCCTTCGCCGAGGGCAAGGGGCAGCCCGCCGAGGTCAACAAGGCGCTCGACCAGGTCCAGAAGGCGGTCCTCGCGGTTCTCGACGGCCACGCGGCCACGATGAAGTCTGCCCGCGAGATCATGTCTCCGGCCGAGCAGGCCAGGTTCCTGCTCGGGCGCAAGGGCTGGAAACTGCTGACCCTGCCTGGCATGCAACAGGCCGTCCCCGCCCTGGTCGGCTACTTCCGGGACGACTTCCTCAACTCGGTGACCGGGCTCGACCCGGAGGCTCGCAAGCAGATCGCCTCGATCGGCGACAAGTCGATGACGCGCCGTGTCGAGCTGGTCGGCAAGATGCTCCGGCAGATGACCGTGCTCGAGGAGACCGGCGCCGAAGGCAAGGAGGTCGTCGCCGTGCTGGACAGTCTGGCGGCCGACGGTGCCTCGTTGCGCGAATCGATTGCCGAGCAGATCGTCGAGACGCGGAAGGCGGTGCCCGAGCTGGAGCTGGCCCGCGTGCTTCTCGCCTTCAAGGGCAAGCTCCACTCGTTCGGGACCAAGCTGGGCTTCCTCAGGGAAGCGGTGAAGGACTGAGGCGCCGGGCCCCGTCAGCGAGAACCCGATGTCCTCGGTACTCATCATAGAGGACGACCGCAGCATCAGCGGCCTGCTCGAGCAGACCCTGCGCGAGTCGGGCTACCGGGTCGAGGTCGCCCACGACGGCGAGACGGGCCTCGTCGCCTTCCAGCAACGGCGGCCGGATCTCGTGATCCTCGATCTCCGGCTGCCGGGCATCGACGGGTTCGAGGTCTGCCGCCGGATCCGGTCCCAGGACGCGACGCCCGTGCTGATGCTGACGGCCCGCGACGAGGAAGTGGACAAGGTCGTCGGCCTCGAACTCGGGGCCGACGACTACGTCACCAAGCCTTTCGGGATGCGGGAGCTGGGCGCCCGCATCCGGGCGCTGCTCAGGCGGGGGCGCGACCGCTCCGGCCTCCCCCGGAGGCTCGATTGCGGCGCACTGCAGCTCGATCTCGACTGTCGCACGGTGCTCCTCGGCGGCGTCGCGGTCGAGCTGACCCACACCGAGTTCGAGCTGCTGGCGGCCCTGGCGGCCCGGCCTGGCCAGGTGTTCACGCGCCAGCAGCTCCTGGAACAGGCGTGGGGCTACCACTTCGAGGGTTACGAGCGCACCGTCGACAGCCACATCACGCGCCTGCGCAAGAAGCTCGAGCCCGACTGCGACGAGCCCCGCTTCATCATGACGGTGCGCGGCGTCGGCTACAAGTTCCAGCGTCAGGGATAGGAGCCCGCGATGTACTGGCGAATCGTCCGCATCCTGATGGCCATCCTGTTCCTGTCCACGCTGCTGAATGCGGCGTTCCTGGGCTACACGGCGAAGGGAACGGCCCGGCGCACCCAGGAAGCGACCCTGGGCCGCTTCGCCCGCTATGCCGCCAAGCAGATCGCCTTCGCTCTCAAGACCGCCACGAACACCGCCCAGGTCCAGCGCCTGCTCGAGATTGCGGCCCAGGATTTTCCCCAGCTGCAGCTGGCCTACAAGCCGGTGGACGGCCCCGCCATCGGCGCCGGCGATCCCGAATCCGCGCTGCTCGAGGTCGCGACCGCGGGCGGTGGGCCCGGCATGGTCGTTCTGGCCCCCTGGCCGCGCCGGGCCGGCGTCGCCCCGGTCGTCGTGCACGGTCGGCGGATCGGCACCATCGCCGTGGCGGTCGCGCGCGGCCAGGCGATGGGCGTGATCGCGGTGGTCGGCTGGACCGGCCTCCTCGCGATACCGGCCCTCTTCGCCGTCTCCGCGCTCGTGGGGCTCGCGGCGCTGCGGTGGCTGCGCCGGCGGCTGGAGCCGATCTCGGCGGTCCTCGACGCCATCGGTCGGGGCGAGCTGGCCCGCAGGCTGCCCGAACAGGAGCCCGACGAGATCGGCCGTCTCTTCGCCGCCTTCAATGGCATGGTGTCGCAGGTGGAATCCACCGTGCGGCGGCTGGAAGAGGTCGACCTGAGGCGGCGGGAGTTCCTGGTCGAGGTGGCCCACGAACTGAAGACGCCGCTGACGGCGGTCGAGGGAAGCCTGGAGATCCTGATGTTGAGGGCCGGCCGCGACGACGAACACCTCGCGCGGGCCTACGGCGAATCGGTGCGCATCCGCGGACTGGTGGCCGATCTCCTGGAGAGCGCCCGGATGGAAGAGCCGCGCTACTCCCTCGCCCTCGCTCCGGTGAACGTCCAGAAGCTGCTCCACAAGGTCATCAACCGCTACTCGCTGCTCTTCGAGCGGCGCGGCCTCCGGGTCGCCACCTGTTTCACCGACGAGCCGATCTTCCTCGAGCTCGACGAGCGGCGCATCGAGCAAGTCTTCGGCAACCTGCTCCAGAACGCTCTCGATCACACCACCGGCGGCGGCCAGCTCGACGTGCAGGTGCGTGCCCGCGAGGGTTCGGTCGAGGTCGAGCTGTGCGACGACGGTCAGGGCATGTCGGCCGAACGGCTCGAGCAGGTGCGGGAGGGCGCTGCCCGCGGCTCGGGCCACGGCGTGGGCCTGACGGTCGTCGGCAAGCTCGTCGAGCTGCACGGAGGCCGGCTCCACGTGGACAGTCCGACCGGGCGAGGCACGATGATAAAGCTGACGTTTCCATGGCCCGGGACCTCCGGCCCCCAGCCTCGAGCCCCCGGCCCCGAGCCTCGGGCCTCGAGCCCCGCTCAGTGAGGCCGGAACTCGACGGCCCGCAGCGCCACCGCTTCGAGCTCCGGGCCGAAGGTCCGCGTGTCGATGGGCTTCGAGAAGTAGCCGTCGAATCCGGCCTCGAGCACCCTCTCTCGATCGCCCCGCATCGCCTGGGCCGTCGCGGCCACCACGGGCACTCGCTCCATCCCGGGAAGCTGCCTGAACTCGCGCAGGAAGGTCTCGCCGCCGCCGCCGGGCAGCTTGAGATCGCAGACCACCAGCTCCGGCGAGAAATCCCCGGCGCACACCAGCCCCTCGGACACCGTGGCCGCCGTGCGCACCTCGTGGCCCCGGGCGCCCAGCACGAAGCGGCACAGCTTCTGGCTCAGGGGATCGTCCTCCACGACCAGGATCCGGAGAGCGCCGCTCATCGGTCGCCTCCGGAACCCGGGCCGCCGGCCGGCGGCTGGATGGGTAACTTCACCGTGAAGACGCTGCCCTTGCCGAACTCGCTGGTGGCCTCGATCGAGCCCCCGTGAAGCTCGACCAGCCTCCGCGTGAGCACCAGGCCCAGGCCGGTGCCCTCGGGGGCGTCGGGCCGGTCGTCGTCGATGCGCTCGAACTCCTGGAAGAGCCGGGGCAGATCCTCGCTCCGGATGCCGCGACCCGTGTCTTCCACCCGGAAGACGACGATGTTGGGGTCGACGTCAATGTCAGCGTTTAGCACGACCCGGCCGCCCCGGGAGGTGAACTTGATGCCGTTCGAGACCAGGTTGAAGAGGATCTGCTTGAGCCGCACCGGGTCGACGTACGCCGAGGGAAGCTCGGCCGAGGCCGCCACCCGCAGAGTCACGCCGCCCTTCGCCGCCAGCGGGGTCACCACCGACTGCACCGACTGCAGCACGCTGCTCACGGGCATCACCTCGCGCCGCAGCTCCAGGCGCCCGGCCTCGATCTTCGAGATGTCGAGGACCTCGTTGATCAGGTTGAGCAGATGACGCCCGCCCTGGATGACGTCGCGCGTGAACTCGAGCTGCTGTTCGGTCATCGGGCCGGCATACTCCTGCTCGAGCAGCTCCGAGAACCCGATGATGGCGTTCAGCGGGGTCCTCAGCTCGTGCGACATCCCGGCCAGGAACCTCGACTTGAACCGGCTGGCCCGCTCGGCCTGCTCCTTGGCGGTCTGGAGCTGGGCGTTAGCCTCGGCCAGGGCCTGGTTCTTCTTCTCCAGTTCGGCCAGCAGGGCGGCCTTGATCTCGGCCAGCTCCTGGGCGGCCCGCGCCTCGGCAATGGCCAGCTCCTGGCGCAGCAGCTGCAGCCGGAACTCCCGGTTCTCGGCCTCGAACTGGCGCCGCCGGAGCTGGGCCCGGACCCGCGCCTTGAGCACCGCGAAGTCGCCCGACTTCGTGATGTAGTCGTCGGCCCCCGATTCGGCGCTCTCCACCATGGCGTCCGCATCCTCCCGGGCGGTGAGGATCAACACCGGGAGATCCTTGAGGTCCGGGGTTGCCCGGATCCGCCTGCAGGCGTCGTGGCCGGACATCCCGGGCATCATCAGGTCCATCAGGACGCAGTCGACTCGCTCGACCTCCAGAAGCTGCAGGGCCTCCTCGCCCGAGCGGGCCGTGGCCACGTCGTAGCCGTCCTCGCGCATCCGCTCGGCCAGCTCGTTGAGGTAGGTGACGCTGTCATCGACCGCGAGCAGCCGCCGGGGGCCGCCCAGACTGGCGATCGCCGGGTGGGCCTGACAGCTCTCCCGGTTGCGGAACAGCGCGGTCAGCCGCAGCAGCACGGCATCGATCGGCTCGCTCTTGCGCATGAAGCCGTCGGCGCCCGACTCCAGGGCCTGCAGCTCTCCGTCCGGGCCCATCGAGGCGGTCAGCAGCAGGCTCGGGATGTGACGCAGGGCGGCATCGAGCTTCAGCCGCCGGATCATCGCGATCCCGTCCATCCCGGGCATCAGTCCGTCGACCAGGATCGCGTCGGGCCGGTGCTGGGCCGCCTGGCGCAATCCGTCCTCCCCATCGCACGCCGTCAGCACCCGGTATCCCTTGGCCTCGAGCACGGCGCGTAGCCCCTCCCGCGCGGTCACGCTGTCGTCGACCACGAGCAGCGTGGCGGTCCAGTCCCGGGGGCCGGGCGCGCTCTTCGCCTGCGACGTCATCCCCGAGCGCGAAGCGGCGGAACTCCTCTCCGCCAACAGGCGGATTCTCGCCATCAGAGTGGGTCGGTCGTACGGCTTCCCGACGTAGTCGTCCGCGCCCATCCGGTGGCCGCGGACCCGGTCGCGGACCTCAGCCTCGTTCGAGAGCAGGATGATCGGCAGGCCGGCGGTCCGGGGAGCGTCTCTCAGCTCCGCCATGAACTCGACCCCGTCTCCGTCCGGCAACACCACGTCGAGCAACACCAGGGCGAAACTCCGCGTCGCGAGTGCCTGCCGAGCCTCCCGCAGACAGGTGGCCAGATGGGTCTCGAAACCGTCGGCCTCCAGCGCCTCGGCCAGATCCATACGCACGGTGAGGCTGTCGTCGACGACCAGGATGCAGGGGTTCATTCCGGCTGTCTCCTTGGCTGGCAGAGCTGGATCAGCGTCCTGGCCATGTCACCGAGCGGCAGGACGAACTTCGCGGCGTCCAGCAGCACCGCTTCCCTCGGCATCCCCCACACCGCGGAACTCGCCTCGTCCTGGGCGAGCGTCATCGCGCCTGCTCTCTTCATCTCCAGCAAGCCCGTCGCCCCGTCCCGGCCCATGCCGGTCAGCAGGCATCCGATGGCGGCGGGCCCCAGGCTGCTCGCCACCGACTCGAACAGGCGATCGACCGACGGGCGGCAGGAATTGCGCTCGGGGCCATCGGTCAGCCGGAGCAGACCGTTTCGAAGCTCGAGGTGGTACCCGGCCGGCGCCAGGATGACCCGGGCGCGGCCTCGTTCGGGCAGCGGCGTACGGTCGACCGCTCTCTCGACCCGGAGGTTCGAGTGGCCGTTCAACCACTCGGCCAGCGCGTGCTCGAACGAGTCGCCCAGGTGGAGCACGAGGAGGATGGGGAGCGGGAAGCTGGTCGGCAACTGACCGAGCAACTGCAGCAGGGCGGCCGGCCCGCCGGTGGAGGTCCCCATCGCGACGGCGCGGTACTCGCCGGCGGCCCCGAAGGCGGCCAGGTCGGACGGTCCGATGGGCGGCGGCGAGACCGGAGTTGCCTCGTCGGCCAGCGCCCGTGGGGGCCTCATGCTGGCGCGGAGCCGGGCCCGCGGGTGGGTGATGACCTTGATGCGCGAGATCATCTTCACGGTGGCGCGCAGCCGCCTTTCCCACGTGTCGCCGGGCTCCAGCCCGGTCGGTTTCTCGAGCACGTCCAGCGCGCCGGCCGCCAGAGCGTCGTAGGTGCGCAGCAGTTCCCCGCGGTTGAAGGAAGAGCTGACGACCAGAATCGGCGTCGGGGTGTAGGCCATGATCTGCTCCGTGGCCTCCAGCCCGGTCATCCGAGGCATCATCATGTCCATCGTCATGGCGTCGGGACGCAGTTCGCGGCAGAGTTCGACCGCCTGGGCGCCGTCCTCGGCCTCTCCGGCGATCTCGAAATCCGGATCGGTCCCGAGCGCCTCGACGAGGTGCCTGCGCATCGTCAGGGAGTCGTCCGCCACGAGAATCCGGAGCTTGGGCATCGTTCAAACCATCAGGGCTCGGATGGTCTCCAGCAACTGGGTCTGGTCGAACTCGCTCTTCACGATGTAGGCGCTGGCGCCTGCCTGCATCCCTCTCCTGCGGTCTTCCGCGGCGCTGCGCGAGGTGACCAGCACGGCGGGCACGCGTGACAGGCCCGAGTCGGCCCGCGTTCGCTCCACGAACTCGAAGCCGTCCATTCCCGGCATTTCGACGTCGACCACGAACAATCCGTACTGCCGCGCCCTGGCCTTGGCAAGCGCCTCCTCGGCCGAGAGCGCCAGCTCCACCGAGTAGCCCGCCGATTCCAGGATACTCTGCTCGAGCATCCGGGTCGTGAGCGAGTCGTCGATGACGAGGATCGGCAAGCGGGGAGGCGGCGCCGAGACGGTCAGCTCGACCCCGCGCGCCGCCTGGACCAGCTCTCGCGGCGATAGCACGAGTTGCGGAGTGCCCTCGACATCGAAGGCGACCCCCGCGACGATCGGAGAAATCCGGCCCGCCGCCGGCACCGGACGAACGACGACGTTATGAACGCCCCGCAACCGGTGCAATCCGATCGCCGCCATGGCTCCGCCGCTCTTCAGCACCACGACCGTCACGGCCGAGCCGGGCGAGGGCTGCGACTCGTCCGGGAGCGAGCGCAACAGCACGCCGAGCGGCGCGTAGGGCACCGCCTCGCCGTCGACGGGCAAGGCCGCGCCCTGCGGCGTACTGGTCACGTCGGTCTCCTTGACGCGCAGCACCTGCGACACGGAATCCTGAGGAATCCAGACGGTCGTCCCGGCCCAATCGGCCTGGAGCGCCGACACGGCCAGCAGGCTCACCGGCACCACCAGCTCGATCGAGAGCCCCCCCGACGGGGCCCGTCGAAGGCTGGCCTGGCCCTTCAACCGGGCCATCGTCTCCCGGACCACGTCCATTCCGACGCCGCGACCCGAGACCTCCGTGACCTCCGTGGCGGTCGAGAGCCCCCCCTCCAGGATCAGCCTCGCCGCCTCGGCCACGATCGACTCGCTTCCCTGGGCCGTCAGCGTGACGCCCCTGGCCGCCGCGGCCCTGCGGACCGCTTCGACGTCCAGTCCGACGCCGTCGTCGTCGCACGCGAACGCAACCCCGTCGCCCGCGCGACGCACGCTCAGGCGAATAGTGCCGGCCGAAGGCTTGCCGGCGGCGAGCCTCGCCGGCGCCGGCTCGATGCCGTGCGCCACCGCGTTGCGGACCACGTGCTGCAGGGCGCTGTGCAACGCGCCGAGGACGTGGGCATCGAGTCTGACCTCGCCGCCAGAGGTCAAGACCTGGACTTGCTTGTTCGTGCCCGACGCCGCGTCCCTTGCCGTGCGCTCGAGGGAATCGAAGATGGCGCCGGCCGGCACGAGCCGCATTCTCCCGGCCAGCTCGCGGGCCGTGCCCAGGTCGGCCTCGGCGCGCTCGACCCGGGCCTGCATCAGGCGCTGCAGTTGCTCCAGCTCGGCCAGCACCTCGCGCTGCCTGGCGTGGAGCCGGACCGCGCTGTGGTAGAGACCAGTGCCCGAACGAGGGACCTGCGCGACGGCGCTGGCCAGCCCAATCTTGGAGCCGGGGTTTTCCAACCCCGGGCCCCCCGCCCTCGCTTTCTGCTCGAACTGGCCCGTGGCTCGTCGCGCGCTGTCGCGTGCCGCGCCCGCGGGCCGCTCGACCCCGGGCCTCGTCTCCTTGCCCTCCGACATGGACTGCGCCAGGGCCCGAGCGACCTCTCGGCCGGTGCGCGACAGGGCACCGGCCTCCTGCCGCAGGGCCGCGAGGCCGACCTCGATCTCGGCCATCTGGTCGAGCAACAGGTCCATCTCGCGGATCTCGACGCGGATGGTCTCGAATCGCTCGTCGGCCACCGCCCCGGACGTCGTCGACGCGGCCTGCTGCGGCGCGTCCAGGGCCGCGGTCCCCGCCTCGATGGCCGCCAGCAGACGCAGCAATTCCTCGCGGCTCGCCGGCGGAACCGACTGCTCGCCGTTCCGGTAGGGGCCCAGCAGCTCCTCGATGCGGTGGGCGTGCTCGGCGACGGCCGGCTGGCGCACTACCCGGCAGGCGCCCTTGAGCGTATGGGCCTGCCTGAGCAGGTGGCCGACCGTCTCCTTCGGCGAGGCGCCCCGCTCCAGCTCCAGGAGCCCCCGGTGCAGGTGGTCGAGCAGCTCCCGGGCCTCGATGCGGAAGTACTTGTAGAGATCCTGAGTCATGTTCGCGATCGAAGTGCCGGTTCAGACCAGCCGGGCCAGGTCGGTCGACATCCGCGTGAGCTGTCCGGCGGTCTCCAGCACCTGGCGGGAGGCGACCTCCGATTCTCGCGCCGCCTGAGCCGCATTGGCCGTCGCGGTGTTGACCTGCTCGACGGCGGACGACTGCTGCTTGGTGCTCAGCTCGATCTCGCGGGCCGCCTCGGTGGTGGTCTCGACCTGGCTGGCGATCTGGCGCAGCGCCATCGCCACTTCGGAGAACTGTCGAGTGCCGGCTTCGACCGCCTTGGCGCCGCCCTCGGTGGTCATGACGGTGGTGTTCACGGCCGCGCGGATCTCCTCGATGAGGCCCCGGATCTCCTTGGTCGAGCCGCCCACGCGGTCGGCGAGCTTCCGGATCTCCTCCGCCACGACCGCGAATCGCCGCCCCGCCTCGCCGGCGCCCGCGGCCTCGATGGTCGCGTTGATGGCCAGGATGTTGGTCTGCTCGGCCAGCTCGTTGATGATCTCGAGGATGCCTCCGATCTGCTGCGACTTGCCGCCGAGATCGAGCATGTGGCTGACGATCAGCTCGACCTGACGGCGGATGGCGCTCACCGCCTCCTCGGTCTTCTGCACGGTCTGATCGGCGCTCCTGGCCGAGCCGGCTGTCTGCTCGGCCACGTGGGCGACCCTCTGGGCGCTCTCGGCGATCTGCCTGGAACTGGCCAGCAGCTCGGTGATGGTCGTCGTGATCTCGGTCATCGCCGTCGATTGCTCGGTCGAGCTGGTGGCCTGCTGGTTGGCGGTCGTCTGCAGCTCGGCGGACGAGTTCTGCACGTGATGCACCGCCGAGCCGATCTGCTGGGCGAGCGTCCGCGAGAGAAGCCAGGCCACTCCCACGGCGGCGAGGGCCAGCGCCAGGGAGATGCCGCCGACCAAGCTCGTCGCGGTCCAGGCCGATTCCTTGGCCGCGCGCCGGCCCTCCGTGAGCAATTTCTCTTCCAGCTCCACGAAGGCCGAGATCTCCTTGTTGAACTGTTCCCGCTTCGGGCGGACCTCCGCATCGTAGGTCGAGGCGAGCGCCGCGGAAGTAACGCCGGAGTTTACTGAACTCATCAGCCGCTCGGCGGCTGCCTGATGCTCGGTCTGCCACCGCGTCAACTGGGCGACCTGCTTCTTCCCCTCATCGGTGTAGACCTGGCTCTCCAGGGAGGCGATGAGCGCGCTCTCGTTCTCCATCCGTTCCTTGAATCTCGTCCGGAAGACATCGTCGCGATCCAGCAGGTAGCCTCGGATGGCCGCGCTGGACGAGAAGGATGCCGATTCGAGCCGCCAGGCGTCGATCAGGTTCCGGGCATTGACGCCCAGAGCGTGCTCCTCGGCGGCGACCACGCTCCTGAGCGCCAGGATCGCGATGCAGGCGCTCAGCAGCGCCAGCCCCGCCACCACCGCGAAGCCAAGACCCATCTTTCTACCGAACGTCCAGTCTCGAGACATTGCTCATCGCTCCTTGGCTCGGGCCGCCGCGTCCGGCCGGTCCGCGCCTCTTTCGATTCCGTTGCGCGAACGGAGGGTTTCCGTGGTGGCGCCGGTCGGCCCCGGTCCGGAGCCGGGCTCTTCCGC
This sequence comes from uncultured bacterium, assembly GCA_964610245.1. Classification (GTDB taxonomy): domain Bacteria; phylum Muiribacteriota; class UBA6191; order JACPRK01; family JACPRK01; genus CAZSVK01. Next base: position 13,308 of record CAZSVK010000004.1, read on the forward strand.
CCCCGGGCCCCTCGTCCTTGTCTGCGGCTCGGGCTGACCCAGGAGCCGCGCGGCTATCGAGGCCAGCTCGATCACCGGCAGGACCGCCGCCCCGTGTCGTACCAGGTTGGGTACCGGCTCGCCGGCCGCCCCGGGAGCCCCGTTTTGAAGATCTTCCCTGGCCGCGTCGAAGGCCCCGTGGAGTTCCTCGAAGGTCAGCCCCAGCTCGGCGCTCTCACCGCAGAGTATCAGCCAGCGGCAAGCCTGCGCCGGCCCCGGGTTTCCCAGGAGCCGGGCCAGGCTGAAGACCGCCACCACCTTGCCGCGCACGCCCGACAGCCCCGCCAGCTCCGGTGCCGAGCTGGGCACCGGGACGATTCGCCGCCCCGATTCCAGCCCCCGGACCTCCGCCAACCGCACGGCGCAGGCGGCCCCTCCGGCCCGCAGCGCCAGGAAGGTGAGCGTGCCCTCGGAGGCCGTGTCGAGCCTGGCTCGGGAGAACGATTCGTCGAACTCCCGGCGGAGCGCTCCAGCCGGGTCCAGGCCCGAGGTCTCGCCGTCGCTCATGCTTCACCCCCGACCGAGGTCAGGCCCTTCCGGCACATCTGGAGGAGGGCCTCCCGGCCGAATCCCCCGCCGAAGAGCAGGATCCGCGAGGAATCCTCCGCGGCCAGCAGGGCACCCGCCGTCGCCAGCTCGCGCCTCGCCAGCTCCGCGTCGCCCGAGCGGCGAGCCATCATCCCGAGGTGCAGGTGAGGCATGGCGAACGAGCTGTCGAGATAGGCCGCGGCCCGATCGTGCTTCCTTGCGTCGGTCACGTCACCGGACTGCTCCCGGCACAGCGCCATCACGTAGTGAACGCCGGCGTTCATGTCGTCCTCCTCGAGCAGCTGCCGGCAGAGCGCCTCGCTGGCGGCGAGCTCCCCGCAGTTGGACAGGAGCACCGCGTGCAACAGCCGGGCATCCGGATCGGACGCCAGGTGGGCCGGCAAGGCCCGGAGTTCCGCCAGCGCCTCGGAGAACCGCTCGCGTTCCACCAGCTCCAGGATCGCCGCCATGCCGCCGGACCACCCCACCCGTTCGGCGCTTTCGCCGGCGGCTGGCACGG
>CAZSVK010000004.1:14494-34033 GCA_964610245.1 uncultured bacterium
CCTTCCTGAGAGAGACAGGCTGGGCGCGGCTTCCGGGAGCGGTCAGCCGGGAGATGCGCTCGCTGGCCTGCTGGATGGAATCGATCCAGGAGAGGTCCACGGGGGGAGGCACCGGCACGGGGGCCAGCCGGGCAAACGCGGGCTCGCTCCGTTCGAGCCGCCTGGGCGTGCCCGGCTCCGTTCGTCCGTCCTCGCGCTTCTGGTAGAAGAACGTCTCGTGCGACTGGCAGAGCCGGAAGCCGTGAGCGGCCCCGCGGAGGGTCTCCGCGTGGCCGAGGAACAGATAGCCCCCCGGAACCAGGGCCCCGGCCAGCCGCTCGACGGTCGCCGCGAAGCACTCGGGAGTGAAGTACATCACCACGTTGCGGCAGAAGATGGCGTCAAACGGCTCCCCGTTACAGAGGTCCGCGCCCGCGTCGGTGAGGTTCCGCTCCTGGAACTCGACCATTCCCCGCAGCGAGTCGTCGAGGACCAGCTCTTGCCCCTGCTGGCGGAAGTACCGCTCCTTGAGCGAATCGAGCGTCTGGCGCAGCGACCAGTCCCGATAGCGGCCCGCCACGGCCCGCGCCAGCGCGGCCCGGCTGATGTCCACCCCCAGGATCTGCACCTGCCAGCTCGGCAGCTCGGGCATCCGGTCGCGGAGCAGCATCGCCACGGAATAGGCTTCCTCGCCGGTCGCGCAGCCGGCCGAGAGAATTCGCAGCCGCCGCACCGGGGCCCTGACCCGCATCCGCTCCGGCAGCACCACCTCGGCCAGAGCCTGGAAGTGCTCGGGAATGCGGAAGAAATAGGTCTCGGGTACCGTCAGCTGCTCTGCCAGGAGCTGGCATTCCCGGTCGTTGACGCCGGCAATCTCCAGGGCGCGCAGGTAGTCGCTCGCCAGGCCACCTCGCTGGGCGAGCCTTTGCAGGAATATGCGCGCGACGAAGTCGTGGCGGGTCGGTTCGAAGGCGAGCCCGAAGCGCCGGGCCGCCCATCGGCGGAACTCCTCGAGATCCTGCTCCGTGGCCGACGGCTTCATGACGGGGCGGCCTCTCCGAGCAGCTTCGACAGCAGTTCCTCCGGCACGACCCGGGCGGCTTCCAGCACCAGCAAGAGTTCGTTGTCCAGCACGCCGGCTGACGTGACGCCGGCCGCGCCCCGCGTCAGGGGCGGCAGGTCGCGGAACAGGTTCGCCTTCAGGCCGCGAACCCCCAGCACCTCGGGGACCGCCACCGCAACCTGCCGGCCGGCGATGCGCAGCGTCAACCAGCGGCCCGCGGGGCGGGGCTCCGACGCCGCGAGGAATCGCCCCAGGTCGACGACCGGCACCGGCCCTCCCCGGATCACCGCGAGTCCCAGCACCCAATCAGGGGCCTCGGGCACCGGCTGTACCGGACAGGGGCGCATGATCTCGATGACGTCGGCGATCGAGAAGGCGCAGAAGCCCTGCGATACTCTCGTCAAGACGACCTGACAGGTTGTGTCCTCTGCCATCGGCACCCCTGGGCTGGAATCTACGCCCCCGGCTCAATTCTCGGGCAGACCCCCCGACTTCGCTCGTCAATATAACAGGGCCCTCACGAGTTTAGCACTAGCCGAGTTTCGTTAGTATCCGTTAACATGAAAAAGGGGCACGGCCGCACAGCGATTCTGCAGTCTGTGCATGGGAGGCAGACAAAGAGCTAGATGGATGTTCCCGTCATCCTGGTGATCGAGGACAACCCCTCGATCTTGCGTCTCGTCCGGATCACGCTCGAGCGCGCGGGCTACCGCGTACGCGGGGCCGAGAGCGGCGCCGAGGCCCGCCGGGTCGTGGCCGAGACGACCCCCTCGTTGATCCTCAGCGACCTCTTGCTGCCCGACGCTCACGGCCTCGAGCTGGTGCGAGAGTTCCGTGCCGCCCCCTGTACCAGCGACATCCCGGTCATCGCCTTTTCCGGCTGCATCCCGGAGCTGGATGGCGAGCAACTCATCGAGGCCGGTTTCACCGATATCCTGCTCAAGCCGGCCGAGCCGGCCCGGATTCTCGAGATGGTGCGGATGCACCTGCCGATCGTCGATCCGGCGAAGCGGGCGGCGGCCACGCGCCGGCGGGTGCTCCTGCTGGACGACGATCCGGTCGAGCTGAAGTACCTGCGGGTGCTGCTCGAGCGGCACGGGTACGGCGTCGAGACTGGAACCGAGTGTGTTCTCGGTCTCGAGCGGCTTCGTTCGGAGCGGTTCGACGTCGTCGTCTGCGACGTCTTGATGCCCGGGATGACGGGGCTGGAGCTGTGCCTGGCGATCCGGCGCGAGCCGGCCCTGGCCAAGCTTCCGGTGGTGCTCGTCTCGTCCTACGACCTGGACGAGCTGCAGGGCAGCCAGATCCAGGAGGTCGGGGCCAGCGGCTTCGTCCGCAAGTCAGGCATCCAGGAGACCCTGCCGAGGGCCCTACTCGAGGCACTGGAGCGCCCCGTCCCGGGGGTCGTGGCCGATTCGGCCGTTCAGGCGGCCGGCGAACGGGGACGTCTGTTTGTCGGGCAGATCGAGCGGCTCTCGTCCCTCAATCGCAACCTGCTCAACCGGGCCGCCCGCATGGCGACCTCGACGGCGATGCTCGCCCGGATGTCCGAGCTGCTGGCCAAGAATACCGACATCCATCAGGCCCTCACCGAGTGCCTGCGGTGTTTCCTGGAGGGCAGCGAGTTCTCGCGCGGCGTGGTCTATCTGACCGGCGCCGACGGCGCGCTCGAGCTGAGCGCCAGCATCGGCTGTTCGCCCGAGAAGGAGCACGATTACAGGACCTTCTTCGGCCACCCCGAGCTGCTGACTCGGGTCATGGAAACGGGTGAGATGTTGGTCTGTCCATCCATGAAGGTGCCCGAGCCGGTGACCCGCGAGATCTTCGAGAGGTGTTCGGCCAGCGCCCTCGTGCTCGGGCCGCTGTCTTGCCGCGGCGAGGCGCTGGGTGTGCTGGTGATCGCCTCCTCCGGCAGCCGCATCCGCGACGACGCCCTGGCCTTCATCCAGGCAGCGCTGGGACAGATGAGCCAGTCGATCGCCCTCGCCCAGTCGGTCGATTGTCTGGCCGCCTCCGAGCGTCGCTACCGGCTTCTCTACGAACGGGCCAACGACGGCATCGTCTTGCTCGACAGTCAGGGGCTGATCCTGCGGACCAATCCCAGGATGCACCAGCTTCTGGGATTCCGAGTGGAGGAACTGGTCGGAAGGCCCTATTCCGAGTTTGCGCTGCCCGAAGACCGGGGGCGATACCAGAGCCTGTTCGTGCAGCTCCAGAGCGAGGGAGCGCTGGCCGTCACCGAACTGCGAGTGCGGAAGGCCGGCGGCGGCTTCGTCTGGATCGATGTCTCGGCCTCTCTCGTCGGCGACCAAGCCCCGTCCGATTCGGTGCTCATGATTCGCGACGTGACCGCCCGCAAGGAGGCCGAGGAGCGCCTGGCCCAGAGCGAGGCCCAGCTCAGACAGTCGCAGAAGATGGAGGCGGTCGGCAGGTTGGCCGGCGGGGTTGCCCACGATTTCAACAACCTGCTCACGGTGATCGACGGCTACGCCGGTTTCATCCTGGAAGCGGTGACCCCCGAAGACCCGCTGTATCGCGATGCCGAGATGGTATCGCTGACCGTCGCGAAGGCGGCCGAGCTGACCCGGCAGTTGCTGACTTTCAGCCGCCGCCAGCTCGTCCAGCCGCGGGCGGTGGCGTTCGGCGGGGTCGTGGGCGGCCTCGAGAAGATGCTGCGACGGCTCATCGGCGAGGACATCGACCTCACGATCGAAGCCGACCCGGGCGCCGGCACGGTGATGGCCGATCCGGGCCAGCTCGAGCAGGTCGTGATGAATCTGGTCGTCAACGCCCGCGACGCCATGCCGACAGGTGGGCGGCTGCGCGTGCGCACCTTCGGCGGCGTGCGTCTGGATCTGCCGGCCGGGGCGGAGACGCAGGGCCAGGCCAGCTCCTGGGCGGTGCTCGAGGTGTCCGATACCGGCTGCGGGATGGACGAAGCGACGCAGGCGCGCATCTTCGAGCCCTTCTACACGACCAAGGAGCAGGGCAAGGGCACCGGCCTGGGGCTCTCCACCGTCTACGGGATCACCCAGCAGCTCTGCGGCCGCATCACCGTCGACAGCCGGCCGGGTGAGGGAACCACCTTCCGGCTCCAGCTTCCGCGGGTCGAGCAGGCCCCCGACGAGCTGAGTCTGGCCGACGATTGCGAGAGGCCCCTGCGAGGCTCCGAGACGATTCTCCTGGTCGAGGACGAAGACGCGGTCCGCGCGCTCACCGGCCGCATCCTCCAGTCGGCGGGATACACCATCCTGCAGGCCAGGCACGGCGGCGACGCCCTTCTGGCCGCCGAGGCCTCGGGAAACCGCATCGACCTGATGCTGACCGACGTGGTCATGCCGGGTCTCGACGGGCGCCAGCTCGCCATGCGGTTGCATCCGTTGCAGCCCCGGATGAAGATCCTCTACATGTCGGGCTACACCGGCGATGCGCTCGGGCAATACGGCGTCCTGGATTCAGGCCTGGCCTTCCTGCCCAAGCCCTTCCAGCGGCTCGACCTGCTGCGGAAGGTGCGAAACGTGCTCGACGCCTGAGCGGCCGGCCGACGACGGCTCAGAGATTGTGAAGTAATCGATTCACGGCGTTCTCCGGGGACGCTGTCCCCGCACCCCTCCTGGCAGGGGTTCGGGAGCGGAACTCCCGACAGGGTTCTCGATTTCTTCACAGCCTCTCACTCCTCGTCGGGCGGAATTGCCGCCGGCAGACTGAGACCGCCGCCGACCTGGTACTCCGGCGTCATGAGCGGGTCGTAGGTCTTCTGGATCTGGTCGCCGCGCACGTCCGCCGGGCTGATGCGCAGGCGGAAGAGATCGTACTTGATCTCGGCCTCCGTACGCTTGGTCTCGGAGTCGAAGCCGTTGACGAACATCCTGTACGTGTTGGAGAGTTCCTGTTGCGCCGTCGGGGTTTGCTGGACCGTCAAAATCTGCTCGTTACGGGCCCGCTCCACCGTGCGGGATTCGCCGGCGCCCGGCGGCTGGGGAATCGTGACCCCGCGATCCGCCATGAACTTCGAGAGGAAATCGAGACTGATTCGCAACGGCTCTTGCCGGCCGTCCGGGGTTTCCACGTAGCCCATCGCATAGAGATCGCGGCTACCGGCGGAATCGCGCATCTTCGCCAGTTCGTCGGCCATGACGGTCAGCAGTTGCTTCTCCAGCTCGTCCTTGCGAAGCAGGAACTTCTCCATGCTGGCTTCCTCGCCGTCGACCTGCGCCGCGGCCTGCTGCGTGTCCTTCGTGAGCTGGAGGATCTTCTCGAGTGCCTCCTCGGAGGGGAAGTACATCGCGCGCCCCGACATCTCCATCGATTGCCCGGTCATCTTGCGGCGCGAGGCCTTGATGGCACCCGAGCCGTCGAAGGCGGTGGTCGAGGAAGACATCCAGGTGGAGATGTAGTAGAGGTTCGGGTCCTGCTCGCGCTGCTTGATCAACTTGGCGAAGTTGGTCTCGGCGTCCTTGTGGAGCTGCTCCTGCATGTGCATCTCGGAGACCGTTGCCTGATAGGTGAGAAACGCGTCGAAGTCGAGATCCTCGAGCTTCGCATCGGGCTTGTTGTACTGCCGGCGATACAGCTCGAGCATGGCGGTGCCGCTCGTGTCGTCCGGATCCGACTCGCGCGTCTCCTGGGAACGCAGATCCTCGAAGTTGACGATGGCGCCCGTCTGGCCGCCGGCCAGGGCCACGCAGAACGGGATGACGAGCAAGAGCGCCAGAATCCCGGGCCAGCGAGCTTGAAGAGGGGTTGTCCTGAGCATGATGTTCGGACCTCCATGAATGGAGACGCAGGACCGGGCGGGATGGCTAGAAAAAGTTATCGATTGCCCAGGTGGAAGTCGGCCATCAGGCCGTCCAGCCACTTCTTCTGGAACTGGGCATAGTCGTAGCCGGTCGTCGTCTTGAGCGCCTCCTCGGGCTCGGCTCCTTCCTTGAGTTCGCCGAGCATCGAGGTGATCGACCACATTCCGCCGACCTCCAGCATGTGCTGCACCGCGAAATAGGCCTCCGCGTAGGCCAGGCGGGCCTGGTCGCCGGCCATCCCGATGAAGGTGCCGTGCAGATTCTCGAGCGGGACGAAGTTGCCTCGGAGGTTCTTGTTGCCGAGCACCTGGCGCAGCAGGGCCCGGGCGCCGGGGGCCTCGCGTTTCTCCTCGGCCTGGGCGATGCCTTCGTTGAGCCAGGCCGGGACCTTGCGCCCGCCCATCTTCTCGACCAGGAGGTGCGTGAACTCGTGCTGGAGGATGCGCTGCAGCGCCTCGTCGGAGCGGCGCACTTCGCCGGTGGGGATGCGGATCTTGCCGTCGTACACGGCGGCGCTCCAGGTCGGGGCCTCCGAGGCTTCCCGGTAGTCGCCGCCGGAGGGGTAGATCACGACCTGGACGGTCTCCTCGGGCTGGAATTGCAGATCGGCCGTGACGGCGTCGTAGGCCTGCTCGAGCAGAGTCAGCAGGTTCTCCTTGATCTCGCGCTGGGCCGGCGTGTTCTCGAATAGCACGTCGAAATGCACGTTGGAGGCGGAGGCGTAGTTGGCCTGGACCTTGTGCTCGCGAGACAGCCGTTCGATGGTCGAGGCGAGCGCCGTATCGCCGGGTGTGATCTCGAGCGCCTTGTTCAGGTAGAGCAGGGCCTTCTCGACGTCGCCCGCCTTGTAGAGCGCCGCGCCCAGATTCTCGAAGTCCTTGCCCTTGGCCGCCCCATTCGTGACCAGCTCTTCGAAGACCTGGGCCGCCGCCGGGTAGTCGCCCTGGAGGAAGCAGGCGTTGGCGAGGGCCCGCGCCACGAACTCCTTCGGTGAACGCTCCCGGGCCTTGCGGAACTGCTCGACCGCCTCGGGGGTGCGCTTGAGTTCCTCGAGCGCCCTGGCTCGGGTGAAGTAGCTCTGGTAGTCGTCGGGCTCCAGGACGGAGACATGATCGCCCAGAGAGACGACCTCGGCGTAGTTCTTGGCCTTGAAGAGGTCGACCAGGCTGCCGACGCCGGCGATGTAGGCCCGATGGGCCAGGGCCTTGTCTTCCGGGTGGGCCGAGGCCGCCGGTTCGAGCAGTTCGAACGCTTCGCGATAGCGGCGGGCCGTCATGAACTTGACCGCCTGCTGCATCACGGCGGGGTCGAGCGGGTGCAGGGGCGGAGCCCCTGCGTCCAAGAGTGACGGCGCAGCACGCGAAGAGGGCGAGCTGGTGGCTTCCTGGCCGCGGACGGGGGCCGCGGCGATGGCCGAAGCCAGCGCGACGGCAGCCAGGATGAGATGAATCGGCTTCACGACCTGCACAACTCCAGGCCGAGCATAGCCCGGGAAGGGTTCCGTTCGCCAGGGGTGGCGAACGGCCCGAGATAAATCGGGCAGATGGCAGACGCGACACAGGCAACCGCCTGGGCGGTTGCCTGTGTCAGAGGGATATGGGCTGCAGGATAGGGATGGCGCGCGCTCCTCCGTCGAGGGCCACGCTCTGGTGAATTTCTTCATCCCGAAGTATAGGGATGTCGCGAAAAGTGTCAATCCGGTGTTTTCGCGGACGTCCGGATCGAGGCGGGCGGGGGTCTGACCGGACGAGAACGAGAAAGCCCCACCGGAGCGGGGCTTCCAGGATGGGTTGGCAGCCGGTTTACATGCCGGAGCCGTGGAGGGTGTCGAAGTTGTTGACGCGAGCGCCGTCGCGAGCGAGCGAGAAGGCGCCGTTCATCTTCCAGATGTTGCCGTTGTTCTTCACGACGAAGAGCTGGCCGTTGCCGATGGCGATGCTGCTGGAGCCGATGCCGTCATCGAGCTTGGTGAACTCGTTGTAGCTGATCGAGTAGCCCCAGACGTTGCCGTTGTTCTTCAGCACGTAGAGAGCGCTGCGGTCGGCCTCGACCTGCCGGGTGCCGGTGCCGTCGTCGATGCGGTCGAAGCGGCCATTGTGGTGCATCCAGACGTTGCCGTTCTCCTTGAGGATGAACGACTCCTGGCCATTGCCGACGGCCATCGTGGTGTTGCTGCCGTTGTCGAGCATGTCGAAGCGGCTGCTGTACTCGCTGTAGGTCCAGATGTTGCCGTTGTTCTTGGTCACCAGGACGCCATTGGGAGTGGCCGAGAGGTGCTTGGTGCCGATGCCGTCGTCGATGCGGTTCCAGCGGCTCCAGTTGTAGCGGAAGATGTTGCCGTTGTTCTTCAGCAGGTACAGCTTGCCGTTCTGGGCCGAGATCATCTGGCTGCCGATGCCGTCGTCGACCTGGCTGAAGCGGAAGCCGTTGTACTGCCAGACGTTGCCGTTGTTCTTCAGCACGTAGAGCGTGTCGCCGTCGGTGGCGATCTGCCGGGTGCCGACGCCGTCGTCGATGCGCTCGAAGCGGCCGTAGCGGTTCTGCCAGATGTTGCCGTTGCTCTTCAGAACGTAGACGCTCGAGGAGCCGACGGCGACCATCGCGGTGCCGCTACCGTCGTCGAATAGCTGGAAATCAGCGGCGGACACGGGCAACGCGGCGACCAGACTGAGGATGAGAAGACCCCGGATGGCGGCTGCCAAGGTGCGAACGGAGAACATCGCTCTGGTACCTTCCTTTCTATCGAAAACCAGGTTCGTTCGGTTTCAGTGGGGATTCGTCGAGGATTTGCCGGCCAGGCATGCGCAACGCTTGGACGCGCGCCGCCCCCCGGCAAATGCCACTACCCGGGGATGACGGCCGAAGTTGCGATGTGCGCAAAAAAAATTGTAGCCGCAACTTCTCCGGTTTCGCCACGGTATTCGGATCGGCGGTGTCGGGGGCCCCGGTGCTCCATGCCGCCCATCCTGCTAGAATTCCTGAAACGTGACGGAAGGAGGCCTCGAGCCCATGATGTACCATGATCGAATCTCCCGGTGGCTCCCCCTGCTGCTGGGAACCGTGTTCCTCGCCCTCTGGACGATGGCGCTGCCCGTTCCGGCCGCCGCCGACAGCTCCTCGGTCCAGGAGGTCATCCAGAGCGTCAGCTCCGATGGCCTGAAGGTCATCAACCAGAAGCGCGGCGAGTACAACAGCTACGCCAGCAAGGCCAAGTCCAAGAAGGTCGACCTGCTCGGCGCCAGCACGCTCGGCAGCTTCAGCGAGTTCGGCCGGTTGCAGTACGGCGCCGACGACCTGCTGCCCCTGCTACCCTCGGGGCTGATCGACGACGTCAACCGCAAGGTTCTCAACGAGTACTACCGCGGCTACTACGAGTGGTACGCCGGCTTCATGCCGCCTGCCCTCTACTACGGCATCTACAACGACTGGTACCGCGCGCTGTTCGTCTCCTGGGATTCCGACGTCTACGTCTACGGGCTCCCCATGTTCGTGTGGGAACTCTTCATCAACCAGCGCAACCTGCACCTGACGAGCGACAGCCCCGACGCCATCGCCCGCCAGATCGACGCGATCAAGGGTCAGCTCGACGAGCAGCTCAAGAAGGCCGACGCCTATATCGCGACCGGCCCCACCGACAAGGCCCCCGGCTGGCAGTTCTGGCGCAAGAACAAGAAGAACTTCAACCGAGCCTCGTGGAACGCGATCCGCGGCAGCTACGAAGATCTGATGCGCCAGTGGCAGAAGCTGCTCTCTTCGATGAAGGATAGCGTCGACTCCAAGATCATGGCCGAACTCGAGAAGTCGGTCAGGTGGGACCGGCGGATGGTCGTCCGCATCGGCTCCTACTGGGACTGGACCAAGCTCGACACGATGATCTCGACCAACCTCCCCTCCTCGATGCAGCAGGAGATCAACCGCCGGCTCGCCAAGGCCTACTTCAAGGGCGCCTACGACCGCAAGTATGACCGCGACCAGCAGAGCGGCACCGGCAACGGCTATTCCTACGACTACTCGAGCCCCTACGGCACCGGCAACGGCAACTACTACGGCACCGGCCGCGGCACCGGCTACGGCGGCGTCGGCGAGTACACCGGCCGCACGCGCCGCGCTCTCAGCACGGGCGACGGCAACGTCGGCAGCGGCACCGGCAGTGGCACGGGTAGCGGTAGCGGTAGCGGGACCGGTAGCGGTCGCCCCGACTACGACGGCCTCAACGGCGGCACCGGCAGCGGTTCCGGCTCGTACAACGGCGGCACCGGCTCGGGCAGCGGCTCGGGTAGCTACGGCAGCGGCACGGGCACCGGCTCGGGCAGCTATGGCAGCGGCTCGGGCACCGGCAGCGGCACCGGCTCCGGCTCTCGCAGCAGCGGCACCGGCACGGGTTCCGGCAGCGGCACCAGCCGCGGCAGCGGGACCGGCACCGGCAGCGGCTACTGAGCGATAGAAAAGCGAACCCCCGTGTCTCGTTCGTGAGGCACGGGGGTTCGTGTTCTATCCGGTTCTCGGGCCCAGGGCACTGGTCCTAACCCCTGACCCCTGACCCCTAACCCCTTACTTCGTCTTGGTCGCGCCCGCGCCCGTTCCCTTGGCCGAGGGCGGACCGGCGACCTTCCCAGCTCCGGTGCCGGGGCGATCCTTGAGCGCCGCGGGCGTCTCGGTGCCGCGGCCGGTGCCGGCGTCGGTCGGCTCGACCGCCTCGTCGCCGCTGCCAGTGCCGGTCGGGCCGGGTTCCTTCGTCTCGGCGCTGCCGGTGCCGCTGTCGGAGGGCGAGGAGGCGGCGTCGCCCGAGCCGGTGCCGGTCGCGCTCATCAGCCCGGTCTGACCGCCGTGACCCTGGAAGTAGTGCGAGGCCAGAAAATAGAACGCCGGCTGGCGCAGATCGTCAGGCAGCGAATCCCACTCGGGAGGCGTCTCCGGCAGCAGTTTCGCCAGGGTGCCCTTGAGCGCGAGAAGGTGGCTCCTCACGCGGAAGTTTACCTTGGCGGCCAGCAACGAACAGAACCGATCGGCCTGCTTCTGGTAGTCCTGGAACTGGCCTCGGGCCTCGGGAGAGCCCTCCGCGTCGATGGTCTTCTGGAGGGCCGCCAGGACCTGGACGAGCGGCAGTTCGGCGGTCTCGGGCTCGCCGGCCGCCGGGATCTTGGGCAGGCTCAGTCCCCTGGGAGCGCCCGAGAAGGCCGCCTGGAACTTGTCGTAGGGCTTCTCGGGCTCAGCGCCCGCGCCCTTCGCCTTGAGACCCTGGTCCCGGGCCTTCAGCGCGCGGTTGAGCAGATCGACCTGCCACTTGTCGGGCAGCGCCGCCAGCACGAACAGATCCCGGTAGGAGCCGATCGGCGCAACCGGCGACGGCGGCACGAGGCTGCCGGGCGGGTTGGTGGGGGCTGCGGCCGCCTGGCCCTTGAGCTTGTCCAGGTCGGCGAACAGGGGCTGGAGCGCGGCCGCGACCTGCTTCTGGTAAGCACGGACCGCCGCCGTCACCTGGTTCGACCAGCTCTGGGATTGCTCCGGCGCCTTGGAAGGCGGGGCCGCGCTGACTGCGTTCGCCGCGAACAGAAGAAGGGCTACCAACATCACTGGAACTCGGTGCATGAAGACTCCTCGGAAGGCAGACGGTCCGCCGCCGCCAGCTCGGACCCTGGAGAGGATGCCCCAGGACCTCTCCAGTCTTGCACGGCGCCCCGGAGTTGCACAACAGTCCGACAGAGAGCCAGAGGCCAGCTCCGTCTCCGGAGCTGGCCTCTGGGTTGGGGACACTTACCTGACCCCGAACTCGTTCTGAGTCAGGTAAGTGTCCCCTGGCCGGCCCGTGTCTCAGCGCACGCCGTCGAAGCTGGGCGCGGTCTCACGGCGGGTGGTGCCGCTGTTCGAACCGCCCGTGCCTCTGGCGTAAGCCTTGGCGAGGAAGTCGTTCTGGAGCGCGGCCCGGTTCGGACTGGAGGCCACGAGCGCCTCGTAGGTCTTCTTGAAGCCGCCCTTCTTGAACATGCCGGCATCCTGCCAGGCGTTGTAGGCCGCCAGTTCCTTGGCGATGCGGTCGGTCAACGACTTGTAGGCCGCGCTGGCCGAGCTGCCGGCGCCGAAGAGCTGCTCGAGCGCCGCGCCGTCCCAGGTCGCGTAGGTCGAGACCTCGCGCTGCTCGACCGCCGAGAAGACGGTCTGCCAGGCCTCATGCTTCATGTGGCCCTTGTCGTCCTTCCAGCCGCCGAAGACGCCCTTGGCGCTCTCGGGCGAAGCCGCGAGCTGCCGCTTGGAGTCGTAGTACCAGGGGCTCGCGTACTGCTGCAGATACAGCTCGCGGGCCTCCGCGACGACCGACTTGGCGGTCGCGTAGCTCGACGACGGGAACGTGGCCATCCGGGCCAGCCCCACGCGGATCTCGGCCTTGTTGCCGAGGCCCTTGATGCGGGCCAGTTCGGCCTGCGCCGCCTGCTGGTGGCGCTGCATGCCGAAGCTGTTGCCCCGGGCCGCCAGCTTGTCGACGAGTGCCTGCACGTTGGCCTGGTTGCCGCCCTGCTTCTCGGACGCCTGGATCAGACGGACGAGCAGGTTGTTGGCGGTGTCCGAGGCGATTCCCGAGTACTTGGCGTCGAAGTCGAGCACCGCCGCCTGGTAGGCCTTGAAGTCGCCGCTCTTCTCGAGGATGGTGACCTTCTTGGCATCCAGCAGCGCACTGTCCGCACCCTTCGTGTAGCGGCTCGTGAAGTCCTCGATCAGCTTGAGCGCCTGGTCGGCCTGCCCGTTGGCGGCATACTGGTCGACGATGTCGCCCACCCGGCGCACGAAGTCGCTCTTCTTGCTGGTCGGGTAAGAGTCCAGGAACGACTTGATCGAGGCGATCGCAGCCGACATGTTACCGGCAGAGATCTTGGCGTCGATCTCGGGCAGCGTCAGCTCGGCCAGACCGTCGGAAGCCGCCACCACGTACTGCCGGTCGGCGCCCGAAGCGGTCGCGACCTCCTGGTAGAGGCGCTTGGCCTGGCCGGTGTCGCCCATCTGGCGATAGCCCTGGGCCATTCCGACGGTGTGCTTGTGGTAGCCGTACTCGTTGCGGAACTGGCGCCGCGTCTCGATGGCGCGGTTCCAGTCGTTGGCCCTCTCGTAGCTGGAGATGGTCACGTCGAGCGCCTTCGAGCGGGACTCGGCCACCCGGCTGTTGCGGAAGACGAAATCGGAGTACTGGCGGGCCTCGCCGTAGTTGGCGCCGGTGATGGCCCGGTTGCCCAGGTTGACCAGGCTGTTCTCCATGCTGACCAGCTTCTCCGACATGGACTCGCGCTTCTTACGGCGCGTCGAGAACATGAGCTGGTTGTAACTGGTGCCCGACTGGCCCTCGCCCCAGTAGTAGAACAGTTCGCCCATGCCGGTTGCCTGCAGCGCCTGGTAGGTCTTGTAGGCCTCCATGTAGCTGTTGGCGGCAGCCTGGGTGTCGCGCGACTTCTCGAAGAGCAGCCCGAGAGTGTACTTGGCATCCGCGTACAGGATCTTCTGCTCGGCCAGCTGCTTGGGATCGCTGAAATAGCCCCACTGCTCGCGGGAGCTGACCACCTGGCTCAGGTACATCTTGGCCACGCCGTCGTTGTCGACCCAGTCGAAGTAGGCGCCCTTCTCGAAGTAGCACATCCCCAGGTAGTAGTTCTTCAGGTTGTGCTTGCGGACGGCCGTCGAGGTGCCACCGAGGGCCCGCATCCACAGGTCGTCCGTCGTGATGCGGATGTTCGCCTTCTCCAGGTAGGAGATCGCCGTGTCGTAGTCGCTGGCCCAGGTTGCATCCTTGTACAGCTCGATGCCGCGCCACAGGTAAGCGCTCGCCAGGTCGGCGTCGATCTCGTAGACCTCCTGCCGGTTGCCGTACTGCTCGGCCATGGCGCGAGCCTCGAGCAGCCGGGAGATCGAATCCTGGTAGTCGCCCGTGCGCAGGCTGGACCGGCCGCTGCGATAGTTCTCGCGATAGACGTTGCCGTCGCCCGTGCCGGAGCTGCTGGTGCCCGAACCGGTGTTGACGCCGGTGCCGGAGCCGGTACCGCTCGAGGTGCCCGAGCCGGTGCCGGTGTTGTAGCCGCTGGAGCCGCCAGTGCCCGAGCCGGTGCGGTTGGAGCCGCCCGTGCCGGTCGAATAGTCGCCGCCGGTGCCGCCGGTGCGCCCGAAGTCACCGGTGCCGGAGCCCGAGCCGGTGCGACCGGTGGTGCCGGTGCCGCCGGTGCCGCTGGTGCGGCCGAAGTCGGTGCCGCCGGAGCCCGAGCCGGAGCCCGAGCCGGTGCCCGAACCGGAGCCCGAGCCGGTGCCCTGGCGGGCGATGACCTGGTTGGACACGCGCGAATAGACGTTTTCCTGCATGCCCAGCCGGGTCACGAGGTCACGCTTGGTGCGCAGCGGGCGCGAGTTGACGATCTGGCGCGCCATCGCGTCCGAGATGCCGTCGACAGCCGCAAGTTCGCCGAGACTTGCCGAGTTGAGATCGACCTGGGCCTGGGCCGCCGTCGGGGCGACCACGGTCAACAACAGCAACACCCCTAGACTTACCAGGAGATATGACAACCTGGGCAGGAAATGGAAATGCACGGCTTCCTCCTTGTTATCCGCTGGCCCCGAGACGAGCGCGCATGGCCCATCCCGAGGCCGCCGGCCTCTATTGTACATCGCTACTACCGGGGCGACTCCCCGGAGGTTGCTAGAGCTGACCGGGGTCCGCCTCGGGAGCGCGCGCTCGCTCGAGATCTCGCGCGTAGGCGCGCCGGCCGGCGAGATAGATGATCGAGCCGAGTCCCATCGGCAGCGAGGCCAGAATCACCGCCCGGGCCAGCCCGAAGTGATCGCTGAGCATGCCGATCAGTGGCGGCGAGGGCACGTCCCCGAGCAGGTGGATGAAGAAGATGTTGCAGGCGAAGGCGGTCCCTCGCATCCCAGCGGGCACCACGTTCACCAGCGCCGCGTTCAACGGGCCCGTGTTCAAGAAAAGAAAGAACTCCGCCAGAAAGAGCAGCGACCACGAGATCGTGGGCTCGGCCACCGCCACCGAGGCGATGGCGCAGGGCACTCCGAGCGCCAGCCCGCACCCGGACAGAAGAAAGTAGGCGCCTGGAATCCGCCGCTGCAGCCGGTCGCCCAGCCACCCGCCGGCGATGGTGCCGAGAACTCCGGCGGCCACCGAGATCGCTCCGAACTTGAACGTGGCCTCGTCGAGGCGCATCCCCCGCTCCCGGACGAAGTAAGTGGGCATCCAGGCGATCAGGCCTCCCATCGAGAAGGTGTAGGCCGCCATCCCCGCGGTGTTGATCAGGAAGCTGGGAATCTCGAGCAGCTTGCGATAGTCGGCCAGCCCGGGCCGGGTCGCCCCCTTGCTCGCCCCCCCGTCCAGCGCGCCGCGGGGCGGGTCGGGAAGCCACAGCGCCGCCAGCGCCGCCAGCAGGCCGGGAAGCCCCACCGCCATGAAGGCCGTGCGCCAGCCGTAGTGCTCGCCCAGGTAGCCGCCGAGCACGATGCCGAGCGCCGAGCCCACCGGCGTCGCCATGTAGAAGATGGACATGATGCGGCCGCGCATCGACGGCGGGAACAGGTCGGACAGGAGCCCCGGACTGACCGTGGCATAGCCGGCCTCGCCGATGCCCACCGCCGCGCGGGCCGTCATCAGGTGCCAGTAGTCGCCCGCCAGGCCCGCCGCGCCGGTCGCCAGGCTCCACAGCCCGACCCCGGCCGAGACGAACCACTGACGGGGCCAGCGATCGGCCAGGTAGCCGGTGATCGGCGAGGCCGCCATGTAGACGATCATGAAGGCCGAACCCAGCGTCCCCAGCTGCGCGTCGGTCAGGCTGAAGTCGTGCTGGATCAGGACCTGGACGGCGAAGATGACCTGCCGGTCGATGTAGTTGAGGAAGTTGACGCCGAACAGCAGCGCGAGCGACAGCCACGCCGTCCGGGAAACCGCGACCGCGACCGGGAGCCCCTCGCCGCCGGGGGCGGCGGCTGGCATGGGCTCTGTCACGCTAGTCGGCCAGGATCTCGGCGTTCTTGGACAGGCGGTTCCTCAGGCGCAGGATCGCCTTCGTGTGGAGCTGGCTGACGCGCGAGTCGCTCACGCCCAGCACCCGTCCGATTTCCTTGCTGGTCAACTCCTCGAAGTAGTACAGCGAGACGACCAGCCTTTCGCGTTCCGTCAGGCAGCCGATCTCCTGGGCCAGGATGCGCTGCAGCTCGAACCGCTCGGCGTTCTTCTGCGGGGTGATGGTCGTGTGGTCTTCGAGGTAGTCCTTGCGGCTGGTGCCGGTGTCGCCTTCGGGGTCGCCCTCGTCCAGGCTGCACATCATCGAGGCGCGGCTCTCGTCGAACTGCTTGTGCAACTCGTGCAGCTCGATGTGGAGGAACTCGCAGATCTCCTCGTCGGTGGCCTCGCGGCCCAGCTTGGCCTCCAGCTCGCCGTAGGCCCGTTGCAGGCTGCGGCTCTTCTGACGGACCGAGCGCGGCGTCCAGTCGAGCATCCGCAGTTCGTCGAGGATGGCGCCCCGGATGCGGGTCTTGGCGTACGTCTTGAACTTGATCTTCCGATCGGGATCGTACTTGTCGATCGCGTCCATCAGGCCGAACACGCCGTAGCCCACGAGGTCGTCGTACTCCACGTTGGAGGGCAGATTGACCGCCATCCGCCCGGCCACGTACTTCACGAAGCTCGAATACTTGATGATGAGCTTCTCGCGCAGGGCAGGGTTGCCGGTCTCCTTGTACCTGCTCCACAGACGCAGGTCTTCTTCCTCGGTGGTGCTTCGAACGACTTCGTTCAATACCCTCACCTCTACTCGCTCTTGTCCGGGTCGGCCGACTCTGCCTTCACCCGTCGGTTGAACCGCGCCATCGCCCGGTCGACTTCCCCCCCCAGGATAAGCTCCAGCGCCTCGCGACACCAGCCGAAAACCTCCGCCAGCGACCGGCGCTCGTCGGAGGCGAAGTCCGATAGCACGTAACCGGCCAGCGAGCTGCGCGGGGTCTGGCTCGCGATCCCCACGCGCACCCGGGGAAACTGGTCGGTGCCGAACTGCTCGATGATCGATTGCATGCCGTTGTGTCCGCCCGCGCTGCCCGATGGTTTGACCCGGATCGAGCCGAACGGCAGCGCGACGTCATCGTACACCACGGCGACGTCGCGGTAATCGACCTTGTAGTAGGCCGCCACCCTCGCGAGCGGTCCGCCGGAGAGATTCATGTAGGCCTGGGGCTTCACCAGCCACAGCCTCTCCGCGCCCAGCCGACACTCGGCGACTTCCGCGTCGAAGGATGACTTGTGTCGAAATGCGCCGCCCGCGCCCAGCTCGCCGGCCAGCCAGTCGACGAACATGAAGCCGACGTTATGGCGATTCCGGGCATACTTCGAGCCCGGATTCCCCAGCCCAGCCACCATCATGGCTTCCCGAGCCCCTGCAGCCGGAACCGCGCCGCTTGCGCCAGCTCGGCGGGCAGGTTCTGCGCCACCATCAGCTGGAACAGCGCCTTCTCGCGCGCCAGGTCGTTGCGCTGGTGGTAGAGATCGCCCAGCTTGAAGTAGGTCTGGCCGTTGGCGGGATTGACCTCCAGCGCCTGCTCGTACTGCCGGATGGCGTCGTCGACACGCCCCTGCCGGAAGAAGCGCTCCGCCGCCGCCAGCAGCTCGGCCTCGGCCGCGCCGGTCGCCGAAGTGCCGCCCTCGGGCGTCGCGCGGCGCCAGGGCATCGCCGGCTGCGTCGTTCCGCGGGAGCTGTCGACCGCCGTCACCTGGCCGGTGGCCGCGTCGATCCGCGTGGTCCGGGCGCTGCCGCCGTGACGGGCCAGGAATTGCTGGGCCTTCACGGCATAGGGCGAGCCGGCCGGGGCCACCGCGATCAGCTTGCCCCAGATCTCGAGCGCTTGCTGCGTCTGACCCGCTTGCCGGTAGGCCAGCCCGAGCCGGTCGAGATAGCGGAAATAGTCGGGGTCCGAGGCGCCGCAGCCGACCGCCTTCTGGAACTCGGAGATTGCCTCGTTGAACCGGTGCTGCTTCTCCAGGATCTGGCCCTGGTTGTAGTGCGCGTTGGCGTGGTCGGGATCGATACGCAGGACCTCGTCCCAGGCCTGCTTGGCCGCCGAGAAGTCACCCAGCTGGGCGTGCGTGATGCCGACCCAGTTGGTCACGTCGAGCAGCAGCGCGCGGTCGAGCGTCGGCTCCTGCGTCAGCATCTCGAGCTGTTGCAGCGCCTGCCTGGCTTTCCCTGTCGCGATCAGCGCCTTGGCCAGCGCGAAGCGGGTGGGGTGATCGCTGGGCTTGGCCGCCAGCAGCTCGTTATAGATCTGAATTGCCTCCGCGGGACGCCGGCCCGAACGGCAGGCCTCGGCCAGACCCAGCAACAGCTCGCGGTTGCCGGGCGAAAGCTCGAGCGCCCGCCGATAGAGCGAGCCTGCCCCGGCGTGGTCGCCGGCCGTGACTGCTTCGCGAGCGCTCGCGGTCAGGATGCTCACCCGGGTCCGGTCGTCGGCGGCGGCTGCCAGCTCTTTCTCGAGTTCGGCATCGAGCGCGCCGTCGCCCTCGCCGGCCGGCGCCGCCTCGTCGGTCGACGCCGTCTCCCCGGTTGCGGACGGTTCCGGCGAGGGGGCCGCGCCCGCGAGCATCTGCTGGGCGCGGACGTCGTCCCCCAGCTCGCGATAGAGCGCCGCCAGCTCCTGGCGCACCTGCCGGTCCCGCGGCTCGTACATCAGGAACAGCTCGTAGAACGAGGCCGCGTCCTTCGCGCGACCCGAGCCGCGCAGGACGTTGCCCAGCATCCGGATGCTGATCGGGTTGTCGGGGTCGATCTCGAGCGACTCCTTGAGCAGCGCGATGGCGCGCAGGTGCTCGCTGGAATCTTCCAGCGTCTGCGCCGCGTCCCGGTAGGCCGAGGCCACCTTTTCCCGGATCTCGGCTCGCGCCGGGTGCTTGCCGGGAACCGCCGCGAGCGCCTGCCGGAACAGCCCCGCGGCCTTGCTCGACCCCTCGTTCCTGAGTTCGGCGGCGCCCTGCTCGCAGAGCAAACGGGCCTGGATCGTCCGCAAGCGGGCCGACCCCGGGGCAGCCTTCAGGCCGTGCTCGAGCGCCGTCTCGGCGTCGCCGTACCGCCCCAGCCGCCCGTAGGCGAATGCGAGCCTCTCGACCGCTTCCTCCGGTGGACGCCGAGCCTCGAGTGTGACGGTTTCGAGCAGGCTGATGACCCGTTCGGGCTCGCCGACCGAATTGCGGGCGCCCGAGAGCCGGGCGTTCCAGCCCTCGGAAACCTCGGGCTCGACGTCGACCTCCGGCTCGTTCGCCGCGGGCTTGACGGAGGCCTGCCTGGGCTTGCGGTCGCGCGAGGAACAGCCCGCGTCGAGGAACAGCAGCGGCAGGGCTAGAGCCACCACCAGCAGGGAACGCATGAGCATGATCGGGGCTGGGGGGTTCCCGGACTCGGGTGAGGGGGTTGGCTGGGGCGGTAGGATTCGAACCTACGAAATGCTGGATCCAAAGTCCAGTGCCTTACCAGACTTGGCGACGCCCCAAGGAAACACTCCGGATAGGGAAGACCGGGCCCGTGGGCCCCGGCGAATGTATCACAGCCTTCCGGCGTGCGGATAGAGGAATGGGGCGGCGAGGGGAGCGTTCGCGGAAGGTGGAGGAGGCCGCGCTGGTTCGGGTCCCGCCGGGGACGCTGTCCCCGGGCCCCTGCCAGGACCGGTGCCCGGCCCTGGACC
>CAZSVK010000005.1:0-3889 GCA_964610245.1 uncultured bacterium
GGTAGGGGTTCGGGGACGAAGTCCCCGACAGGGATTGAAGTTCAACGAGGCCCCCCGCATGACATGCACCCATGCCGACCGGCAACCCTGAACGGACGATCCGACCGCTCCTGCGCGACGATCTCGACGCAGCCGAATCGATTCTCACGGCTGCCTTCCAGCGTCGGGCCAACCGGCGGCTCGACCTCGAACGGGGCTTTGCCCTGGCCCCGGAATCCTGGTTCCGCGACCGGATCTTCGGCCAGGGGAGCTTCGCCTTCGGCTAGTCTCCGGGGGAGACGCGCTCGCCGATCGGCGCCTGCCCGGTCTCGGGCTCCCATCTGGCCCGCGCGGCGGCGATCGACTCGGCGCAGTGCGACGGCACGATGGCGATGTCCGGCTGGCGCAGGTGCAGCTCGTGCAGCTTGTCGAGGGTCGCCCGGGTGTCGGACCAGCTCGAGAAGATGAGGCTCACGACGCGGTGCGGCATCACGTTCTCGCGATAAGCGCGGCCCACCCAGCAGGCGTCTCCCGAGAGCAGCGTCCAGGAACCGCCGGGCTCACGCACGAACAGCCCGAAGTGGCCCAAGGTGTGGCCCGGCAGTTCGACCGCCAGCAGGCTTCCGTCGCCCGCGAGGTCGAGCCCGCGCTCGAACGGCGCCAGTTCCCCGGGCAGCGGACCCGAGCGGCCCCAGTCCAGAGGACTCGCTCGCTCCTCGAAGTCCTCCGGCAGCAGCCCCGGTACGAACGCCGCGAGCAGGCGCGCCAGGCCGCGCTTGTGTCGGACCGATTCGAGTTCCGCGCGGCTGAACAGGTAGCGCGCCCGGGGGAAGTCGGCGAGCCCGGCGATGTGGTCGGCGTGGAAGTGCGAGATGACGACGTGACGCACATCCTCGGCCGAGAAGCCGAGCGCCTCCACCTGGCTCTTGGCCGTGTCCGCGGGCTGGATGGCGCTACGAGTCGCCAGCGCGTGTAGCCAGTCGGGGAAGCGGCGGGTCTGCGTCACCAGGCGCGTCGAATAGCCCGTGTCGAAGAGCGTCAACCCGAGCGCGGGATGCTCGAGAATCGCGAACCCGGCCGGCAGTCTCACGCTCCCCAGGCCGCCGCCGCTGAGCACGAGGCACTCCTGATGCGTGCAATGACCAGCCGACCTCAGCCTCAACCGGACGGCCACGCGAGCCTCAGCGAGCCTTCGAGGGCCGCGGCCCGTCGTAAAAGTCGGAGTGAGTGTCGATGGGCGGCACGTCTCGGTGGACGATCGGAATACCGCGGGACTGGATGGGCGCGGCACGTTCGTCCAGTGCGGCGGCGTCGAGCAGCGCCAGCAGGTTCATCGCGATCAGTCGCCGAGAGAGCGCGGCCGTGGAGGGCAGCCCCTTGGACCGCGCGAGCGCCTCGTGCCTGGGCGCCAGGCTGGCGACCCGGAGCGTGCTCTGCAAGACGTGGCGCACCATCGCGTGGTAGGTGGGCACCGCCTCGAGCTTCGCCAGTTCGGCGCGCACGGCGCGGCAGACACCGTCGAATCCACCGATCTTGCCCGCCCGCCGGAGCCGTACGGCCATCTCCCAGCCGTCCTGGCGCCGATAGTCCGACAGCGGCCGGGCGGCCGGCTCGTCGGCCTCGAACGCCGGTGCGAGGTCCATGCTGACGAAATCCTCGGCGACGATCGGCACGCCCCGGGCCTGCCACGGACGCGCGGTCAGGTCGACCGCCATCGCCACCGGCAGCACCAGCCGTTCGTCGCGGATCAGCCGGTCCGACACCGGGAGCGAGTCACCCTTCGAAGCGGCCGAGTAGAGCGGGCGGCGGGCCTGGTTGAGGCGGATCGCGTCGCGCAGATGCTGCTCGAAGGCCCCGTGGTCTCTCGCGAGAGCGGGGCCGGCAGCGGCGTACAGGGTCGACGCCAGCACCACGGCCGCCAGGAGGATGTTTCGTTTCATGGTTCAGGGGAATTCTGACCGATGTCGCCGGATTGTCAAGGGCTCAACGGCCGGCTGACGCCAGGGCGCGGGCGACGAGCGGGCCAGTCAGCCAGGCCCGGAGGATGGGCGAGGGGTGCCCCGGTCGATCCTGATCGGCGCACAGGCGCAGCTCGAGGCCATCCGGCCGCGAATCGGCGATGGCAACCCCCTCCAGCTTCAGCGCGGGCGTGCCTCCGGAGAGGGCGAGCGGGGTCTGGAAGGCGCGTCCGTCCCGAGCGATCAGTCCCACGACGGAGCCGGCGATCTCTCCGTCCGAGTAGGCGTCGGGCGAGCGCTCGGCCGCCGCGACGTACACGCTCCAGCCGCTACCCAGCTCGCAAGCCCCCGAGAAGGTCAGGCGGCCCCCGTGGATCTCCTCCATGTCGAGGACCGCGGCGAAGCGCACGAGCCGCTCGTCGAAGGGCGCCCGCGGATCGTCGAGCGCTCGCTCCAGGTAGGCCAGGAAGCCGGCCATGTCCAGATCGATGACCGCATTTCGCGGGGCCCGGCGCTCGCGGATGGCGCCGTTGCCGCGCTGGAACAGCCGGAGGACATCCCCCAGGTTGGCCGCCCCCTCCAGGTTGAGATCCGTGCCGATCAGCTCCTTCCGGGCGTCGAGTGCCCGGTACAACCCCGTGAGCGTGGCCTCGCGGACGCTCCCGGCCTCGGCCGGCTCGATGAGCGCGACTCGATACCGGCCGGGCGTCGAGCCGCTTCCCATCGCCAGCAGTCGAGGACCTCTCTTCGTGTCGAGCGGAACGAGGATCTCGGCATCCGGCTTCAGCGGCTTCGGCACCTCGGCGAGGCCGAAGCGGGCCGCCAGCCGCGGAAACAGCATCCGCAGCCGTCCCGGACCGCTCGCCAGGGGCGACACCGCGACAAAGGCGCTGTCGTCCTGCGCGATCCAGAGCTCTCCGTCGACGATGCGCAGGTCGGACGCCGCCCGGGCGTACTCGACACCGGCTCCGTCGGGGGTCCGCAGGACCGCGCAGCCCTGGCCCCCCACGAGCGCGACCGTCATCTCCGGGCCCGCCCAGGTGGCGCGCAGCCGTGGAGGTTCCCCGTCGGCCGCGGCGGGGACCAGCGCGGCGAAGAGCATCAAGTTCGGCATCAGTCGATTCCTCCTCGGCAGCCTCGCCTGTCGCGTGACGGAGCCATCATACCCAATGGGGACGGGGACCTTCCCGGATCATGCAAATGCCGGCCAGGCGCGATCCGCTCGCGGTGTCGCTCCCTACATGCTCATCGAGTTTCTAACTCGGGGAGGGAGAGAGGTATCTTGTACATGGAACGCACCGGCCCCGTGGCCCGCGGGACTGCGAACCGAGACGACATGACTCACGACAAAGTAGTCCCCATCGGGTTTCGAGGGCCGCCGAGGACGCCGCCGGCGGAGCAGTTGAGAAAACTGAACGGCGCACGGCTGGAACGTGAGTTCCCCCAGGCCCTCGCTCGGGCCTCCCTTGCACCGCTCGAATCCTGCGGGCTGCGGGTGCTGCAGCTCAACCTGGGCAAGCGATGCAACCAGATGTGCCGGCATTGCCACGTCGGCGCCGGGCCCGACCGCACCGAGTCGATGAGCCGGGAGACTGCCGGGCAGTGCATCGCCGCCCTGGCCGCCAGCCGGATTCCCGTCGTCGACATCACCGGCGGGGCACCCGAGATGAACGCCTCCTTTCGATGGCTCGTGGAGCAGGCCTCGGCGCTCGGCCGCCACGTGATGGATCGGTGCAATCTCACCATCCTGCTCGAGCCCGGCTTCGAGGACCTGCCGGAGTTCCTGGCTCGGCATCGGGTCGAGGTCGTCTGCTCTCTGCCTCACTACCGCGCCCCCAACACCGACCGGATGCGGGGCACCGGTGTCTACGCGAAGTCGATCGCGGCGCTCAAGCGGCTGAACGCGGCCGGCTACGGCGATGGAAAGTCGGGGCTGCGGCTCGTGCTGGTGA
>CAZSVK010000005.1:3899-18159 GCA_964610245.1 uncultured bacterium
ACCCGGCCGGCGCCTTCCTCCCGGGCGCCCAGACCTCGCTCGAACTCGAGTGGAAGCGCGAACTGGACCGGCTCCACGGGGTGCGCTTCGATACGCTGCTGTGCCTGGCCAACATGCCGATCGGCCGGTTCCTGGACTGGCTGGAGAGTTCGTCCAACCTCCACGATTACATGGCCCGGCTCGAAGACGCCTTCAACCCGGCCGCGGCCCTCAACGCGATGTGCCGGACCACCCTGTCGGTCGGCTGGGACGGCACGCTCTACGACTGCGACTTCAATCAGATGCTGGAACTGCCGGTGGCCTCCACGGCCCCGCGGCACATTCGCGATTTCGACCTGCGGCGGCTCGAGGGCCGGCCCATCGTCACCGCCCGGCATTGTTTCGGGTGCACGGCCGGGGCCGGATCGAGCTGCGGCGGCGCGACCGCTGACGAGTCGGTGTCGGTCAAGGCGGTCGGATAGGGCCGGCAGTCGCGATCGCGCCCGGCGCGCGGGGCGGCGTTGCAGCCGCGGTCGCCCTCGCCTATAGTTGACGCGATGGTGACCGACAAGTCTCCCGTGACGGTCGAGAACCGCCTCAGGGAGCGGAGGCTCGCGGCGGGCATCTCGCAGCAAGACCTGGCTGCGGCCGCGGGTTTGACGCGGCAGGCGGTCTGCTCCATCGAGGCGGGCCGATACGTGCCTGGCACCGAGGTCGCGCTGCGGTTGTCTCAGGTACTGGCCTGCCGGGTAGAGGATCTGTTCCGGCTGGGCGAGATCCAGGCGGAGTGCCCGGTCCGGCTCTGGGGCAAAGGGGCCGAGTCCGAGACCCGGGGAGCGGCCGCCCGCGTGCGAGGGCAGGTCGTGGCCCACCCTCTGTCGGCGGGCCGGTCGATGGTCGAGGGCTTTCGCGGCGCCGACTGCCTCCTGGCGCCGAGCCGCGCCGGAGGACAGGCCTCCGCTGGGCAGGCTCGGTTGTTGGTGCCGCTCGAACAGCTCGAGACGACCGCCCTTCTTCTGGGCTGCGATCCCAGCCTGGGGATTGTGGCCGAGCACCTGGCCCGCAAGGACCCGCGAGGGCGTCTGGCCTGGATCTCCGCCTCGAGCCGGGCCTCCCTCCAGGCCATCAGCCAGGGCGCTGCCCACGTGGCCGGCTCCCACATCCGAGACCCTCTCACCGGGATGTTCAACGTAAAGCAGGCCGCCGAGGCGCTGGCCGGCACCGGCGGGCTGGTGGTCGGCTTCGCGAGCTGGGAGCAGGGACTGATGGTCGCGCCTGGCAACCCGCACCGGTTCGGGACGATCGAAGACCTGGCCCGGCCCGGCGTCACGTTCGTCAACCGCGAGGCCGGAGCGGGCAGCCGCGAGATCCTCGACCATCTCCTCGAGGCGGCCGGCGTTCCAGCCTCGGCGATCTCCGGCTACGAGAGAACGGCCGAGACCCATCTGGCGGTCGCGCGGATGGTGGCGGGCGGTGGTGCCGACGCGGGGATGGGGCTGCGGGCGGTGGCCGTCGCCTGCGGCCTCGACTTCGTGCCGTTGCTGCAAGTCGACTTCGACCTGTCGATTCCCACCGACCACGTCGATCACCCGGTGGTGGCGAAGCTGCTGGAGCTGCTCAACGGCCGCTCGCTGCGCGCCGATGTGGGCTCGCTGCCCGGCTACGAGGTCGGGCGGATGGGCGTCGTGCTTGCGCGGGTGCCGGGCGGCGCGCCCGCAGCGCCGCCACGGGAGCGTGCGTCGGTTCGCCGGCCGCGCGTGCGGACGGGGTGAAGGACGAAGAGCATCCTGGTCATCCGGAGACGCTGTCCCCGGGCCCCTGCTGGAGCGCTGCTCCAGACCTCGCCAGGGTGGGAGCCCCACCCTGGACCCGGCAATTGCGAAGAGCAAGCGAGGCCTGAGCGGCACTGCCCAGGACTCCGACCTGCGAGCGAGGGCAAGACTCCCTCCAGCCATCGGGGGGGGCCAGGGGCGAACTTCGCCCTTGGCGAGGGTTCGGGAGCAGCGCTCCCGACAGGGCCCTTTCTTCCTCTTCTACCGCTGCCTATCCCCGCGCCGCCAGCGCGGTGGGCTCGCACGGATCGAGCCGCAGCGCCTGCTCGAACGCCCGCCGGGCCTTGGCTCGCTGGCCCAGTTCCAGCCAGGCCAGGCCGAGCAGCGAGTGCACCGGCGCGATGACCGGCAGCGTCTCGAGCGCGCGTTCGAAGAGCGGGACCGCCTCGCGGGCCCGGCCGGTGCGCGCCAGGAACTCGCCGAGCCGGATCGAGCCCCATAGCGACTCCGGCTCTCTCCGGTGCAAAGCCCTCAGCTCTCCCTCGGCGGCGCGCGGGTCGTCGTCGGCCTCGTAGGTGGCCGCGGCCGCCAGGTCGCGCACCTGGTGCTCCCCCATCTCCAGACGCTGGTTCTCGAAGTCGGCGCGGGTGTAGCGGTTGCGGGAGGCCAGGGTGGACGCCAGGTCCAGCAGGCGCTGGAGGAACTCCTTCGACCGACGGTCCTCGCGGGCATAAACTCCGGAGTTACGATGGCGCCACCAGGTGTCGTCGGTCCAGCCACGCTCGCGGCAGGCCTGGAACCACAGCTCCGTGCCCGGCAGGTAGCCCAGCCGCGTCGGCACGATGTCGTGGGGGCGGGTCTCCGCCACGAGATCCAGGAGCTGCTGGAAGTGCGATTCCTCCTCGCCCGGAATGCCGGTGATCAGGTACATCGAGAGGATCAGGCCCGCGCGGCGGGTGGCCGCGGAGGCCCGGCGGACCTGCTCGAGCGTGGTGCCCTTGTTGAGCAGCTCGAGCAGCGGGGGAGAGCCGTGTTCGACGCCGTACTGCACCTGCTCGCAGCCGGCGCGGCGCATCCACTGCAGCCGCTCCAGATCGACGGCATTTACCCGCGACTGGCAGTCCCAGAGGATGCCGAGCCGGGAATCGAGCAGCTCCTGACAGAAGTCGGTGACCCGCTTGCGGTTGAACGAGAAGGTGTCGTCGCGGATCGAGAAGAACAGGATGCCATGGTGGTCTCTCAGTTCGCGCAGTTCCCGGACGATGCTGGCGGCGCTGCGGAAGCGGAGCTTCTGCCCCCAGAAGTCGGGGGTTCCGCAGAAGCTGCACTGGGCGGGACAGCCTCGCGACGTGATGAGGTAGCTGAACTGGGCGAGGCGATCGACGCCGATCGAGCGATAGTGACGGTGCGCGAACGGCAGCCGGTCGAGATCCGCCACGGGCGGCCGCGCCGGGGTCGTTAGCAGCCCATCCCGGCCCCGGAAGACCAGGCCCGCGACCGCCTCCGCCGGGGTGCCGGCCTCGAGCGCCGCGGCCAGCTCGACGGCGGTCTCCTCCCCCTCGCCGCGGACGGCGAAGTCGACCTGCGGGCAATTCTCGAGCACGCTGGCCGAGCAGTGGGAGGCGTGCGGACCGCCGACCACGACGGTGGCGCCGGGCAGCAGCTCCCGTGCCAGGGCAGCCAGCTTCAGCGTCGTGTGCCGGTTGAACGTGTAGAGCGTCAGACCCAGCATCCGGGGCTGCTCTTCCAGCAGCAGCCGCCGAATGGCGCCCCAGCCCATCCGGGTGAAGTTCACCAGCAGCACCTCGTGGCCCGCCTCCGAGAGGGTGCCGGCAATCAAGCCCAGTCCGGTGGGCATCATCGAGGCGAAGAGGTCGTTGGCCTCCGACTCGCACGCGCGATAGCCGAGCAGGATCTTCATCCGAGTTCCGTTCCGTCGGCCCTAACTATGCCGCAGTGCGGGCCCGGCCGCAGGCTCGGCGGTTCTCCCGATCCGCCGCCTTTGCTATCCTTCGGCCAGCAGGAGGTGGGCCGTGTCCGAGCTTCGATTGAACCTGGCTACGCGTGAGTGGATCATCTTTGCCACCGAGAGGGCCCGCCGGCCGGAGGAGTTCGCCGCCGAGACGCGTCCGGCGCGCATCCGGGAGCCCTACTCTCCGACCTGCCCGTTCTGCCCCGGCAATCCGACCGCCTATGAGGCCGACCCGACGCTGGTCGTGCCCGGCGACGACGGCTGGGCCGTGCGCGTGCTCCCGAACAGGTACCCCGCGCTGGTCAGCCACGAGCCTCCTCAGCGCAGCCATCGCGGCGTGTTCCACCGCCACTCGGGGTTCGGCTATCACGAGGTCATCGTCGAACATCCCCGGCACGACCTGTCGCTCGCGGAGATGTCGGTTCCCGAGGTCTATCGAGTGCTCTGGGCCTACTGGAAGCGTTACCAGGCGCTGCAGGCCGATTCGCGCGTCGGTTACGTCGTCGTCTTCAAGAACCACGGCGTCACGGCGGGCACCTCCATGGAGCACCCGCACTCGCAGCTCATCGCCACGCCGGTCGTGCCCTCGGAGATCCGGGCGCGCATGGCCACGGCAATGGCCTATTACGACGACAGCGGCGACTGCGTCTATTGCAGGCTGCTCCAGGAGGAACTGGCCTCGGGGGAGCGCATCGTGCGCCAGAGCGAATCGTTCGTCGCCTACATCCCGTACGCCGCCTACTCGCCTTTCCACATCTGGATCTTCCCTCGCCGGCACGCCGCCAGCTTCGGCGAGTGCACCGAGCCCGAGCTGGCCGAGCTGGCGTCCGTGCTGCGCAACGTCCTCTACAAGCTGCGCCACGGTCTGAATGACCCCGACTACAATCTGGTCCTCCGGTGCGTCCCGGAGAGCGCCCACTTCTGCCAGTACTATCACTGGTACCTGTCGGTGGTGCCCCGGCTGACCCGTCCCGCGGGCTTCGAGCTGGGAAGCGGCATGTTCATCAACACGGCGCTCCCCGAGGAGAGCGCGCGCTTCCTTCGATCCCAGGCGGATCCGTGATACTCTGCCCCCTCGGCGAGATTTGAAGGAGCGAGATGTTCCAGATCATCGAGACCCATCTGCCCGGGTGCCTTGAATTGAGGCCTCGGCAGTTCAAGGACGACCGCGGCCTGTTCATGACCATCTTCCAGAGCCACTGGTTCGCCGACCACGGGCTCTGCTCGAGCTACACCAACGAGTTCCTGTCCTGGTCGAAGGCCGGAGTGCTGAGGGGGCTGCACTTCCAGGTGCCTCCGATGGAGCAGATCAAGCTCGTGGGATGCATCAGCGGCCGCATCCTGGACGTCGTCGTTGACGTGCGCGTGGGCTCGCCCACCTACGGCCGCCACTGCGCCCAGGAACTCACCTCCGAGCGGGGCAACCTGCTGTACGTCCCGGCCGGCCTGGCGCACGGCTTCTGCGTGCTCAGCCAGGAGGCGAGCGTGCTCTATCGGGCCTCGCAGCCCTACTCCCCGCCGAGCGAGGGTGGCATCCGCTGGGATTCGGCCGGCATCGACTGGCCGATCCGGTCGCCTGCGCTGTCTCCGAAAGACAACTTGCTCCCGGCGCTCGAGTCGTTCACGAGCCCGTTCCGATTCCAGGCCGAGAGATGACCGTCGCGACCCGCGGGCGAGCCGCCGGAGGGGGCGAGCGGGTGCAGGGGCGGAGCCCTCGCGTACGAGAATCACGGCCCGGCACGCGAAGCGGGCGAGCCGCCCGCAAGCGGTCCCTCGAGCCGGTCGGTGAGCTGCTCGTCGGGGCCCACATGAGCATCGCCGGCGGCTTGCACCGGGCGTTCGAGCGCGCGAGGCAGATCGGCTGCCGGGCGGTGCAGATCTTCACGAAATCGGCCAGGGGCTGGAAGGCGGCGCCGCTCGACGACGAGCAGGTGCGCCTGTTCCGGTCCGAGCTGGCCAAGGGGATGGAGGCCGTCACGGCCGCGCACGCCAGCTACCTCATCAACCTGGGGGCGCCGGAAGGCGAGGTCGGTCAGCGTTCGCTTGCCGGGCTGATCGACGAGCTGGAACGGTGCGAGGCGCTGGGCGTGCCGTATCTCGTGCTCCATCCGGGCGCGCACATGGGCGCCGGGGAAGAGGTGGGGCTCGAGCGGGTCGCGGCGAAGCTGGACCAGGCCCACCGGGCTTGCGCCGGTTTCCGCGTGCGGATCCTGCTGGAGAATGCGGCTGGCCAGGGAAGCTGTCTGGGTCACCGCTTCGAACACCTGGCGGCGATCCTCGCGCGCGTGGAGGACGCCAGTCGGCTGGGCGTCTGCCTCGACACCTGCCATGCGTTCGCCGCCGGCTACGACCTGCGCACCCCGGCCGGGTACGAGGCGATGATGGATGAACTCGGGCGGAACGTGGGCCTGGGCCGGCTTCGGGTCGTGCACGTCAACGACGCGAAGAAGGGCCTGGGCTCGCGGGTCGATCGGCACGAGCACATCGGGAAAGGCGAGATCGGCCTTGCCGCCTTCGGCTGCCTCGTCCGGGATCGGCGCCTGCGAGAGATCCCCAAGATCCTCGAGACGCCCAAGGGCCCGGACATGAAGGAAGACGTCGAGAACCTGGCGGTGCTCAGGGGGCTCGCGGCGGACCCGACTGCCGGGTAGGGAGCCCCACCGGCGCGGGCATTGCTCCCCGTGATTGGTCAACCTCGAAACCCCACACCTGACATCTGGCGATATCGCTTGGGGCGGCGGCGCGGCCTGCCGATATCAGGGGTGGATACCTTCCGGTTGTTCCCGAAAAACTTCTGCCCGTCGCAGCTTCAAGTCGCAGCCTGGCAGAAGTTTTTTTTGCCTGTCCGGCGAGCCCGAGCAGCGCGAGGGCGGGGGGACTGGGGCTGGAAGCCCCAGCTCCAAGATTGGGCTTGCCCCTGGCGAGCTACCGGCCTACGTTCGCCCTAAAGACTTTGCCGCTGTGGGCAAGCCCAGTCACGGGCCGCGGAGACGTGTCTGGACGGCCCGGGAACACAATGCTAGACTGCCGCCGGAAGGCCGGGCCAGGCGCTGAACCAGCCCTACCCGGCCCGCACGAACCAGTGCTTCACCAGGAGATGTCATGCTCATCCGCGGCCGGTTTCCGTTGTCGACCAAGAGCCAGGGCGGTCTGACCGGAATCGCCCTGTGGGATCACGGGCAGAGGAACATCAACGACCAGGACTTCTGCAAGGACGACCTGGACTTCTATCGAAAGCAGCTCGAAGAGAAGCTGGTGTTCTTCGGAGGATGCCTCGAGGCCTGCGAGTTCCAGCAGGAGGCGCACTACCAGCGGCAGGAGAACCACTCCTGGTCCGGCCTGGACCTGATGGACGTGACCGGGTTCGGCGCCTTCCTCGTGGGCACGCGCTACTGGGCGATCCACGCGCCGGTGGCCGAGACCGACATCACCGACTACGAGAACCAGCTCCACCTGGAGTGGTCGATCCGCGAGACCCGCGAGGCGATCGACTTCGGCTTTCGAGTGCTGGCCGACGCCGTCGTCCTGCACCCGGGCACCTACAGCCTGAAGAACCGCCGCTTCTGGCCTGCTCCGGACGACGCCCTGCGCATCACCAACAACCGCCGGGTCACGCTCAACACGAGCCTGAAGCTGCTGTTCAACCACTTCCTCTACCGGATGGAAGAGTGGCAGGACAAGCTTTCCCAGTTCCTGACCCACCGGCGTGGGCTGTTCGAGGATCTCCGCGGCTTCTTCTGCGAGTACGACAGCGCTCCCTTGGGCGGGGAGACGCGCTACCGCGCGGCCAACCAGATCCTGGAACTGGTCAGGGCCGAGAAGCTGAGCGTCGATCTGGTGCGGTACTGCCAGAATCCGCAACGGGGCCTGAGGCTGGCGATCGAGAACGTCGAGCCGCCCAACTTCATCATCAACACGCCGGGCCAGTTGCGCCGCGTCCACTCGCTGATGATGGAACTCTACCAGGAGGGCTTCGAGCAGGCCCCCGCGCTGCCCGACGACATCTACGAGCGCTTCCGGCCGGGCATGGTCCTGGACACCACGCACTTGCTCAACAGCAAGGCGGTGCTCGACTCGCCCGAGCAAGAGTCGATCGGCCACATCTTCGAAGACTTCGAGGACCTGAGCCGGCCCTTCGTGCGCCTGCCCGGCGAGTACACGCTCGACGCCAGCGGTTACACGCGAGAGCCGCTGCTCAACAAGTTCATCCGCGAGGGGGCGGGCGATCTACTGTTCTCCTACGTGGCCGGCTCCCGGCGCACCGATCGCTACATGACGACCCACGATCCGGTGAAGTCGTTCCGGGCGAAGATGCACCTGCAGCCTCGCTTCGGCAGCTCCACCGGCACGATGGCCCGGTACGTCCTGACGACGGTCGACCCGGACGTCGAGCTGAACGTCTCGGAGGTCATCCAGGTCCTGGGCGCGGGCCGGACCTACGTGATGAAGCTGTTCGATCTGCCGCCTGAGCTGGTGCTGTCCAGCTACTACAACGTGGCCGCCTTCCTGGACTTTGCTCGCACCGAAGAGATCCGGGCGCGCGAGAAGATGGCGGCCCACGTGGCGGAGCTGGCGAAACTGTCGCCCGAGGAGGCTCGGAAAGGCCGCGTCCTGGAGCGCCGGCTGACCGACGCCCACTTCTACATCCGCCCTTACCGGCTCGCGACCGAGCTGGGCCGGCTCGGTTACGACGAGGCCGGTTTCTACAGCTTCCGCGACAATCCGCTCGACCCGGTCGACATCTTCGCCACGATGAAGGAAGAGACCGGCTCCATCTGGATCGCCCCGAAACTCGACCTTCCGGAGGAAAAGCCGTGAGTCTCGTCGTCACCGTGTTCGTTCCCACCGGTATCGTGATGGCGGCCGACAGCCGCACGGTCATCCAGAGTTCCTCCACCCGGCAGCTGCCGAACGGCACGAGCGAGACGGTGCACACCCCGCTGGTGCTCTCCGATTCGTCCTACAGGCTCTTCGCGCTGGCGAACTCGGGCGTGGGCATCCTCACGCACGGCGACGCGATCCTGCGGGACCTGCCCGTCGAGAGCTTCGTGAAGGGTTTCGCGGAACAGAACGACCGGCCCCAGCACGGGGTCGAGGAGATGGCCTCGCTGCTCCACGAGTACTTCCGGGCCAACGCCGCCGAGAACCGCGCGCTCTTCATCGTGGCCGGCTACGACGAGAGCGGCGGCAGCAGTGTCCCTCACGTCTACACGGTCGACCCCGCCTCGACCGAGGGCATGCGCCGGGCCAATGTCGACAAGGACGGGCGCCTGCAGTACGGCGTGCTGCGCGGCGGCGACACCGGCGTGGTCGATCGGCTGATCACGCCCGAGAGCCTGCCGCCCTACCACTTGATGCCGCTGCCCGACGCGGTCGACTACGCGCGCTATCTGATCGAAACGACGACGTTGACCCAGCGGTTCGAACCGCGCTTCCCCAGCGTGGGCGGGCCGGTCGACATCCTGTCCATCACGGCCGACAGCATGCGGTTCGTGCAGCGCAAGGGGCAGACCACGGGCAACGAGATCGTCCGCTACGCCAAGCGCAAGAGCCTGGACGCCTGACGCGGAGCGGGGACGGCCTCGCTTGCGTCAGAGAGCCGCCGCCGGCTCCGCCTCGGCCCGCTCGTTCGACGGTTCGAAGGCGAACTCGAGTTCGCTTCCGGCCGCGTCGACGCGGACCCGGCCGCCGCCCGTGAGGCTTCCGAAGAGGATCTCGTCGACCAGCGGGCGCTTGAGTTCCTGCTGCACGAGCCGCGTCATGGGGCGCGCGCCAAAGGCCGGATCGTAGCCTCGATGGGCGATGAGATCGCGCGCGGCGTCGGAGACCCGCAGCTCCACGGAGCGGGCCTCGAGCTGCGTGGCCAGCTCCCGGATGAACTTGTCGGCGATCCGCGTCATCGTCTCGGGGCCGAGAGGCTTGAAGGCGATGCGCGCGTCGAGGCGGTTTCGGAACTCGGGGCTGAAGAGCTGCTGGTAGAGCCGTTCGTCGTCGCGTCGCGGCCCACCCAGTTCTGCCTCGAAGCCCACGCGGCGGCTGGCCAGTTCGCGCGCGCCCACGTTGCTGGTCATCAGGAGGATGACGTGGCGGAAGTCGGCCTGCTTGCCGTTGGTGTCGGTGAGCGTGCCGTGATCCATCACCTGCAGCAGGATGTTGAAGACGTCTTCGTGGGCCTTCTCGATCTCGTCGAGCAGCAGCACCGAGTGCGGGCTGTGCGTCACGGCCTCGGTCAGTAGCCCGCCGCGATCGTAGCCGACGTAGCCCGGAGGGGCGCCGACCAGACGGCTGACCGTGTGGCGCTCCATGTACTCGGACATGTCGAAACGCAGCAGCGGCACGCCGAGCGAGCGCGAGAGCTGGCGGGCGACCTCGGTCTTGCCGACGCCGGTCGGACCGGTGAAGAGGAAGCAGCCGACCGGTCGCTCCGGGTGGCCGAGACCGGCGCGGTTCTGCTTGATGACCGCTACCAGTTCGTCGAGCGCCTCGTCCTGGCCGAAGACCGCGCCGCGCAGATCGCCGGCCAGGCTGGCCAGCGCTTGACGCGCGTCATTGGAAACCTGACGCGGCGGCACCTGCGCCATCCGGGCGACGATTCGCTCGATGTCGAGCGAGCGCACGCGGTCGTGGCCCGAGAGCTTGCGCACGGCGCCCGCCTCGTCCAGCAGGTCGATCGCCTTGTCCGGCAGCAGCCGGTCCCGCAGGTGGCGGGCGGCCAGCTCGGCCGCGGCGCGCACCGCCTTCCGGGAATAGACGACGCCGTGGAACTCCTCGTAGCTCTTCCGAAGGCCCTCGAGGATCTTGATCGTGTCGGCCACCGAGGGCTCGAGCACCTCGACCTTCTGGAAGCGGCGGGCGAGCGCCCGATCGCGCTCCAGGTGCTGGCGATAGTCCTGGAAGGTGGACGAGCCGATGCACCGGACCTTGCCGCGCGTCAGGCACGGCTTGAGCAGGTTGGAGACGTCCATCGAGCTGCCGTTGGTCAGGCCGGCGCCCACGACGGTGTGGATCTCGTCGATGAAGAGGATCGCGCCCGGCGTGTCCTCGATGCGCGTGATGATGCCCTTGAGGCGCTCCTCGAAGTCGCCGCGGAAGCGCGTGCCGGCCAGCAGCGTGCCCATATCGAGTGAAAAGATGCGCGCGGTCTGGAGGCTCTCCGGCACCGTGCGATCGTGGATTGCCCGCGCCAGCCCCTCCACGATGGCGGTCTTTCCGACGCCGGGGTCGCCCACGAGGATGGGGTTGTTCTTGCGTCGGCGCGCCAGGATCTGGATGGTGCGCTGCAGCTCGCGTTCTCGCCCGACCAGGGGGTCGATGCGGCCGGCCGCGGCCTCGGCCACCAGTTCCGTGCAGAAGGCGTCGAGCGGATCGGCGGCGGGAGGGGCCTCGGGCTCGGCCGCCGGAGGGGACCCGGGCGGCGGGCCGGACGGGCGGGCGCGGCTGACGCGGTGGGCGATGTAGTTGAGGATGTCGAGGCGCGAGACGCCTTGCTCCTCGAGCAGTTGCACGGCGTGGACGTCGGCCTCGGCGTAGAGGGCGACCAGCACGTGGGGGCCCGAGACGGCCCGCTTGCCGGAAGAGATGACGAGGATCGAGGCGCGCTGGACGGCGCGCTGGAAGGCGAGGGTGGGCCGGGCCTCCGAGACGGTGGGCGAGGCCGCCAGTTCGTCGCGCAGGTAGCGATCGAGGTCGTGCTTGAGTTGGGCGACGTCGGCGCCGGCGTGGCCGAGGACGTCGCGGGTCTCCTCGTCGTGGAGCAGCGCGAACAGCAGGTGCTCGAGCGTGGCGTATTCGTGGCCGCGCCGGGAGGCCTCGTTGATGGCAACCTGCAGGGCGATCTCGAGTTCGCGGCTCAGCTCCATGCTATTCGGGCTCCATCGAGCACAGCAGGGGCATCTCGTGCGCCCTGGCGTAGTCCGCGACCTGCGCGACCTTCGTCTCGGCCACGTCTCGCGGATACAGGCCGGCGACTCCGACGCCGGCGAAATGGACCTCGAGCATGATGCTCTCCGCCTCGCCCGGGGCCTTGTCGAAGAAGAGAACGAGAACCTCGACGACGAACTCCATCGTGGTGAAATCGTCGTTGTGGAGCAGGACCTTGTAGCGGACCGTGCGCTTGGTCCGGGTGCGCTCCAGGACGGCAATCTCTCCGTCCCGCTCGCCGCTCGGGCATCCGTGGTGGCTCACACCGTGGATTCTACTGCACGGCCGCGTTCCTTGCAGGCGCGGAGCGGCGCCGGGGGCGCAAGCCGGCAGTATACTGGCCGTCGGAGAGACCTCATGCGCGTACAGACCTCGTCCGAGCGGCCCACGGTGCCCGTCGAACTGCCCCCTCTCGATCCCCGGGTGATCGAGGGCATCGCGCTGTTCAACCGGCACGAGTACTTCGAGGCCCACGAAGCGATCGAGTCGGCATGGATGGAGGAGTTCGGTCCGGTTCGGGGGCTCTACCAGGGGCTCATCCAGACAGCCGTTGCCCTCCACCACTTCTGCCAGCGCAACCGACCCGGGGCGGTGAGGCTCTACCTCTCCTCCCGGGACTACCTCCGGCCCTATGGAAGCGTCTGCCACGGCATCCGCCTGGACGAACTGGCCGAGGAGATGGACCGTCTGTTCGTACCGGTGGTCTGCGGGATGAGCTTCCCGGACGCGGAACTTCCCATCATCCGGATGGACGAGCCCCCCGGCGGGGCGAGGGGCTGAACGGCCCGATGGGGCGTCCGTGGCAGGCGTGGCTCTATTCGGCGCTCTATGCCCCCGCGATGCCCGCGATCGCCGCGTTGCTCGCGTCGCGGCCCGACTCGCGTGCCCGCTGGCGCGACTACCTCGGCTGGAACCGTTTCGAGGGTGAGGAACCGGCGCCCGGAGGGCTCTGGCTGCACGCCGTCAGCGCGGGTGAGGTGCTCTCGGTCGCCACGCTGGCCGAGCGCCTGACGCGGCGGATCCCCGGCCTGGCCGGCGGGACGGT
Organism: uncultured bacterium; assembly: GCA_964610245.1. Taxonomy (GTDB): domain Bacteria; phylum Muiribacteriota; class UBA6191; order JACPRK01; family JACPRK01; genus CAZSVK01. Next base: position 16,588 of record CAZSVK010000005.1, read on the forward strand.
GCTGACCACGACCATCGCCGACGCGCTTGCCGTCGCCTCCAGGCGGGCCGGGGCGACCTACCCATCGCGAACGTTCCTGCCGCTGGATCTCCCGGGTTGCATGGGCCGGCTGCTCGATCGGCTGCAACCCAGGCTGCTGGTACTCTCGGAGACCGACCTGTGGCCGAACTTGCTACTGGAGCTGGCCCGGCGGCGCGTCCCGGTCTACCTGGTCAACGGGCGCATCTCGCCCAAGGCCGGCCAGGGTTACCGGCTGGCGCGCGGGCTGATGGGTCCGGCCCTGGGCGCGCTCAGGCTGGGCTTCCTGCAGAGCGAGGAGGACCGCTCCCGTCTGCTCGAGGCCGGGGCCGAAGCCTCGAGGCTGTTCGTGCGACCCAACACCAAGTACGAGCGGCCGGGCGGAGCGCCGGCGCCCCAGACGGCGTCGTCGCGATGGCTGAGCGCGGCGGGCCGGCAGGTGGTGTTGGCCGCGTCGACCCACGAACCGGAGGAAGCGCTGGTGCTGGACGCGCTGCGGGACCAGCCCCGGGCGCTGCTGGTGCTGGCCCCTCGGAACCCCGAACGCGCCGACGCCGTGAGAGAACTGGCGGGTCCAGGGACGCTGCTCTGGTCCGGCCGGACGGGCGAGCGTCCGCCCGAGGACTGCCGGCGGATCGTGGTGGACACGATGGGTGAACTGGATGAACTGTATCCGGCTGCTGACGCGGTCGTCGTGGGGGGCAGCTTCGGCCGCCGGGGAGGGCACAACTTCCTGGAGCCCGCCTGGCACGGCAAGGCGATCCTATGTGGGCCGGACATGGCCAATTTCCGGGCCGATGTGGCGGCGTTCGTCCGGGCCGGCGCACTGAGGCAGGTGGCGGGCGGCGGCGAACTCGCGGGCGAACTGCGCGCGTTGCTCGAGCGGCCCAGGGAAGGCCGGGAGATGGGTGAGCGGGCCCGCGGGCTGGTCGAGGCGGCGCGGGGCATCTCCGATGGCATGGCTGAGGAGATCGCAGCCGATCTCGAACTGTTCGAGCGGGAGAGAGCGAGACCGCGCGTGCTGTTCTGCGTCAGCTCGGGAGGCCTGGGCGGGGGCAAGCGGCACGCGCTCGTGCTGATGAAGGGCCTGAGGGATGGCGGCGCGGTGGCGCCCACGCTCGCCTGTCCCGGCGGCGGATGGCTCGCGCGCTCGGCCCGGGAGGCGGGCATTCCGACCGAGCCGGTCGCCTTCCGGGGGAGCTGGGACGTGCCGGCGTTGCTGAAGCTGGTACGGCTGCTACGAGACGGCGGCTTCGCGCGAGTTCACACGCATCTGAACGTCGCCAGTCTGCTGGGAAGCGCCGCGGCCCGATGGGCAGGTGTGCCGTCGGTGGCGACCGCGCACGGGTTAACGTCGACGCTCTACTACCGGCGGGCCGGCCGCGTGCTCGGGGGCGAGGGTCCGCGGATGTCCCGCCACGTCCAGCTCGAGGCGCGCCTGAGCCTCACCGGCAGCGCCGCCGACCAGCGCGTGCGCCTGGCCCCCTGGGAGATCGGGCCAGCGCTGGCGCTCCTGTGCAACCGGCTGGCGGAGCGCGCGGGCGTGCCAGGCGT
>CAZSVK010000005.1:18169-21750 GCA_964610245.1 uncultured bacterium
CGGTGTGGCGGTGGTTCGCCGGGCGAGTTCCCGGAATGGCCTCGCGCCTCGAGGTCGTCTACTCCGGCCTGCCTTCGCTCGAGCCCGCCGGGCCGGACCGGATCGCGGAGTTCCGGCACTGGCTGGGGCTCGAACCGGGCGAGCCGGTCTTCGCCTGCGTCGGCAAGCTCCACCGCAACAAGAACCAGAGGCTGTTGCTCGAGGCGGTCCGTCTGCTGCCTGGGGACCGGCCGTGGAGAGTGCTGCTCGTCGGCTCGGGACCGGAAGAGCCGGCCTTGCGCGAACTCGCGGGCCCTCTGGACAGCCGCGTGCTGATGACCGGCGAGCTGGACGACCCGGCCCTCGTACTGGGGGCGAGCAGCCTGCTCGTCGTGCCCTCGACGCGCGAGGCGTTTGGGCTGGCGGCGCTCGAGGCCCAGCAACTCGGAGTGCCCGTGGTCGCGGCCGCCGTGGGCGGTCTTCCCGAGCTGGTGACCGATGGCCGGACCGGCCGGCTCTTCCCCGTCGGGGATGCCCGGCGGCTGGCCGCCATCCTGGTCGAGTACCTGGACGACCCCGCTTCCTTCACCCGGCTGGCCGCCGCCGCGCGCCAGAACGCAGCCAAGTTCGACGTGCCCACGATGGTGGCAGCGGTGCTGAAGGCCTACGGACTTCACGATCAGGCTCGGGCCCGCGCAGGCCGATAGGCATGGGGGAAGCCGGCGTGACATGCGCCGCGGCCTCCCATGGGCCCGCCAGCATCCGGCGGCCGACCAGTCGAGATTGCTATGGACCAGCTAGGCGTCGTCACCGCGGTTCTCGTCCTCTCCACGCTGCTCACCTCCGTGGGCGACCTCCGGCGATTCCTCCGCCGCAAGCTCGGCAAGGGGGTCTCTCCGGTCGAGGCCGGGATCACGCCTTCGGCCGACCTGGAATCCGGCGCCGCGGCGCCCGGCGTTCCAGCGCAGGATCTGGCGAGTTCGCTCATCTCCGATCTCGAGTCGGACGACGAACGCAAGGTAGCTCGTGCCCTCGCCCTGGTCGATAAGCTGCCCCCCGCGAAGGTCCTGGCCGCCCTGTATCAGCTCTTGCGCCATCCTCGGGACGAGGTGAGCGGCCGCGCCGCCACTGCCCTGATGCAGCTCGGCCGGCCCGAGAGCATCGAGCCGCTCTACCTCTACTTCAACGCCCGCGTGAGCCGCGCGCCGGCCGCCTGAACTCGGCTTTCTGACGCGCACACCTTCGCCGGGCGAGGGTTCCTGTCGATGTCAGGGGGCGATGGTCTCGCCCGTCAGCCGTGTGCTCCGCTCCATCCCCCGCCCTCTGCGTCGAGGGTTCAAGGCGTTCCTGTTCGCCGTGGCCTTGCCCGGCCTGCTCCTGGCCGCTCCGGGTGGCAAGGCCGGAAACAGCGCGTCGCGCCCTCGCCTGACGCCGCCCGTGGATCGCGCCATCACGCTTCCCGAGGCGATCGAGCTGGTCCTGGCGACGCATCCGTCGGTGGCCGCGCCCGCTCATGCCGTCTCGGCGGCGGATCACGGGCTGAAGGCGGCGGAGGCGCTCAAGCTGCCGCGCATCAGCCTGCAGAACATCCTCAAGGAATCGGACAACTACAAGCGCTACCAGCAGCTCGGGCCGATCGGACCGCTGCTGAGCGACATCAACAACGACTCCGCGATGATCGCCGGTGCGGTCATCGAGGTGCCCGTCTACGTCGGCGACCGCATCGCCATCCTGCCGCGGCTGGCCGAGAAGAAGAAGTCGGCCCAGCAGCAACTGCGCCGGAAGATCCTCCAGGACACGGTCCTCGAAGTGACCGGCCTCTACATGGACGTCCTGGTGGCCGAAAAGCAGCTCAAGCTGGAGCGTGAGCGGATAGCTCGCAAGGAACTCGACCTGGAGGCCGCTCGCGAAAAGGCCGCCGGCGATCTGCTCGCCGAGTCTCGCCTCACCGGCCTGGAGCTGGAACTCGACGAACTGCACCAGCAGCAACTCGATTGGACAAACCAACTCGACGAGGCCCGGCAGCACCTGGCCGAGCTGGTGGGCTTGCCGCCCGGCAACCCGGTGAAGCTCGATCCCGAACTCGAGATGCGTGACGTCGAAGGTCCGGTGACCGACATGTTCCGGGTGGCACGCGCCGAGAACCCCGAAATCCGCCTGCTCGAGATAGCCCTCTCTTGCTCCGGCGAGGAGATGGGCCTGGCCGCCAGCGACGAGAAGCCGCAGGTGAACTTTCGCGCCGACTGGTTCTGGGACCGCCCCTGGGAGCGGCCGCAGAACGCCGACTCCGTGTGGACGGTCGCGCTGATGAGTACCTGGAACCTGTTCGATGGGGGCCGGGTCGACCAGGAGAAGAAGCAGGCCCGCGACAAGATGCGCGAGGCCAAGGCCAACCTGGCGGCGGGGCTGCAGCAGGTCGACTTGCAGATCCGGCAAGCCTACAGTAACCTGACCGCGTCCAGGAAGCTGATGGACGGCCTCGAGAGAAGCGTCGGACTGGCTCGCAGAACCTTGCAGACGGTCACCGAGAAGTACCAGGTCAACGTCCTCCCGAGGGCCGAGCTGCTCGAGGCCAGGACGAACCTGATGAGAGCCACCGTGAATCGCGATCGCGTCTCGGCCGCCGTGCTCAAGACGCGGGCGCTGCTGTTCCGCCTGATGGGACGCCTCGAGCCGTCCATCTTCCAGGCGGGTCCCGCCGCATCGCTCGCCGAGCCCGGTGCGCACGGACTGGCGGAACACGCACTGGCCAGAGGAGAACGCTGATGACGCGCAGCCCCGGCGGGGCGGTCTATTTCGACTGCACCGGAACCCTCTACGATCCCCAGAGCGACCAGCGGGCCCATCTCGAGGCCGCGCGCGAGCTGATCCGGCTGTTCAAGCTGAGCGTCACTCCCCAGTCGCTGGTCGAGCGCTTCAGCGGCTTCGCCAACAAGTTCCTCCAGAAGCGTGACGCTGACGAATTCATGGCCGGCGACGACATGCTCCGCGCCGTGCTGCCCCATTTCGGCACGATGCTCGGCGTCGCCAAGACCCACGAGAACTTCGAGCAAGTGAAAGCCATCGTTCGCAAGATGCACTGCGATCACGGCAAGCTGATGCCGGGCGCGGTCGAGACGCTCGCGGGCGCCCGCGAGAGGGGCTTCCACGTCGGGCTCATCAGCCACGTCGACGATCACTTGCTCGGGGCGCTGCTCGAGTCGCTCGGCATCAACGGATGCTTTGACTCGGTTACCACCGCCGAGGAAGCCCGTGTTTGCAAGCCCGATCCGCGGATCTTCGAACTCGCCCTCCGCAAGTCCGGTCTCGAGCCTGCGCAGGCCTTCTTCGTCGGCGATGACCCCGGCCGGGACATCCAGGCAGCCAAGAGCATGGGCTTCCGCACCGTCTACTACCGTACCTCCGAGGAGGCTCCGCTCGCTCCCGAAGTTTCCGACTTCACCATCCGCGGTCTGACCGAGCTGCTGGCGATCCTGGACGGTGCCGGCCAGACGGCTTGAGTGCGGAGGAGCTCGGTAGCCAAGGGACCCCGGGTTCGGTCTCTCGGGGGCGCTGCCCCCGGGGCTATCTTGCCTCCGTCGCTGCCCGCGCCGTATCTCTAT
>CAZSVK010000005.1:21760-33645 GCA_964610245.1 uncultured bacterium
CCCCATGATCGACCATCTGTTTCGTAACGCCACGGTGATCGACGGCAGCGGCCAGCGGGCCTGGCGCGGCGACGTCGGCGTCAGCGCGGGCCTCATCTCGGCCATGGGTCCTCGGCTAGGCGACTCCGCCGAGCGCGAGCACGACCTGGAGGGGCTGGTGCTGGCGCCGGGGTTCATCGACATCCACACCCACACCGACTACATCCAGTTCGCCGAGCCTCGCTCTCTCTCGAAGCTTCGCGACGGCGTGACGACCGAGGTGTCGGGCAACTGCGGGTTCTCGGCCTTTCCTCTCTCCGAGGAGCTTCGCAAGCGCGAATCCGAGCGCTGGAACCCGCTCGGCGTCCAGGTAGACTGGACCGACTTCCGTGGCTACAAGCAGCGGCTGGAAACTCGCGGCACGGCCATCAACCGCCTGTTCTACGTGGGGCACGGCTTCCTGCGAGCCTGCGTGGTCGGCCAGGGCAATCGCCTCGCCACCGAAGTCGAGATGACGCGGATGAAGCAGTTGCTGGCGCGCGAGATGGACGCCGGGGCGATCGGGCTCTCGACGGGTCTCATCTACTCTCCCGGCTGCTACGCCAAGCGCGACGAGATCGCGGAGCTGTGCGGCGTGGTGGCGAAGAGGGGTGGGCTCTACGCCTCCCACATGCGAGGGGAGGGGGCGACCCTGCTCGATGCCATCGAGGAGACCCTCTGGATCTGCCAGGAGTCCGGCGTGCGTACGCAGATCTCGCACCTGAAGGCCAGCCGGCCCGAGAACTGGCCCAAGCTCGACCGGGCCTTCGCGCTGATCGAGTACGCCCGCTCCGAGGGGCTGCCGGTGATGGCCGACCGCTATCCGTACGACGCCACCAGCACCGGGCTCGACCAGCTCCTGCCCGACTGGGCCTACGAGGGCGGCGTCGAGGCCGAGCTGAAGCGGCTGCGGGAGCCCGACTCGGTCGAGAAGATACTCGCGAGCATGGCGACCCGATTCGACGACGACTACTACGGACGGGTGCTGATTGCGGGCGCCGAGGGACGTCCCGAACTGGACGGCCGGCGCCTGACCGAGGTCGCCGCCGAGCGCGGCACCGATCCGGCGCGGGCCGCGGTGCAGGTCCTGCTGGAAACGCGCGGCCAGTGCGAGTGCGTCTTCTTCGTGCTCTCCGAGCAGAACATGCGGCGGGTGCTGTCGAAGGACTACGTCATGGTCGCCAGCGACGCCGAATCCCGGGCCACCGAGGGCCCCGCCTCCGCCGGCAAGCCGCATCCCAGGGCCTACGGCACGTTCGCCCGTGTGCTCGGACGGCTCTCGCGCGACGAGGGGCTGCTGCCGCTGGAACTCGCGGTCCACAAGATGACCGCGCTGCCGGCGCGCCAGCTCGGGCTGGCGGATCGCGGCGTCATCGCGCCGGGGATGGTGGCCGACCTGACCGTGTTCGACCCTGAGCGGGTGCTCGATCGGGCGACCTACGTGGAGCCGCATCACTACTCGGACGGTATCGTCCACGTGATGGTCGGCGGCCGGTTCGTGCTCGAGAGCGGCGAAGTCACCGAAGAGCTTCCCGGGCGAGTGTTGAGTCCGCGGATCGTGCCGAAGTGAATGATGAAGGAGGCGAACCCAGCCGTTCCCCGGGGACGCTGTCCCCGGACCCCTGCCAGGACCCGAGCCGGGCCCTGCACCCGGCAATGAGAAGACGAAGCGAAGCTCGAGCGGCACACTTGAGGACTCCGGCCTGTGAGCGTGGGCAAGACTTCCTCCAGTCAAATGGGATTCCAAAGGGGCCTGCCCCTTTGGCGAGGGTTCGGGAGCAGAACTCCCGACAGGTCTAGACACACCATGAAACCACTCATTGGATGCACCACCAACGTCCTGTTCGGCCCCGAGGCCCAGTGCCCTTCTCCGGCCGGCTGCTGGTACCTGAATACGCGCTACATCCGCGCGATCGAGCGGGCGGGCGGTGTGCCCGTCGCGCTGGTCCCGACTGACGACTCCGAGACTCTCGACCGCATCCTGGGGAGTGTCGACGGCTTGATGCTCACCGGCGGGAGAGACATGGATCCCAGCACCTTCGGCGAGCCGGTCCACCCCAAGGCCGAGGCGATCTCCGTCGAGCGCACGCGGTTCGAGCTGGAGCTGGCCCGGCGGGCTCGTGAGCGCGGGATTGCCGTCTTCGGCATCTGCCTGGGGCTCCAGGTCATCAACGTGGCGATGGGGGGCAGTCTCTATCAGGACATCGCGAGCCAGACCGAGGGGAAGCTCGATCACCGGCAGCCCGGCGAAGAGCGCGGCAAGCTGGTGCATGCCGTCGAACTGAGGCGGGGCACGCGGCTCCACCGGCTACTCGGCAAGGACAGTCTGATGGTGAACTCGATCCACCACCAAGGCGTGCGTGACGTGGGGCGCGATCTGGTCGTGAGCGCGGTCAGCCCGGATGGCATCGTCGAGGGGCTCGAGGGGCCGGGCGACCGGTTCTATCTCAGCGTGCAGTGGCACCCCGAGGAGTTCCTCGACGTGCCCGAGCACCTGGCGCTGTTCCAGGCTTTCGTGGAAGCCGCGCGGCGCTAGCGCCCGTCACGAAGGCCGGAATGCAGAACCCCCGCGAGATTCGCGGGGGTTCTTCGTCGATCCGGGCTGCGCCTCAGGCGACGTGCGGGCGGGGATGCGGATTGGGGCAGGTGCCGCCGCCGCAGTCGTCGCAGTCGTCGCCGCAAGCGAGGGTGGCGTGGGGGCGGGGATGCGGATTGGGGCAGGTGCCGCCGCCGCAGTCATCGCAGTCGTCGCCGCAAGCGAGGAAAGCGGTGTTGCCCAGGACGAGAGCCACCGAGGTGCTGAGGGCAACCACGGCGACCAGGAAAAGCAGGGCCTTCTTCATACTGGTTCCTCCTCTACTTCCCGACGATGGCCTCGCCGGTTTCTTGTGACGGGCCGGATCGAGCCTGCCCGAAATCGCGCGCGAAGTATCTCATCCGCACAAGAGAGTGTCAAGCCTGAAAATGGTGATCGGGGACACTTCTGGCGCCCGAGCGCTGCGCGCGATCTGGCGTGCGGCGCCGGGCACCTGATAGGATGGAACCCACTCCACCGGAGTCCCGGGATTGTCGCGACCGTGTCGCATCGAAGAAACGGAGTTCCCCCATGCGCAAGATGACTCTCAAGGACCTGGAGCCGCGAGGCAAGCGCGTCCTGGTGCGCGTCGACTACAACGTTCCCCAGGACAAGGAGGGCAAGATCACGAGCGACGGCCGCATCAAGGCGTCGTTGCCCACCTTGAAGCACCTGCTGGCCAACGACTGCTCGCTCGTGCTGATGAGCCACCTGGGCCGCCCCAAGGGTAAGCCCGATCCCAAGTACACGATGAAGCCGATCGCCGAGCGCCTGGCCGAGTTGCTCGGCCGCCCGGTGAAGCTGGCGCCCGCCGTTGTCGGCCCCGCCGTCGAGGCGATGGCGAAGGCCCTGGGCAAGGGCGAGATCCTGATGCTCGAGAACGTCCGCTACGAGGCGGGCGAAGAGAAGAACGACGACGGCCTGGCCCGAGCGATGGCCGCCCTGGGCGAGGTCTACGTCAACGATGCCTTCGGCGCTGCCCACCGCGCCCACGCGTCGACCACGGCCGTGGCCAATCATCTGCCCGGCTGCGCCGGCCTGCTCCTGGAGCGCGAGGTCGATTATCTCTCGAAGGCGACCGAGAACCCGGAGCGCCCGTTCGTGGCGATCCTGGGCGGCGCCAAGGTGAGCGACAAGATTGGTGTCATCGACAACCTCGGCAAGAAGGCCGACCGTCTCCTGATCGGTGGCGCGATGGCCTTCACCTTCTACAAGGCCAAGGGCGCCGAGGTCGGCGATTCGCTGGTGGAGCCCGACAAGATCGAGGAGGCCCGCCAGTTGATGGAGCGCTTCGGCGACAAGCTGGTGCTGCCGTCCGACGTCGTGATCGCCGCCGAGCCGAAGGAAGGCGTCGCCACGAGCACCGTCGCCTGGAATGCTATTCCCGCCGGCCAGAAGGGCCTCGACATCGGGCCCGAGACGGTGGCCGCCTTCGGAAAGGTCCTGGCGACGGCCAAGACGGTGGTCTGGAACGGGCCGATGGGCGTCTTCGAGGTGCCCGAGTTCGCCCGGGGCACCCGCGAGGTGGCCAGGCTGGTGGCCGAGGCCAAGGCCACGACCATCATCGGAGGCGGCGATTCGGCCTCCGCGATCAAGCAGATGGGATATGCCGACAAGGTGTCGCATGTCTCGACGGGCGGAGGCGCCTCGCTCGAGTTCCTGGAAGGGCTCGAGCTGCCGGGCGTGGCCGCTCTCAAGAACAAGACCCAGTGATCTCGTGCGGGGCCGCCAGCCCTCGTCCCGGGCCTACCCGGCGGGGGCCTACCCGGCGGGGGCCCGCCCGGACCGGGGGCTGGCGGCCTTGCCACGGGCCGACACGAACAGGCTGAGCGTATGGACGTCGACCGCGAAGGACTGGCAGTCGTCTGCTACACGGACCTGGGCATCATCAAGGGCCGCGTGACCCAGCACGATGCCTCCGTCTCGTCGGACGGGGTCGTGTTGCCCCCCGCCGGCCCGCCGATGCTTTACCTGGTCGAGGCGAGCCTGCTCGACTCTCAGCATCGCATCGTCTGCCGCGTGCGCGAGATGGCGGTCAACCGCAACGCCATCCTCTTCCTGTACGAGGACGAACTGGCCATCGACCTGGGTCGAATTCGCTCGATGATCGCCCGTGAGGATTACGAGGCGGCCGCCTCCGAGGTAGAACGTCTGCTGACGACCAACCAGCGGGACGCCGACCTGTTCTACCTGGCCGGCCTGGTCTACGAACGCGCGGAGGCCGGCGAACGGGCCCACCAGTGCTTCCGGAAGGCGCTCGAACAGATCCTGGACGACAAGTACCGCGCGATCGTCCAGCACCACCTGGGGTAGTGGTACTAGATCCAATCCGGGAGCGCTGCCCCCGGGCCCCTGCCAGGGTGGCAACCCCAGCTTCGACTTCCGGGGCTGACCGCTTGGCGGAGCAGCCCCACGGCGAGGTCTGGAGCAGAGTTCCAGCAGGGAGATGACGTGCCCTCAGTCCGGCAACTGAGGGCTGGCGAGGCGCGCTGCGATGGTCGAGTAGAGACTGCGCGGGTAGCGCTTGACCAGCGCGTCGCGCAGCTTCGAGGCGGTCTCGACCTCGTGCAACTCCATCGCGATGAACCATGCGTAGTGCATCGCGTCGTCGGCCAGGATCGACTCGGGCTCGGAATCGGCCAGCTTCACGAACCGCTGCATCGCGGCGGCATGATCGCCCGCCAGGTAGAGGCTCGCCGCCTCCCGGAACGCCACGCGTGCCGAACTCTCGTTGTCGACGCCGATGAGCTGCGGCAGGGTGACGAAGCGATAGCCCTTGGGCCGGAGTCTCTCGATGATGCTGCGGACCGCCTGCACGGTATCCGGCACGCGCTCGTGGAAGAGCACGATGGCGCCGTCGAGCAGCTTGCTGCCGATCACTTTGTTGATGGTGCTGGCGCTGCTGTGGGTCTTCCAGTCGTAGGTGTCGATGGTCCAGTAGATGTTGATGAAGCCCTGCTCGGCCAGCATCCGGTTGACGAACTCGCTCTTGGCGCCGCTTCCGTAGGGGCAGCGGAAGAAGATGAGCGGCTCGCGCGAGCCCATCGCCTTGAGGATCATCGCCTCGCCGGCTCGAACCTCCTCGGCGGCAGCGGCCTCGGACAGCGCGCCCAGCCCCTTGAGTCGGGCGTGCGACTTGGTGTGGTTCCCGACGACGTGCCCCTCCGCCGCGATTCGGCGCACCAGACCGGGATAGGCCGCGGCCGAATCCCCGCACAGGAAGAAGCTGGCTCGGACCTTCTCTTCCTTCAAGAGGTCGAGCAGGGCGCTCGTGCCGTTCCCACGGCCACCGGGACAGGGCCCGTCGTCGAAGGTCAGCGCGACCTCCTTGCTTGACGGATCGCCACGGACCACGATCGTGCAGCCGGCGATCTCTCGCTTGACGATGTTGCGCTCCTCGCCGCCCAGCAGTTCCCTGAAGCGCATCTCGCTCTCGGCCGCGGAGGCGGAGATCTGGGGGCTCACCCGGTAGAGGATGGCGTAGCCCTTCTCGAGGAAGGCGACCACTTCCGGCATCCCGTCCAGGTGGTCGGGCGGAACGCTCGCGGCCAGTTCGCCGAGCCGGGCCTCGAGTTCGTCCGCCTCGCCGGCCGCCGCGTGGCCGCGGATCGCGATGCGTTGCTCCAGTTCGATGATCGCGGCTGCGAGTTCGACCGCCTTTCGCGACGGAGATGCCGCGCCGGCCGACACCGCCGTGAACAGCAAGACGGCGATGATCCAAAAGAGCGTGAGCCTCAAACCTTGCCTCCAGTCAGGATGTCGGTGCCCGTGGGCCGGTGGACCTTCGCGATCTGCCGCAGGATTGCCTCGCCGTGTTCGCGGAGAATGCCGGCGCCCACCTGGCGGGCATCCCCCTCCAGGCAGAGGCCCATCTTCTGCGCGAGCGTCGCCCGGCGGTCCAGGTAGAGCCAGCGGGCGAGCGCTCCGGCGGCCTCGAGCGCCACGTCCTCGAACCCGGGACCGGGCGAGACGGTGGGCACTCCCGACTCGAGAGTCAGCCGCTCGGGCGGCCCATCGGCCGGAAGGCGGCAGAGAACCATCTGGCTCGCGGGAAACCGCGCCAGGAGTTGCTCACAGACTCGCCTGTGCGCCCACTGCATCAGCTCAGCCGGCCCTCCTTTGCCGCTGCAAGCCTTGTTATAGCGGGCCGGCTCGATCAGCAAGCGGTCGGCTGGGACGATCCGCTCGATCAGACCGGCCAGCGCCTCGGCCTGCGGCAGCGCCAACCTGCTCCAATCGCCCAGCGCACTCAGGCTTGCCAGCGCCCTTGTTCGCTGAGAATCGACATAGAGCGCGGCGACGGCCACGCCGCCGAAGAACTCGTCCTCGCCCCAGCGGGCGGTGGCGATTCGCGGCATCGGCTGCTGGAGACTCGCGGCGGCGGAGAAGGTCACGGATGCATTATAGGAGCTGTCGCTCACCGGGATGATGTAATGAGAGTGCCGCAACACTAGACTGGAACTTATGCAACACGTTCGACTGCCGCCCGACGCTGCCGCCCGCGTCGAGGCCGGCTACCCGGTCGTCCTGCGGGACTGGCTCGGCGGCCGGCAGCGGCTGACCCTGGCCGGCGAGGTCGTCGCGCTCGTCGACAGCCGGGGGCAGTTCCTCGCTTCGGCCTTCGGCGACTCCGACGAGCGCGTCGCCTATCGCATCTTCTCGCGCGAGGAGCGCGACCGGCTCGACCAGGACTGGATGGCCGCGGCGCTGACCCGGGCCGCCACCCTGCGCCGGGGCTTCATCGACCCAACCGTCACCGACGCCTACCGGCTCGTCCACGCCGAGGCCGACGGCCTACCCGGCCTCGCGGTCGACGTCTATGGGCCGTTCCTGCTCGTCCAGGTCTACTCGTCGGGGGTCTCGGCCTTCCTCCAGCCGTTTCTCGAGGTCCTGCAGCAGTTGCACCACCCCGAGGGCATCTACCTCACCGACCGCGCCTCGGGGCCGGATGCGTCTCGCAAGACCGAATCGCGCGCCCGCAAGGTCCGCGGCGAGAACACTCCCCCCGCCTTCACCGTGCGCGAAGGGGGCGTGCGCTTCGTCGTCGATCTGGGCGGCGGCTACAACACCGGCCTGTTCCTGGACAACCGCGAGAATCGCCTCGCCCTGCGCCGGCACGTCCGAGGGCGGCGCGTGCTGAACCTGTTCTGCTACACCGCCAGCATCTCGGTCCACGCCGCGCTGGCCGGGGCCGCCTCGGTCCACTCGGTCGACACCAGCGCCCGCATCCTCGACTGGGCTCGTCGCAACTTCGCCGAGAACGACGTGTCGCCCGACGACCATCCGCTGGTCCACGCCGATGCCCTGGAATACCTGCGCAAGGGTTCTCACCGCGGAAGCCTCTACGACGTCATCGTGCTGGACCCTCCCAGCTTCTCGACCAGCAAGAAGAACGTCTTCACGGCCGCCAAGGACTACCCTTCGCTCGTCTCCCTGGCCATCGAGGTGCTCTCGCCCGGCGGCACGCTCGTCTGTGCCTCGAACCACCACAAGACCCCGTCGGAGCGCTTCCTGGCCGATATCGCCGCGGTCGCCCGACGGCAGCTGCGACCGATGAGGCTGCTCGAGTTCCACGGCGCCGGCCCCGACTTCCCGATCGTGCTGGCCTATCCCGAGGGCCAGTACCTCAAGTTCGCCATTCTCTCGGGGTGAGCGTTCATGGCTAAACATCGGCCGGTCGAGGGCATAGTCCAGGCAGAGACGCTACGGGAGGCCCGATTCATGTCCACAGCGATTCGCATCTGCCTGGCGGCCCTGATCCTCGTCCTGGGCGCATCGTACGCGACGGCCCAGAGCGCCTACGATCCGATGGGGGCCCTCAGCTCGACCGACGGGAAGAACATGCAGGAGGCGACGACCTACACCGTGGTTCCCGGCGACACGCTCTACGGTATCGCCGCCCGGTTCTACGGCGACGGCTATCGCTGGGACGAGATCTTTCAGGCCAACCGCAGCCTGATCGACAACCCCGACCTGATCTACCCCGGCCAGATGCTCCAGCTCCCGAAGGGCCCGCGCAAGGAGACTCCCATCCGCGGCAGCTACACGACCCGGGCCGGCGAGACTCTTTCGGCCCTGGCCCAGCGGCTGCTCGGCTCGGCCGAGCGCTGGACCGAGCTGTACGCCGCCAACGCCGATCGCATCAAGGATCCGGCAGACCTCGAGCCGGGGACCGAGCTGCGGATACCCGACGTGACCGCCGGGCCGGCCGCGCCTTCGACTTCGGGCGGTCGCGACGTGAAGCCCAGGCCGGGCTCCAGCGCCGACCTCGACAGCGCCGCGCGCCAGGGCGGCGTGACGACGCGCAGCCCCCAGTTCTCCCAGTGGGTGAGCCAGGCGCTGGACATCGCCGCGGGTTGGAGGTTCCCGAGCCTCACCAACCGGTATGGCGAGGCCGTGACCCGGGCCGACTTCCTGCGCGCCATCCTCTTCATCGAGTCGCGCGGCGTGCACGGCAAACCCGGCGGCCGCGTCACGGAGAGCAGCGCCGGCGCCCTCGGCTTCATGCAACTGATGCCGGCGACGGCCCGCGGGCTGGGCGTGGATCCTCGGGATCCGCGGGACAATCTGCTCGGCGGGACGCGCTACCTCGGCGAGACGCTGCGAGGGCCGAACACCACCCATCCCGGCGACGGCCCGGCCGAGCGCCTCGTCAAGGCCGCCTGCGGCTACAATCGAGGCCCCTACGCCTCGGAGCTGAGGGACAAGAGCTGGAACCAGTATGTCCGCACCAGCGGAGTCACCGAGAACGTACAGTACGGAATCATGACGAAGATGTGCCTCGGACTGGCGCTGAGCGGCGACGAGGTCAACTGGATGATGCGCCATCGGGGACTCTCGGCGGGCGGCGTCGCCGATCAGGCCGAGAGCTACTACCGAAGCGCCCACGCCCTGTTCTGATCGATCGGGAGTGCCAAGGATGAAGACCGTTCGGACCCTCGCGTTGCTGGTGACGGCCTGGCTGGCCGTGGTGCAGGTTCCCGAGGCCTTCGCGGCCCGGGCCGACAGTGACCCGCTGACGTTGGGTGGGGCAGGCGGGGTCGTCTTCGAGCTGGCGCCCGGCCCTCGCGGCGCGGTGCTGACGGCGCGCGCCGGGCAGAAGCAGCTCTTCCGGCGTGAGCTGGAGGGCGGATTGCCCGTGACTCTCCTGGGCGTGGACCTGGCCGGCGACGGCAAGGCCGAGGCTCTCGCCACGGTCGAGGAACCCGGGTCCGGCGGCTACCGTCATCACTACCTGCTCGACGAGACCGGCACGGCGCTGCTCTGGGATTCGGGGACCGTCGCCGGCGGCGCCGCCGCGGTGGACCGGACGGGCCGGCAGGTGACCCTCGTCCGTCTGTTGAAGGGGTTGCAACCCATCGGTGACTACCCGGTGATGGAGCGGCTCGCGATGGAAGACGGCAGACCGGTGCTGACCCTGCAGCCCGGGCCGAAGCCCGAGAACGGCTGGCAGTACCTCACCGCCGGTCTCGACGCCCTCGACCGAGGAGCGTTCGCGCAAGGCGTGACCCTGCTGACCCGGGCCGTCGACTCGCCCGAGGGGGCCGGAGCCGAGCTGGGGCCCGAGTCGCGACATGCCCTGGCGCGGGCGCTGCTGGCCAGCGGGGAGGCGGCCAAGGCCCGGGCAATCCTCGTGGGACTGCGAAAGCGATTTCCCGCTTCGCTCCTGGCTGCCGAGGCTGGGCGCACGCTGACACTCTTCGACGAGACCTATCGCAGCAAGCACGTCCAGCTCATCGCACTCGCGAAGGCCGAGCAGGCCGCGCGAGGCGCGAGGTGGGAGCAGTCGCTCCAGGCCAGCCGCGAGGCGCTGAAGGGGCCATCCGTCGCCGGCCTGACCGACCGCGCCCACTTCCTGCTCGGACAGGCGAGCGAGGAACTCGGCAAGAAGCGCGAGGCGGTGCACGAGTACCAGATCGTGGTGCTCTACTTCCCCGACAGCCCGATGCGTCAGGCCTCGCAGGAGTCCATCACGAGACTGGAGACCAAGAGACCATGAGCAATCGTGCGTGGTGCGCAATGATAGCGGTGGCGTTCCTGTGCTCGCTCGCATTCCCGGTGGCTGCGGACGCCGACGTGCTGCCGGCCAAGGTGCTGATGGTCCTGACGAGCGTGGCGCGGATCCCCGGAACCGAGCGTGCGACCGGCTTCTGGGCCGAGGAGTTCGTCGTGCCCTGCGAGATCTTCGAGAAAGCCGGTCTGGAGGTCGTGACTGCGTCGGTTTCGGGAGGCCTGGCCCCGGTCGACCAGGCATCGCTGAATCCGGCCATGATCGGGAAGGAACAGGCCGCCGCCTTTTCGAAGGCCCTCGGGGCCAGACGCGCGCTGCTGCAGACGCGGCCGCTCGGCGAGGCCAAGGCCAGCGACTGTGTGGCGGTGTTCGTGGTGGGCGGGCATGGAGTGATGTGGGACCTGGCCGACTCGGCCGACCTGCACCGCATCGCCCGCGAGGCGCTCGAGACCGGGCGGGTGCTGTCTGCCGTGTGCCACGGACCGTCGGCCCTGGTCAACGCGCGGGCCCGGAACGGGGCCCCTCTCCTGCGGTTCCGCAAGGTTACCGGCTTCTCGAACGCCGAGGAGGCCGCGGCCCAGATGACGGCGGTTGTCCCCTTCAGCCTCCAGGACCGCCTGAACGCCGCCACAGGCGGGCTTTACGGGTGTGCGGCGCCCTGGCAGAGCAACGTGGTCGAAAGCGGACGGCTCATCACGGGTCAGAACCCGGCTTCGTCGAGGGCAACTGCTGATGCGGTCGTCCGCATGGTGAAATTGCTCGGCGCGCGACCGCGCTGACGCAAGGAGTCCTGCCGCCGAGCGGCAAGCGTGGTCAGCTATTCCCGGAGGTGCTTCTTTGAAGCACAAAGTGCGACTCCGGCGGTCGGAAGAGGGAGTGACCGAGTCCGTTCCTGGACTGTCAGGATGCTGGTCCACCACGAGGTCGACACACCGCTCGCCATCTACAGCACGTTACGGCTGCTTGTCCTGGGTGCACTGTTTGACGCGCTCGCCGCGGGCGACTTGCGCTGAGACCACAAGTCCTTTGGTGCCTGTATTCTCCGTGCCGATTTGTCCTGCGGCCGCATGCTTGCCAAAATGATCTCGACCTCGCTCCGAGTGCCCCGAAACGATCAAGTTGGACCAACTCGAGGTTCAAGCATTGGCCGCCGAGTTTGCCAGGGGCCCGGTGACCGTGGTCTGCGGAGGCAGCGTCTCGGCCGTCACAGCGAATGAGACGAGAGGTGAGCGCGAGCGCGCTAATTGATGGCGGACTGGTCGGGCTGAACGATGGGCGTGC
>CAZSVK010000006.1:0-3435 GCA_964610245.1 uncultured bacterium
GCAACACCAGCTGCGCGGGCACCTGCACCGTCCAGCTATCCGTCGTCGTTGCGGCAGCGTCGCTCGCGTCGATCGCCGCGCTGTTGTTGTCGTGCGCTGTCACCGACGCGTTCAGCGTCGTCACGCCCAGCGCCGCGGTGTTCTGCACCGTCACCGTGTAGGTCAGGTTCGCGGTCGCTCCGCCGCTCACCGTCGACGGGTTCGCGCCGGCCACCACCGTGTAGTTGGCCGTGTCGTTGCCGCCGTTGGCAAAGCTCAGCGCGGACGAATCGATCACCGCGGTCGCCCCGCCCGTGTTCGTCACCGACACCGTCACCGCGATGCTCGCCTGCCCACGACTCACGTAGACCGGCGTCGTCGACACCGTCTGCAACACCAGCTGCGCGGGCACCTGCACCGTCACCTGAGGCGTCAGGCCGGCGGTCTTGCTCACGTTGGCGAGCGAGTTGGCGTCCGCCGCGGTCACCGTCAGGGTCCCGGTGCGCGCTCCGGGCGTCGCGCTGCCCCCGGTGACAACTTGGAAGCGGAAGGTGCCGGTCCCCAGCCCGGCAATCGTCGTCGGGTTCCCGGCAACGGGTGTGACCGTGAGATTGGCGCCACTGAAGGCCAGGGTGCCTGTGGTGACGTTGGCGATGCCCTCACCCGTGTTGCTGACGACGACCGTCGTGTAGAAGGTCTGGCCCTGCGTCACCGTGGACGGCGTCTGCAGAGTCCCAAACGTCAGCGTTGCGAGCGTCTTCACATTCAGGCTCAGCGGCGTGGCCGCCGGGCCGCTCACGGCGACCGGGTTACCGTCGTTGGCGTCGGTCGCGCTGAAGGTGGCGCTGGTGACGTTGGTCGGCCCCGAGTTGCTCGAGTGGGCGACCAGATTGAAGGTGAAGGTCGTTGTGGTGCCGCTGCCTGCGAGCGACCTCGAGGAGGAGGTCGTCAGGCCGCTGGCGATCTTCGAGGCGTCGCTCAGGACCAGCGTCCGGCTCGTGAAGTTGATGGTGGCGCCGCCGTTGTTCTGCACGGTCACAGTGACCTGCAACGACTGGCCGGTGCTGACCGTCGACTGCGAGGCGCTGAAGCTGACGATCTCGAGGATCGGCGCCGCTTGCACCGCGACCGAGGCAGCCGAGGCCAGGTTATCGGCCACGCCCTCGGCCAGGTTCGTGTTTATGTCCTTGGCCGTGAAGGTGGCACTGGTGATCTGGAAAGTCCCCAGGGAAGTGCCGACCGTGTCAGGGAAGCGGAACGCGCGGCTGGCGCCGCCGGCGATATTGACGTTGGTGGTCAGATCGCTGGCCGTGAGCGACGAGGTCGTGGTCACCAGATGCACCGCCGACACATTCAACGTGGCGCCGCCGTTATTGCGGATGGTGACGGTCGTGATGAACGAATGGCCGGTCGAGACACTGCTCTTCGACGTGCTGATCGTGAGAATCTCGAGCCTAGGCCGGGTCTGAATCGTGACCGACACGGGCGACGTGGTGTTGGCCCGGATCGGCGCGGAGGCACCGGAGTTGGCGTCGGTGGCGACGACGGTCGCGCTCGTGATCTGACTGGTGGTCTGGGCGACTCCGGCGGTGACGGTGAACGTGAGATCCGTCGTGCCGCCGGATCCGGCTATCGAACCGCTCGACGGCGTCGGAGTGCCCGCACTGAGGTAAGCGTTGTTGAAGACCAGCGTGCCGCCGGTGTAACTGGCAGCGGCGGTGCCGTCATTGCGGATCCGTACCGTGGCGCTGAACTGCTGATTGGTAGTGACCGTCGACTTGGTCGAGGAGATGGCGATGACCTTGAGCGACGGCGCCGTCTGAACCGTCACGGTGGGCTGGGCCCCGGAGCGAAGGATGACCGGGATGGTCGCGCCGGAATTGTGGTCGGCGGCGGTGAAGGTGGCGCTGGTGATCGTCGTGCTGTTTGCGGACGTGGCAGCCACCAGGTTGAAGGTGAAGGTCGTCGTCGCGCCGCTACCGGCGAGCGAACGAACGCTGCTCAAGCTGGTGCCGCTCGCAATGGCGGCCGGAGTGCTCAAGATCAGCGCCGCCGCGGTGAAGTCGATGGTGGCGGCATCGGCACCGGCGTTCTGCACGGTCACGGTTGCGGTCAGGCTCTGGCCCGTCGACACGGTCGAGCGGGACACGCTGATGTCCGTGATGCGGAGCGAGGGCTTGGCCTTGACGGTGACGGTGGGGAGGGTCGCCGAGTTCGCGGCGATCGGGACCGAGGCTCTGGTGTTGTTGGCATCGGTGGCAGTGAAGGTTGCGGTCTGGATCTGACAGGTCCCGGCGCTGGTGCCCGCCGCGACCGTGAAGGTGAAGGTCGTGGTGTTGTTACTCCCGGGCAGCGACACGGACGTGGTGAGCGGATTCGCGGACAGGGGGCCCGCGCCGAACCCCAGCGCCTCACCCGTGAAGTTGGCCGCCGCCTGGCCGGTGTTCTTGACCGTGACCGTGACGGCAAAAGTCTGCTCGGTCGAGACCGTCGTGCGCGCGGCGGAGATCGCCGTGATGGTGAAACTGGCCGGGGTCTGCACGTTCCACGAATCGGGCGTGGCGGCGGTGTTGTCGGTGGTGGTGAGGGCCGCGGAATTGTTGTCGGTGGCTGAAACGGTGCCATCGATCGAGATATTGCCGGTCGGAGCCGAGGCGCCAGCCGTGACGTTGAAGGTGAAAGTCGATGTTTGGCCTCCAGCGATGCTGGTAGGACCACCGGCCGGAGTGATGGTGTAGCCTGTCTGACTGCCGCCAAAGGTCAGGTTCTTGGCCGTGATGTTCGCCGCGGCCTGACCGGTGTTCTGGACGCTCATCGTGATGCCATTGACCGTCTGGCCCTGGCTGAGCTGCGTGGTAGCGGTGTTGACCGCCATGATCGAGAGCGCCGCGCGACTCTGCACCGTCCAGACATTGGTGGTGGTAGCCGAGGAGTCGGAGCTGACCGAACCGGCGTTGACGTCGGTGCCGAGCATCGAGCCGTTGATGCTGGTGATACCGGTCGAGGCCGTGCCCTGGACGCCCACGGTGAACGTGAAGGTCGTGGCGCCGCCGCCCGCGATCGACGAGGCTCCGGCGTAAGACTGGGCGTAGTTCGAGGTCGAGTTGTTGAACTTCAGCGTTGCGCTGTCGATGGTGGCCGTGGTGCCGCCGGTGTTGCTTACCGCCATGAGGACCTGGATGCCGGTCTGCTCCTTCGAAACGGCGACTGAGGCCGTCGAGATGGTGTTCAGGACGAGGTTGGCCGGCGTGAGAACGGTCCAGGTGTCCGTCGTGGTCGCGGTACTGTCGTTGCCCTGATTGGTGTTAACGACGCCATCCAGTACGGTCGACCCGAGGGGTGCTGAGCCACCCACGGTGACGCTGTAGGTCAGCACCACCGTCGCGCCAGTGCTGATGCTCGTGGCGTTCACGCCCTCAGTCACCGCGTAGTTCAGCTGGCTGCCGTTGAACGTGG
>CAZSVK010000006.1:3467-33587 GCA_964610245.1 uncultured bacterium
ACTGCTGATAGCCGCTGACTGGGTGGTGCCATTCGTCACCTGTAGTGAAACCAAGACACCGGGCTGCCCCCGGGTTACCTGGGTTGGAGTGGCACTTACCGAATCGAGGGTGAGCAGTGCCGCCCACGCGTTCCCCACCATGAACGTCAGCAAGAACGCCGTCAACAGGACCGCGTGAATGAAAGAACGGCCGGCGATTCGATTCATCATCGTGCTCCCCACTTCCCTGGTCGGAAGATCCGTCAGTCGCAATCGTTTCAAATTGGGTGGTGTCTGAAATCGGCGAGGGACGACAGAGTCGCCCCAGGTTAGTTTCTCACGGCCCCGAAGACCCTGTCAACCGGCTCTGGATGCTCATTTTCGTGCACCCTCTCGCGGCCGGCGTTCTGGCGAATCGATCGGCAAAGCAACATTTGCGCCATGACACGTCAGCGCCCGATCGCCCGTCGGGAACAGGCTCGGCCCGATCGCCTCGCCTCTGACCCTGCCCGACCTCGTCCGGGCACCTGAGGAAAAATTCCCGGACCGCAGCGCTTCTCGCCACGTCCTCCGGTCCACCAGTGCCCGGATCGGTGCATGTCACCGAAGGGCTTCCTTCGCGAGAGTGAACCCCGGGTGCCGCTCGACTGCCTGGCGAAACCGCTCCAGCGCCTGGGCCTTCTGGTTCTTCTTCCACAGCAGTACCCCCCAGTTGTAATGAATGTAAGCGGCATAGCGAGCGGGCACATCCTCGATCGCCAGCGCCTTCTCCCACGCCACCGACGCGGCCGGCAAGCTGCCGATGACAGCGCTCGTCACGCCCCGGGCGTTCAGCGCGGCCATCCGCGCAACCGGAGAGGCCGTCCCGTCGAGCTTGCCCAGCTCGGCCAGCGCCTGCTCCGGCTCGATTCTCTCCAGATGGCCCAGCCCCTTCTCGTAGCCGGTGACGGCCTCGGCGGGCGCCACCGAGGCGAACGCCTCGACCCCCGCGAGCGCATAGCCCGCCTTCAACCCCTGCGGAACGAGTTCGACGTAGCGGTTCCACAATTCGCTCGGCAGCCCGACAATTCCCTCGCGCCGGGTCACCGTCAGAACGGTGGAGGTGCTGACGGTCGTCATGCTCGTGCTCTTCCCCGACTTTCGAGCGATCGTCGCGGCAAAGCTGACGGTCGCGCCCGACAGCTCGGACGTGACCTTGAAGGCGCACTCGACGGCCAGCGACTTGCCCTTCCCGGCGCTCCCCAGACTCTTCGCCACTTCGCCCATCGGCTGCAAACCCTCCACGACGATGAAGCGCACGTTCACGTCCTTCGCCTTGCCCGACAGTTTCAACGTCCCCTTCAGGTTGAAGACAGCGCCGAGTTCCGGCGCCGCAGCAGCTTCGAGCAACACCGCGTCGGCCGGTTCGGCACGAAGTTCAGCTGGCCCCGCAAGGGCAGTCGCCATGACGACCGGCACCAGGAGAAGTCGCAAGAGACCAGAGATGGAGCAGCGAAGCAAGTCGAGTGACATGTCGAGTTAGCCTGTTCCTTTCACGAGACGCAAGACGGGCTCGGATTGGGTCGGGGCGGAAGTCGAAAACCCCTCTTCCAGTCTGGCCCCGCGCCCGCAAGTTGAGACTGCAGCGGGTCGGGTCACGGCACCCTGGGTTTGTTCACGGAGCCGGCAAGCATGCTAACATGGCCCTCCTGCTCATCACCCGGTCCCGCCACTTCCGCCGTTCCCACCCCGAATCTCGATGAAGACGCTCGCACTCGCGCTGGCCCTCCTCTTGGGTGCCGGAACCTGCGCCGCCCAGTCCCGCACCTACCTCCTCGTCCCGATGGACGAGTCGCAGACCGACCACTTGCGCGCTTACGGCCTCGCGTTCTACGCCCTCGAGCAGAGCTTCAACGTCGAGTGGCTCCTGAACTATCGCGGAGGGGCCTTCCTGATCCCCGACTCCCGCCTGGTCGAGGTGCAAGCCCGCCTGGTGGGCGTCGCCTTCGAACGCGTCGACGACGGCGGCAAAGAGGAGATCCTCCAGGCGATGGCGCAGGCCAACATGGAAGACGTCATCCTCGAGAAGGCGCCCAAGATCGCGGTCTACACGCCGCCGGACAAACGCCCCTGGGACGACGCGGTGACCCTGGCCCTCACCTACGCCGGCATCCGCTACGAGAAGCTCTGGGACCGCGACGTCCTCGACGGCAAGCTCTCCGACTACGACTGGGTGCACCTCCACCACGAGGACTTCACCGGCCAGTTCGGCAAGTTCTACGCGACCTTCCACACCGCCCCCTGGTACCTCCAGCAGGTCAAGGAGTACACCCAGGCCGCCCATGAGGCCGGCTTCGAAAAGGTCTGGCAGCACAAGCACGCGGTGGCGCGGGCGATTCGCGAGTACGTCGCCGAGGGCGGCTTCCTGTTCGCCATGTGCAGCGCCACCGACAGCATCGACGTCGCGCTGGCCGCCGACGACGTGGACCTCGTCGCCCCCGAGATCGACGGCGACGGCATCGATCCGCTCTTCGCGCAGAAACTCGACTTCAACAAGACCTTCGCCTTCCGCGGCTTCACCGTCGAGCCCTCGGCCTACGTCTACGAGTATGGCAACATCGACGTTAGCGACTACCGGAACATCTCGCGGCCCGAGCTCGAGAACTTCACCCTCTTCGAGTTCTCGGCCAAGATCGACACGGTGCCCACGATGCTGACGCAGTGCCACGTCAACGAGATCAAGGGCTTCTTCGGGCAGACCACGAGCTTCGCCAAGCCGCTCGTCCGCGACGACGTGCGCATCCTGGGCGAGATGCCCGGCCAGAACCGGGTCAAGTACCTCCACGGCCACCTCGGCAAGGGCACCTCGACCTTCCTCGGCGGCCACGACCCGGAGGACTCCAGCCACGCCGTCGGAGATCCCCCCACCGACCGCTCGCTCCACAAGAACAGCCCCGGTTACCGTTTGATCCTCAACAACATCCTGTTCCCGGCTGCCAGAAAGAAGGAACTGAAGACCTGAGGGTCGGGGGACGGCGTCCCCGGAAGGACACCCGATCTGCAACTCGCGAGAATCGTCGCAAGGTGCGAGGATTCGACCTCGAACGAGGTTGACCAATCACAGAGGCACAGAGACACGGAGACACAGAGGGGAGTTGATTCCGGGAAGACTATCTACTCTGTGCCTCTGTGTCTCTGTGCCTCTGTGATACCTGCCCTGATTTGCGGGCAAGTGCCCGAGCTGGGTTGGTATCCTCACGAACTCTCACAGTCCCGGCCTCAAGCCTCCCCATGACCAGCTCCGATCGAAGGTTCGAGGAAGCCCTCTCGCACTACCGCCAGGCCCGCTACTCCGCCGCCATCCGCATCTGGAAGGCGCTGCTGGACGAGGGCTATCCCAACCCCAACCTCGGCCTCTACCTGTGGGCCGCGCAGTCGGAGTACGGGCGCATGCTCGACAGCGTGAGCCAGTTCGCCGAGTCGCTCGCCTCGGGGGCCGAGGTCGAACCCGAGCCGGACGAGTTGACGGCTGCCCGGCAAGCGCTGGACGCACGAAAGCCCCGAGAGGCGCTGACCCTGCTGCGGAAGACGATCGCCTTGACGCCCGGCGCGCTGCGCCCGCGGTTGCTGGCGGCGCAGGCGGCCCTGATGGCCGGCCTTCTCGGCGAGGCGCTGGAGTCGGCCCGGACGGCGCTCGAGATGGGCCCGTCGGATCCGGAGGCCCACGCGGTGCTCGGGCAGGTCCACCTGGAGAGCGGTCAGCTCGCCAGGGCGGCAGAGGCGTTCCGCAAGGCGCTGGCGCTCTCCGACCGGTCGGCGTCGGCCTGGCACGGCCTGGCCATGACGTGCTACCGCGAGCGCTGGCTGGCGGAGGCCGAGCGGTGCCTGACGCAGGCGCTGGCCTGCTCGGACCTGCTGTCGACCGCTCGGGCCTTGATGGAGGAGATCCGGCGCGAACGCCGGAGGGCGGAGGCACGTCTCGAGGAGAGCCGAGCCAAGGTCGCCGAGAATCCGAACTACGCGGACTGGCACTTCCGGCGGGGCACGCTGGCGGCCAGCCTGGGGCTGGACGACGAGGCCTCGATGGCGCTGGATGCGGCGCTCGAGGTCAACCCCCAGATGCCCAAGGCCTGGCAGGAAAAAGCCCGGATGGCCCTGCACGCCGGTCGGGCCGCCCAGGCCTGCGCGGCCCTCCGGCAGGCGGTGGCCCTGGCCGCCGAGAGCAACGGGGAGTTCTGCCGGCAAGCCGAGGCGCTGGAGCAGGCGGGCCGCTACGAAGAGGCCGCCGAACGGTTGATGCAGGCGCTGCGACTGGTGCCCGACTACGCGAGCCGGCACATCGAGACCGGGAAGAAGCTGTACGCCGACGGCCTGCCGGACGAGGCGGAGCGAGCGCTGACGCGGGGAGTCTCGCTGGCGCCCCAGTACCCGGACGGCCACCACTTCCTGGGCCGCATCGCGCTGGACCGGGGTCTTCCAGCCGAGGCGATCGGGCGGTTCAAGACGGCGTTGAGTCTGAACCCGCAGTACGCGGAGGCGGCGCTGAGACTCATCGAGGCCTTGCTTCAGGATGGAAATCGGGCGGGTGCAAGGCATACCCTGGAACAGTGGAGGTCCCGCCTGGAGGAAGACCCTCGGCTGGGCGCCTGGTTCCGGACACTGGAGAAAAGTGCGAGCGAGCAAGAAGAAGGAATCCCCCGGCGGAAGCCGAAAGCGAGCGCCCGAGGCACCGGCGGGAAGGCAAAAGCACGCCGCCGCAAGCCGGCCGGCCGCAAGACCGGAGGTTGACGCCCGGCTGCTGATGCTCCGGTCTCACCTCTTCGTGCCCAGCAAGCGCGAATACGTCAGGGGCAAGCGGCCTCGGGTGAACTGCATCCTCTGCGAGGTCAACGCGGGCCGGGACACGGTCGACCGGCTGCAGGTCTTCCGCTCCGGCCTGTTCGTGGTCTCGCTCAACCTGCATCCCTACAATCCCGGGCACGTGATGATCTTCCCCCAGAGGCACCTGGAGGATCCCCGGCAGATGACCCGGGCCGAGGCGCTCGAACTGCACGAACTCCAGAGGCTGACCTTCGACGTTCTCGACCGTCGTTACCAGCCCTCGGGGTACAATGTCGGCTACAACTGCGGAGACGCCAGCGGGGCGAGCATCCGGCACTTCCATCTGCACGTGGTGCCCCGCTATCACCGCGAGCTGGGATTCATGGACGTGCTCGGCGGGGCCAAGATCTTCATCGAGGACCCGGTGGCGGCGATGACCGAGCTGCGCGACCTGTTCGAGGAGCTGGCCGGGAAGGCCGAGAAGCTCTCCGGATGAGAGGACACGGGAAATGGCCGACTACACGGAAGCGTTGACGGGACTGCTCGAGACCCTGGACCGTTCGAGGTTCACCCAGGTCGAGGTGGTTTCCGGTTCGACGCGCATCATGGCTCGCAGGCCCACCCGGCCGGCGGCCCCAAGTTCCCAGACGGTCGCGGTTCCGGCGGCCGCGGTCGAGTCGCCGGCCGGTCCCTCGGTCTACGATCGGTCGCGGGTGCTCGAGAGCCCCAGGGTGGGACGGTTCCTCGAACGCCGAGACGCGCAGGGCCAACCGCTACTCAAGGCCGGCGACAGGCTGGCGCGGGGCGACGTCTATGCGGCGATCGAGTCGATGCACCTGGAGTACGAGGTCCGGGCCGACAAGGACGGCACCGTGGAGCGGGTCCTGGCCTCCTCGGGCGAACCAGTCGAATTCGGGCAGCCGCTGGTGCTCCTGCGAGCGTGAGCAAGGAAGACGCGTGTTCAAGAAAGTTCTGGTGGCAAACCGGGGGGAGATCGCGGTGCGGATCATCCGCGCGTGCCGCGACCTGGGGATCCGGACGGTGGCGGTGCACTCCACCGTCGATCGTCACGCGCTGCACGTGAGGCTGGCCGACGAATCGGTCTGCGTGGGGCCGGCCACGGCGGGGCAGTCGTACCTGAGCATCCCGAACATCCTGAGCGCGGCGCAGCTCACCGGGGCGGAAGCGATCCACCCCGGCTACGGGTTCCTGGCGGAGAACTCGGATTTCGCGCAGATCTGCGAGGATTGCGACCTGGTCTTCATCGGGCCATCGGCCGGCACCATCGAGCAGATGGGCGACAAGGCAGCGGCCAAGCGGACGTCCCGGGACGCGGGGGTCCCTCTGATCGAGGGCAGCGACGGGATCCTCGAAAGTCTCGACGAAGCTCGACGCCTGGCCTCGGGGATGGACTATCCGGTGTTGCTGAAGGCGGCGGCCGGCGGCGGCGGCAAGGGCATGCGGATCGTGGGGGGGCCCGAAGATCTGGAGCAGGCCTTCCAGATGGCCCAGGGCGAGGCCCGGGCCGCGTTCGGTGACGGCGGACTGTACCTGGAGCAGTACCTGGGCCACGCTCGGCACATCGAGATCCAGATCCTGTTCGACGGCCAGGGGAACGGGCTGCTGTTTCCGGAGCGCGAATGCAGCGTGCAGCGCCGCTACCAGAAGCTGATCGAGGAGTCTCCGTCACCCGCGGTCGGGCCGGAGGGCCGGAGCGAGCTGCTGGGCTACGCCGCGCGGATCCAGAAGGCGGTGGGGTATCGCAGCGCGGGCACGATCGAGTTCCTGCTGGATCGCAAGGGCAAGTTCCACTTCATCGAGATGAACACACGGTTGCAGGTCGAGCACGGCGTGACGGAGATGCTGACCGGGATGGACCTGGTGCGCGAGCAGCTCGCCGTCGCCGGTGGAGAGCTGATCTCCCGAGCGCAGGAAGCGCTCCAGATGCGCGGACACGCGATCGAATGCCGCATCAATGCCGAGGATCCGGAAAACCGCTTCGCCCCGAGCCCCGGTGTCGTTCACCGGTTGAACCTGCCGGCTGGCCCGTGGGTGCGAGTAGACACCTATCTCGAGCCTGGGGCCGAGGTGCTGCCGCACTACGATTCGCTGATCGCCAAGGTCATCGTCTGGGGAGAGACGAGGCAAGAGGCGATCCGCCGCTCGCGCCGGGCGCTGCAGGAGTTCCGGGTCGAGGGGCTCGAGACCACGCGCGACTTCCATCTCGAGGTGCTGCACAACAGCCGGTTCCTTTCCGGCGACTATTCGACCTCGTTCATCGCAGAGGAGTTCGGGATCTGAGTCAGGCCCTGGCACCATTCGCGAAGCTGGTCGCGGCGAAGAACGCCGAGGCGCTGCACCTGCGGGTCGGCAGCCATCCGATGCTGGCCATCGGAGGTCGAGAGATTCCGATCACCGCCTCGCCCACGCTGACCCGCGAGGTCTGGCGCAAGCTCGTCTTCTCGCTGCTGACGAGCGAGCAGATCGAGCAGCTCGCCTCGTTGAAGCAGCTCGAGGTTCCGATCGACTTCAAAGAGGTCGGGCTGTTCCGCGCGCTCGTGGCGATGCAGGGCGAGACCTACAACCTCTCGATCTTCCAGGCCAAGGTTGCCGCGGCCGTGCCGGCTCCGGAACCGCCAGCGCCGACGCAGGCGCCGGCGCCGATCGCACGGGGAACGGAGAGTCTCGCGGGGGCGCTGCCCCCGCCCCCCCGCCAGGGGACCACTGGCCCCCTGGACCCCCACATGACTGGCGGAAGCTCTGACTCCGTTCCGAAGCAAGAGTCCATCGGAGTGTCGACCAAGCCCGGTCCTGCTTCTCCAGTGCCGGGTCCAGGGACGGGCTCCGTCCCCGGCGGGGGACCGGAGGCAGCGCCCCCGGGAGAGGTTGCTGTTTCCGCCCTCGCTCCCGCTCCGCCACCTGTCGCCCCAGTCCCGCCTCCTGCGCCTCCTGCACCTCCTGCGCCGCCTGCGCCGCCTGCGCCGCCGGCGGCCGTCGCGGCTCCGACGCCGACTCCCGCGCACACCCCTCCCCCGGAACCGGATGACGAGGCCGAGGAGCCGGATTCGGAACCGGCTCCCGTGCATGTGCCGGGTCTGCCGCCGGGCGTGGTGCTGGGCCCGCCGGTACCGGCCAGGCACCCGTTTCGCCCGGGCGACGTGACGCTGGACGAACTGCTGTCGATCCTCCTGGACAAAGGGGGCAGCGACCTCCACCTGCACGTGGGCAAGAAGCCTCTGATCCGGGTAGACGGCCGGCTGATCATCGCGCACGAGAAGGAACTGGGCGAGTACTCGGTGATGGCGATGATCGAGACCTGCACGAGCGCCGAGGAGCGGGCGCTCCTGCTGGCCCGGAACGATCTGGACACCTCGTACAACCTGAAGTCGCTGTCGCGCTTCCGGGTGAACGTGTTGAACGACACCCGGGGTTACGGGATGGTGCTGCGGGTGATCCCGTTCAAGATCCCCGACTATCACGATCTGGGCGTGCCGGAGGCGGCCCGCAATCTCATCTACCGGCCGCACGGACTGTTCCTGGTGACGGGACCGACGGGCAGCGGCAAGTCGACGACGCTGGCGAGCCTGATCCACGACGTCAACCAGACGCAGTACAAGCACATCATCACGATCGAGGACCCGATCGAGTTCGTGCACAACGACGCCAAGAGCTGCATCACGCAGCGCGAGGTGGGCGTGGATACGCGTTCGTTCGCCGACGGGGTGGTGGACGTGCTGCGGCAGGATCCGGACCTGATCCTGGTCGGTGAGATGCGAGACCTCGACACGATGTCCAACGCCTTGCTGGCGGCCGAATCGGGCCGGCTCGTGCTGGCGACGCTGCACACGACGAGCGCGTCCCAGACGGTGGAACGTATCATCAACGTTTTCCCCGAGGAGCACCAGAACGTCGCCCGATCGCAGCTGGCCAACTGCCTGGTGGGCATCCTGTCGCAGACGTTGCTGGTGAAGAAGGGTGGCGGCCGCATCGCCGGCTTCGAGCTGATGGTGGCGACGGAATCGATCCGGAACCTCATCAAGGAGAACAAGCCGCAGATGATCCAGACGGCGATCGAGACCGGGGCCCGCTACGGGATGAAGAGCCTGGACCAGTACCTTCTGGACCTGGTGGAGGGCGGCCAGGTGTCGTTCGAGGACGCCTACTCGAAGTGCCAGAACACGAAGAACTTCAAGTCGCTGGAGGCGAAGCTCAAGGGCGTGCCGGTGTCGGCGCTGGCCGACGACTAGGCGACAGGTTTCAGGTATCAGGGAACAGACATGAACGAGTTCGAGTCCATCATCAAGGAGGCGTTCGACAAGAAGGTGTCGGACGTGCACCTGCGCGAGGACCAGCAGGTCTACATCCGGCAGGGGGCGCGGCTGACGCGCACGCTGGATCAGCGCGTGGACCCCGCGCGGGTGAGGGAGATCATCCTCGGCACGCTGACCGAGAAGGAGAAGAAGACCCTCTTCAGCCATCTGTCACTCGACTACAGCTACCGGGTCGAGGGGATCTGCCGGCTGAGGGGCAACGTGTTCTTCCAGCGCCGGAAGATGTCGGCGGTCTACCGGCTGATCCCGCTCACGCCGCCGGCACCGGAGGATCTGCTGCTGCCGCCCTGCGCGGTCGACTTCGCGATGCGCCCGCGAGGGCTGGTGGTGATCGCGGGGCCCAGCGGGAGCGGGAAGAGCACGACGGTCTCGGCGCTGGTCAACGCCGTGAACGAGAAGAAGCACGACCACATCCTGACCATCGAGGACCCGATCGAGTTCATCTATCACGAGAAGCTCTGCGCCATCACGCAGCGGGAGGTGGGGCGAAACACGTTGAGCTTCGCCGCCGGCCTCAAGTACGCGCTGCGGCAGGATCCGGACGTGGTCGTGGTGGGCGAGATGCGCGACCTGGAGACCGTTTCGACCGCCATCACGATGGCCGAGACGGGCCACCTGGTGATCTCGACGGTGCACACGACTGGGGCGGCCGAGACCATCGACCGCATCATCAATATCTTCCCCCCCGCGCTGCAGGAGCAGATCCGCACGCAACTGTCGCTGAACGTGCAGGGAATCCTGTCGCAGATCCTGGTGCCTCGCAAGGACGGCAACGGCCGGATGGCGATCTTCGAGGTGCTCTACCCGACCTTCGCGATGCGCAACATCATCCGGAAGGGCGACGTGAACAAGCTGCGCTCGGC
The DNA here is from genome assembly GCA_964610245.1 of uncultured bacterium. Classification (GTDB taxonomy): domain Bacteria; phylum Muiribacteriota; class UBA6191; order JACPRK01; family JACPRK01; genus CAZSVK01. The sequence goes on from CAZSVK010000006.1 coordinate 13,441, forward strand.
GATCGAGACCTCGAGCCGTGAGGGTTCGATCTCGATGGAGCGCGCGCTCGACAACGCCTGCAAGGCCGGCCAGATCAGCGAAGAGACGATGCGGGAGACGCAGGCCTACCTCAAGGGGTAAGGGGTTGGGGGTTGGGGGTAAGGCACGGGCCTGGCCTCCCCGCAGCGAGCGAGCGCGGTCAGGGGGTCAAGTGTCCACTCGCCCTGAACTGCTACCGCCGATCTTCTTCGCGTGGCGCGACGACTTGAAGGGGGCCGCCAGCCTCTCCTCCAGCCTCAAGCCACAAGCCTCAAGCCTCAGAGCGGGCGAAGCCCGCTCTGTGCCTGTCGAAGGATGGACGGGGCGGTATCGAAGCGGCTCCCCACCTTCCACGCGCGCACTCCGTTGCCCCCGACCCCTTACCCCTTACCCCCTACCCCTGTAGTATGGAACCGACTGGAGGTTCCCCCGATGCCCACGAAACTCAACCTGATCGTCCTGTTCGCGTTCCTGGCGACCGCCCTTCTGGCGGCTCGTTCATGCCCGGCAGGCGACGCGGCGCCCAAGGTGGAATTCGAGAAGTTCACGCTGGCCAACGGGCTGCAGGTGATCCTGCACGTCGACCGCAAGCTCCCCATTGTCCACGTGAACGAGTGGTTCCATGTGGGCAGCAAGAACGAGAAGAGGGGCCGCACCGGCTTCGCGCACCTGTTCGAGCACATGATGTTCCAGGGGTCGAAGAACGCGCCGGGCGTCTATTTCAAGTTCGCCGAGAAGATGGGCGCGAGCCAGAACGATGGAGTCAACGGCTCCACCGAGACCGATCGCACCAACTACTACATCACGGTGCCCTCGTCGGCGCTCGAGCAGGCGCTCTGGCTCGAATCGGATCGCCTGACGGGGCTGCTCGACGGTCTGACCAAGGCGCGGCTGGACAACCAGCGCGACGTGGTGAAAAACGAACGGCGCCAGAACCTCGAGAACGTCCCGTACGGGCGCGCCTTCAGCCTGATCCAGGAGAACCTCTTCCCGCCCGGCCATCCCTATTCCTGGCCGCCCATCGGCAGCATGGAAGACCTGAGCGCCGCGTCGGTCGACGACGTGAAGGAGTTCTTCCGCACCTACTACACGACCAACAATCTAACGCTGACAATCACCGGTGACTTCGACCCGTCCGAGGCCAGGGCCTGGGTATCGAAGTACTTCGCCTCCGTCCCGCCCGGTCCGGTGCTCGATCGGCCGAAGCGCATGACCACGACGCTCGACTCCGAGAAGCTCGTCGTGGCCTACGATCACGTGCCCCAGGAGCGAGTCTACATGGTGTGGCCGAGCGTGCCGTTCTGGGACCCGGAAGAGGCCAGCCTCGACCTGGCGGCGGCGGTCCTGGGCGACGGGCTCAGCTCGCGCCTCCAGAAGCTGCTCGTCTACGACAAGCAGGTCTGCACGGCGGTGAGCGCCTTCCACTGGACGCTGGAATCGGCCGGCGCCTTCATCGTGGTCGCGACGGCGAGGCCCGACGAGAGCCTCGAGGCGATCGAGGAAGCGATCACCGCGGAGCTCGCCAGGCTGGCCGACGGAGGCCCGACGCAGCAGGAGCTGGACCGCGCCAAGAACAAGTTCGAGTTCTCGTACGTGAGCGGCCTGGAGCAGATCGGCGGCTTCGGCGGAAAGGCCGACCAGCTCGCGCGCTACAACACCTACCTGGGCGACCCCGGGATGTTCGAGGCGGACATCGATCGCTACCACAAGGCCACCATCGAGTCGGTGCGGACGGCCCTCGGCCGGGTGGCGAACAACCGCAAGCGGCTGCTGCTGCGCTTCCTGCCCGACAAGTCGATCCAGTCGGACGTGAAGGAGCCGGACCGCGCCAAGGAGCCGCCCTCCCGGCCCGACCGGCCGGCGGTCATCCCGGAGGTCAAGACGGCGACGCTCGACAATGGCCTGGAGGTACTGGCGGTCGAGAAGCGCGAACTGCCCAAGGTGGCCGTGATGTTGATTGTGCGAGGCGGGTTCGGCGCCGAGCCGGTGGAGAAGGCCGGTCTGGCCAATCTGCTCTTGCGGACCATCGACCGCGGCACCAAGACCCGGTCGGCGCTCGAGATCGAGGACGCTTTCGGCGATCTCGGGACCGAGCTGAGCGGAGACTGCCGCCGGGAGTGGCTAACTCTGGCGTTTGATTCGCTCACCCGCCACCTCCCGAAGGCGATGGAGGTCTTCAGTGACGTGGTGCTGCATCCCAGCTTCCCCGACGCCGAGGTCGAGCGCGAACGGAAGCGCGCCCTGGACGCGCTGATGCAGGAGCAGGAGGACGCCGACCGGATCTCGGCCCGGCTGATCCCGATCCTGGGCTACGGCGCCACCCATCCCTACGGCCACCCGAAGACCGGCGACGAGAAGACCGTGAAGGCGCTGACCCCGGCCGAGCTGCGAGCCTACTACGACAAGCTCTACCGGCCCGGCAACGCCGCCCTGATCTTCGCCGGCGACATCTCGCTCGACGAGGCGAAGGCGAGCGCTCAGAAGTTCCTCGGCTCCTGGGAGAAGCGGCCGATCGAGCTGCCGGAAGTGGGGGAGGCCCACCCGGCGGCTGCCGGGAAGGTGTACCTGGTGGATCGGCCGGGTTCGCCCCAGTCGGTGGTGGCCCAGGTGTTGCCGGGTGCGACCCGGAACTCCCCGGACTACTACTCGATGAAGATCGTGGACGCGCTCTGGGGCGGCAGCTTCGGCAGCCGGTTGAACATGAACCTCCGGGAAGAGAAGGGCTACAGCTACGGCGTGTTCTCGGCGCCGGTCTTCAACTCGGCGGCCGGGCTGTGGATGGCGAGCGGAGGAGTGCAGTCCAAGGTGACCACCGCCTCCGTGGCGGAGTTCGTCAAGGAGCTGCAGGGCATCACCGGCTCGAAGCCCCTGACGGCCAAGGAGCTGGAGGGGGCGAAGACCAACCGCATCCGCAGCTACTCGCAGAATTTCGACAAGCTCTCGTCGGTGGTCGCGGAGGTGGGCTCGCTCTGGGCCCAGAAGCAGCCGCTGTCCGAGCTGGCCTCGGAGCCGGTCGAGCTGGGCAAGGTGACGCTCGACCAGGCCGCCCAGGTGGCCAAGAAGTACCTCATCCCCGCGGAGGCGCGGCTCCTGGTGGTGGGCGACGCCGCCCAGATCGAGGCCGGCCTCAGGGCGATGAACCTGGGCGAAGTGGTGAAGCTGGACGCTCTCGGCAACCCAGCGAAGTGAGGCTCGAGGCTTGAGACCTGAGGCTTGAGGCTGGAGACTCGGGAGGCGGTCCTTCACATGATCCCGGAAGGTAACGCAACCTTCGGGTTCCATGATCGGTAGTTGATCCGGGCGGCGCTCTGCCGCCCGGCAACCCATTTTCGCCATGAAAAACACACGTCCTGCCCTGCTCTCGCTCCTGGCCCTTCCCCTCCTGGCGCTCGCCCTCTCGGCCCAGACGGCCGATTTCGGCGGGCTGAACGAATCGACCTCCCGGCCGCCGACGGTGCGGCTGGCCGAGCGCTCGACCTCCTCGGCCCCTGCCGAGCTGGAGCAGCAGAGGCGAAAGCGCCTGACGGCGGCCCAGCAGATCTCGACGGCGATCGAGAACCCGAACGACGCTGCGGCGGTGGCGGCGCTGCAGAACGCGCTCAAGGAGCTGCTCGCGCTCATCCGCAGGCTGGAGGAAGACCTCGGTCTGAGCGGCAAGGGCAGCGGGCAACCGTTCTATGCCTATCCGCTGGGTCTCGAGAAGGGGGCGCTCCTCAACCAGGCCTACCAGACGGCGGGCCAGGCCTACGAGAACCTCTATCGCCGCTCGGCCAAGGCGGCCAAGCCGACCGGCTCGTTCGCCTCGGAGGCGATCAAGTTCTACTGGCAGGCTGCGGCGACGGGGTACTTCCAGCTCCAGCAGGGCAACTGGGAGAAGAAGGTCTTCGCCGACCTGGCGCGCGATCCGGCCATCAGCCGGCTGTCGAACCAGGGCAAGAGCGCGGCCTCCTTGCTCCACAGCTTCATGGTCTACCTGACGGGCAACGAGTTCAGCGAGGCCCGTTCCGATGCCCTGCGCAGCCGCCGGGGCATCCTGAACGCCCTCAAGGAGCAGGCCGACACCGGCTTCGCCGACCTGGACAAGACGCCGCTGAGTCTGCCGACCGAGTTCGGCGAGCGCATGGCGAGCCGCAACCCCGACAAGGTGCCGTTCATGGACAAGCAGGCCGCCGCGGAGGCGGTCGCCGAGGCCTATTTCCGGATGGGCCAGGAATACCTGAGCGCTAGCCAGACCGCCCAGAAGGACGACGATCTGCTGCTGGCCCTGAAGCACTTCCAGATGGCCTCGGCGCAGATCTACTGGTCCCGCTCCAAGAAGTTCCGGCTGAACCAGGCGCAGGTCCAGACGCTGGCCAAGTCGCTGCTCGCCCGGCTGGCCGGAGACACCGGCCTGGCCGCGGGCCTGGCGGCCCAGATCGGGCTGCCGGCCGACCAGGTGCAGGCCGCCCTCGACCGCTTCGCCGAAGAGCTGGTGAAGTTCGTGCAAGTGCCCGGGACGCTGCCGACCGCGACCTCCTCGGGCGAGACCTCGACCCCGGCGAAGACGCTGAGGAAGATCGATCCCGCAGACCTGGACGCGCTGCTGACGGCGGCCCAGCGCAACGACCAGGCCTCGTTCGAACGAGTGGTGCGAAAGCTCGGGTTCATTCCGAAGGGCCGGGCTGACGGCCCACCCGCCGACCAGGACCAGCGCGTGGCCGAACTCCTGGCCAAGCTCAAGGAACTGCTGAACCGGGACACCGTCCCCTACGGCTACTGGCTGGCGGTGACCGGCACGCCGGAGCGAGCGCGCGAGCAGTACTTCGCCATCGTCAAGAAGCGCTTCAAGCTCGACGTGGGCCCGATGGCGAGCACTCTGGCCGCGGAGAACTTCATTCGAGGGCTGCGAAAGCAGGAGAACCTGGCGGGAATGGCGCCGGAGAAGGCCGCCGGGGCGCAGGGCGACTACGTCGATCTGGCACGCCTCGAGAAGGAGGCCATGAGCGCCGTCGTCAGGGGAGACAAGGCCAAGGCAGAGCAGGCCTTCACGCGGGCCGAGGCGATCCTCGACCGCATGACGCTGCAGGAATCGGGATACTTCAAGAGTTCCGAGGCCATCAAGTACAAGACCAGCTTCAGCCAGCTTCGCTCGAAGCTGTACCTGGAGCGGGGCGATCTGGCGATGGACGCGAGCCGGCAGCTCGAGCGGGGTACGCCGGCGCACCAGGCTGCGCTGTTGAAGGCGATGCAATCGTACTTCGCGGCGTCGGACGAGTATCCGCTGCGCCGGGCAGAGCTGCAGCGGGCCGCCTACTACCGTCGCAAGAGCGGCGACGAGCGGTTGCCGGGCCTGCTGGTCGACAGCATGGAGACCGCGGGCAAGCACAAGATCCACACCAACCCGCACGCGATCTACGCCTCCAAGAAGCTCAACGCGATGCTCGAAGAGCTGATGCTCGGGAACGACCCGGAGTTCCTGCGCGTGGTGGAAGACATCGCACGTGAATTGCTGGCGGTACGCGCCGCCACTCACGTCAACGAGGGCAGCGACGCGAGCGTCGACCTGTCCGAGGAGTTCAAGAACAAGGTCTCGAAGGTGTTTGGCGACCGGGGCCTGATTCTCTACGATCCCCAGCTCTCCGAGGTCGCGCGCGAGATCCTCGAGCTGCTTTATACCCGCGAGGTCGATGAGGGCCAGCGCAGGATCAAGCTGAAGGCCGTGGTCGCGCGGGTGGCCCGGACGGGCACCATCAACGTGACCGAAGAGGTGGCCCGCTCGATGGAGGAGCAGGCCAACTCGGTGCTGGCGACGAGCGACGCGGTCGACTCGCGCGATCGCGACGACAAGACCCACATGGAAGCGGTCGTGAAGCAGTGGGACGGACGGCTGTCGAAGGCCACGCCGAGTGCCCAGGCGCTGAACGAGATCTTCTTCAGCATCGCCACCAAGTTCCGAAATCGAGCGCAGCTGGCGGAGTCGCAGGCCGAGGTGCTCGAGAAGAAGCCCGACGTGGAATCGGCCAAGCAGAAGCGCAACGAGGCCAACGAGAACTACCTCAACGCGATGCGGTTCTACTTCATGGCCAGCAAGCGGGTCTTCTACGGAAACGAGCAGACCCTAGCCATCCAGCTCCCCGAATGGGACGTCAGCCTCTTCCTGGCCTACCGGGCCTGGAGGCTCGCTACGGCCGAGGCCCCGGCCCTCTTGAAGGTCACGGGCGACTGGGCCAGCACGCTGTTCAAGACCCCCGCCGGCTCCAGACTCGTCTTCGTGGGACAGGGCCTGCGGCAGCAGGGCTCGCTCATGATCCAGGGTGCCAGGGCGCTCCTGCAGGAGGGCGCCCGGGCCCCGGTGCAGCTCGCGGTGAAGGGGCTGGCCGCGGCCGGCCGCGGCATCTTCGGGCACGCCCGGACGCCGGCCGGGAAGCTCGTCTCCCTCGGCGGACTGGCCTTCTTCATCTGGATGAACTACGCCCACAACGTGACGCTGGAAGAGAACCGGCTGATCGAGCTGCAGGACACCAGCCGCGCCGAGGAAGCGCAGTCGGCCTTCTGGGACGTGCTCCGCAGCAGGGCCATCCCCAAGCCGCTTCCGGCCGCATCGACGGCGACGACGACGGCCCAGTGAAGAGCCCTCAACCCCTGACCCCTGGCCCCCTGCGCTCCAACCCCTGACCCCTGACCCCGGTCCCGATGAAGCCCGCCACAGCTCACCTGCCCCGGTTCCGCAGCTTCGTCTGCTTGAGCGTCCTGGTCTGCTTCACCGGCCAGCTCGCTCTGGCCCCCGTGGTGTTCGCCGCGGGCCCCGCCGCGCCCCCGACCGCCGCCGCGATGGGCGGCGAAGCGGTGCTCTCGTACCAGGGCGGCAAGCTGCCCGCGGAGTTGGTGGCCCTGGCGGCCGACAAGGCGGTCGTGAAGCGCCGGGTGAAAGCGCTCTACGCCTTGGTGTTGCTGCGACTGGCGCATGTCTTCGTGCGCAACAAGGGGCAGACGCCGGCCAACTCCGAGGTTTCGCAGGCCTTGGGGCCGCTGGCGCACGAGAGCCTGGCCGACGTGGCGCTCGACATGGGCGAATTCCTGGCGGCGAGCATCATCGCCAAGACGACCGAGACCATCCTGCTGAAGAAGTACCCGGCCACGACCTTCCCGTCGAAGATGCTCACGAAGGTCAAGGCGGCCGGCCCGGTGTTCACGGCCTGGGCTGTCGTCAACGGCGTGGAGGCCCAGGTTCGCGAGGGACTGTGGAAAGACGGCTTCAAGTGGAGCCTGATCCAGGACCTGGCGATGAGGGCCGGCAAGGAACTGCTGACTCTGGTCGCGGTGACCGCGGCGCTGAAGGTGGCCGGCTACCCGTTCGCGCTCCTGGGCAAGCTCGCCAGCGAGAAGATGCTGACCCGGTTCGCGACCCTGCGCATCGTGACGAGCACGGTCGGCGTCTGGGCCTCCCGGGCGCTGACCTTCGCAAACGCGGCCGGCTGGATCGTCCTGGCCCTGACCATCTTCTATCCGATGGCCGAGAAAGCCTACGCGACGGAAGAGGTGCGGCAACTCAGGCGGCTGGCGGGGCAGCAGGTGCGCTATCGCTCGCAGCTGGTCGACTTGATGATGTCGGGCCGCGGCGAGACGGCGGCCTCGAGGCTGACCGGAATGGACGCGCGCATCCTGGCGAGCGCCTATCTGTCGGACAAGGACCCCTTCGCTCCCTCGAAGTACGAGCTGCTGGTCCAGCTGGGCGACGCCAACAATCAGTTCGTCGAGGAGAAGCTCAAGGAGATGAAGTCGCTGCTCCTGGAGAGCCGCAAGGATCCGGAGAGGAAGCCCGGGACCGTGGCAAGGCGGCAGAAGCGCATCGACGAGCTGAAGGGCGAGATCCGCCAGATCTTCGGCAACGGCAAGGCGACGTTCCTCGACCTGGACGGGCTGGATACGATCGGCGAGCCCGACGCGCTGAAGCGGGAACTGACGAAGCTCCAGGGAGTCCAGCGCGAGGCGGGCAACATGGTGAGCATCCCGCCCGAACTCGACGAACTGGTGCGCAGGACCGAGACGCTCACCGAGAAGAACCTGGAGTCGCGCCGGGGCGAGTATCTGGGCGCGTCCAGGGGCGCGGAGCGAACCGGGCGAGACCAGACCTACACGCGCTGGGCCCAGGAACGGGTCGACGCGGTGCGGGGGCTCGTCGAGGAAGAACTGGTCTCGCTCAAGGCCTACTGCCAGCGGCGTCTGGCTCAGATCCAGAAGCTGACGACCCAGTTCCCCACCGAGGGCGAGGCGGCCGCGGAGGCGATGATCGGCGAGGCGTCGTTCGAGGCTCTGGGCGAGATGGCCGGGGGCCAGCCGGGCAATGGCGGCGCCCAGGGCAACGTCGACTTCGGCGGCCTCGAGCGCTAGGTCGGCTACCCCGGCGCGAGCCAGTCCGAGAGCTTGCCGAACCCGCGCAGCGCGAGCAGACCGAAGAGTGGGGCAACCAGTATCAGGGCCAGGCCACCCACCCGCACGGTCGCGGCCTTGCGGCCCGGGATGAAGCGTTCCCGAAGCAGGCGCGTCAGGTCGACCGGGACGAACCCGGCCGAAGCGCAATGCTGTCGCGCCCTGGAGACCTCACCGGCGGCCAGAGCGCAGGCGGCGGCCCGGAGCATCGCCCGCGCGGTCCCCTCGGGCGCGCCGAGCCGGCGGCGGAGCAACCCGAGCTGTTCCCAGGCCCGAGCGACCTCGAGCAGTCCGGGCACCGGTGTGGACGCGTCGGGCTGCGACTCGAGCAGGCGCGCGGCCACGGCGGGCTCGCCGCGGCCCAGCCACTCGAAGGCCTGCTCGACCTCGGTCCCCGTCGAGGCACGCCGCCCCGGCACGGAGACCTCCTGCCGGCCGCCAGGATGCTCGAGGTGGGCGAGCAACTCCCGGCCCAACGCCGTGTACTCCTCCGGAACCGGCCCCTGTTCGCGCGCCGCGAGCAAGGCGACGGCGGCCAGGCGCGCGTCGCCGGCGAGCCACTCGGCGCGCGCCCGCAGCAGCACAGAGTCGACGCTGTGAGAGCGCGGGGCCCGCAGGATGCCGAGCGCCTCCACGGGCCGGTCGGTCTCGAGCAGGAAGCGAGCGAGCGCGACGCTGGCCTCGCCGAAGTCATGATCGTCGACGCCGGTCCGTAGGGCCTGGACCTCAACTCCGGCGTTTATCTCCACCGACAGCGGAGGCAGCGGCCCTCCCTCTCGAACCAGCCGCCGGAACCGGGCGATCTCGACCGCGGCCCTCATGCGCAGGGGCTCGCCCTGCCGGCTGGCCACGTCCATCGCCTCGCCCAGCTCCCGCTCGCTCGCCAGGCGGTCGCCGAGCGCCTGGTGGGCCGCGGCCGCCATCAGGTGCGAGTCGCAGAGCGTCGACCAGTAGGCCACCTCCGCCAGGGGGGCCGCGGCCGCTCGAACGGTCGAGCGGAGGCACTCCTCGAAGCGGCCCCGCAGGAAGCAGGCACGGGCATGCGCGAGGGCGGCGATCGGGGCGAGCCACTCTCCCCGGCGCCGCAGGGCGGACAGGAAGGGCGCCTCGGGCGCCCCCACGATGGAGAGAATGGTCATCTCGGCTCTGCCGGCCAGGTAGCCCAGGAGAGTGTCGTCGGGCCCGAAGGAGAAGGACTTTCGAAAGCCCTCCCCGTGGGTTTGCCAGAGCATCTCCTGACACGCCGCCACGGCGGCCCGGAGGAGCCAGAGTCGGGACTCGTCCGGCGAACGGCCGCTGGCGGTCAGGGCCTGCGAGAGCAGTCGCAGCCTTCCCGGCGTGCTCGGCCTGCAGCCTGCGGCCAGGCGTGCCCACTTGAGCGCCCGCTTGCGGTCCTGCCCCGGCTGGAGCAAGGCCCAGGCCAGCCGCTCCATCGCGGCCGGGTTCCGGGGCTCGACCGCCAGGAGCCGTTCGAGCGCACCGATCGCCTCAGGGATCCGATGTTCGGCAAGCCTCCACGCGGCCTGCTGGAGCAACGTCCTCGGGCTGGCGGGGTCGAGACGCAGCGACTCCTCGAGCCAGCGCTCGCGGGCAGCGGGGTCGCTTTCTCGAGCCAGGGCCAACTCCAGCGCCAGCCCAGCGGCGGCCGGGCCGGTGCAGGCCTCCATGCCGGCGAGAGCGACCGCGGCGGCAGCCTCGCGCTGCTGGCCCGCGCGCAGGTGACGCGCCGCCAGCTCGAAGACCCGGGCCCGGCCTGGCCCCGCGGTCGGCAGAGTGCGCGGCTCCGGAGGGGGAAGGAGCCCGACCCTCCAGTCGGGCTCCGGCGCGGTTTCGAGCGCGCTCGCAGCCGGCAGCTGCTCGGGCTCACGGCCGCGCTCCTCGCGAGTGGCGCTGGCGAGCAGTTCGGCGGGATCGACCGGAGGGGCGCGGCCGACTCCGAAGGAGCCATCGACCGAGGCCGGCCAGACCACGAGCAGGTCGGACAGCGGGCCGCGGCGCCGGATGGCCCCGAGCATGGCCGCCGCTCGCTCGATCGGGCTCCTGGGAAGCAGGAATCGGCCCTCCTCGTCGGCAGCGACCGCGTCAGGGCTCCCGGCACCGAGCCAGGCGACCAGCTCCCTCGAGCCTCGGCCCCTGGAATCGTTCATGGCCAGGACGGCGTAGGGGAGCGCCTGCCTGCAGCGCTCGGGCTGCAGGGCGAACACGAGAGCGAGCCGGAGCTGGAGTGCCGGCGAGTCGACGGTCCTGGCCGCCTCTGCGTAGGCGTCGAGCGCATCCCAGACTCCGCCCGAACCGAGGAGAATGTCGCCTGTGGCCATCCAGTCGGACGCGGACGCGGGCGCGGGCGCGGGCGCGGCGCAAACCACCCCCGACAGCAGCAGCCAGGCGCAGGCAACACGAGTGAATAGCGTCATCGGAGCAACGAAGTCATGATTATCGCGCCGTTGCAGACCAGGTGAGCAACGACCGGAGCGGCCAGCCCACCCCAGCGGACGTACAGCCAGGAGGCGACCAGCCCGAAGACCAGAGTGAACGGGGCGTGAGCGAGCGGGTGCACGAGCGCGAAGGCCAGGCTGGAGACCAGGTACGCTTGCCTCTCTCCGGCGCTGTCCCTCAGGCTGGGAAAGAGCAAGCCTCGGAAGAAGAGTTCCTCGCCGACCGGAACGACCGTCGCCGTCAGGGCGCCACCCGCCACCACGGCCCACGGCTGGTCGGCCAGCAACCGCAGCAGTTCTCCGGCCCCCTCGGCGCGGAGCGGCTCGGTCCATCCCAACCAGCCCGACAGTGCGCTGTAGGCGAGGTTCCAGGCCAGCAGCCCCAGACCGGCCACAGCGCCTGCAGCCAGGCCCCGGGAGGCACCGGCCACAGGCGCGCGGAGCAGCAGCGAGACGCCCCCCAGCGCGACCGGCATCAGGCAGAGCAGGACGAGCCCCGGGGCGGCCCGGCCGCCTACCCCGGCCGACTCCATCACCTGGGCCAGCAGAGGCGTGACCAGGGTCAGTCCCAGGAACACCCAGACGACGACGTCCAGCTCGGCGCCTCGGACCGGAGGCGGTTCCGGATCCTCGAGCCACCGGTAGCGGTGGCAGGCAACCTGCCAGAGCCTGGCGAGCGCCATCAACTGGATGCCGATCGCCCAGAGCGCCTGCGGAAAGCCCGACAGAGAGCCCGCGGCGACCATCGGGCCCAGGATCGAGGCCAGCAGGAACAGGCCGAGCATGGTCCGGAGGGTCCCGGCGCGGACGCCCGCCGGATACAGGACGGCCCCGGCGAGCACGCCCGTCCACCCGGCGGCGACGGTCGCGAGGATGCCCCAGCCGACGGGAAAGAGCAAGGGCTGCAGCCCCGAGCCGGCGTGGATGACGAGCACCGGGGGCAGGAGCGTGAAGAGGACCATCGAGGCGGCGGAGCCGGCCCTGGCGGAGAGATAGTCGACGGGCCGCACCGGCAAGCGCAGGAGCAGGACCTCGCGCATGGCATCGCGGAAGAGGACGACTCCGGCGGCCGCGGCCAGCACCGGGCCGAAACCGGCCAGCAGCCACAGCGGAAGCGTGTCGTCGACCAGGCCGGCACCGGTGACGACGGTCCAGACCAGGCCGATGAAGGCAAGGCTGAAGCGGTCGAGGCGATCCAGCATCGCGAACCCGCTGCCCGGCCGGCTCCGGGGGACGGGTGCCGGCCCGGCTGAACGGCGCACGGTGGCGACGAGCGACAGCAGCCCGCAACGCAATCCGAGATGGGCCAGCACCGGCAGTAACGACAGCGTCAGCAGGCTCGGAACCGTTGCGTGGAGCAGCCAGTCGAGCGTGGAAGCGAACTGGACACCGGCCGTCTCCAGCCCGGAGAGAATGCCGGTGAGGGGCCAAAGGAACGCCGCTTCCCGGGCGGGTTCCAGGCTGTTCCAGAGCGTCACGGCCTCGAACAGCCGGTCCCGGCCGCGCGTCACCAGGACCAGGCGCACACAGGCGACGAGCACGCCGGCGAAGACCACGAGCGACGCCAGACGGGGCAGCCTGCGACGCCAGGCGGCCGAAAGCCAGCGCCGCATCGCCAGATCGGCGACCAGGAGCAGGAGATGCCACGCCGAGAGGAGCAGCAGCAGGAAGGGCAGCGAGAGCAGGAGCCGCCACAGCCCCGCCTCGAGCGAGACGGTGAACATCCAGACCGACCAGAGGAGGGCTATCCATCCGGGCACATCGGTCAAGGCGGCCACGACCGCGGCGGAACGCATCAGCGAGGGCCGGGGGATGGGCAGCGCGAGCAGCGGCTCCAGAGTGCTCCAGCCGCCCGAGAGATGGTCTCCCTCGCGGAAGGCCATGGCGATCAGCGGGGTGGGCAGGAGCAACAGGAAAGAGACGAGGGCGACGGTGCGGGCTGCGCCGGAAGGTCCGTCCACGGCCTGCAGCACGGGAGCGGCCTGCCAGGCCAGCTCGGCCAGGGGCGCCGAGGCGAGCCCGATGAAGCAGACGGCGGCGGCGAAGGTGGCCAGCGTCTCGCGGCTGCGCCAGTGGCGCACCACGGACGGCAGCAGCAGCCGCAACAGCCGCAGCGTCATCTCAGACCTCCGGCGGCGCCGCGCCGGCCGTCAGTTCGAGGAAGACCTCCGTGAGGTCCTTGCCCCCGCTGCCGGCCCTCAACTCGGCCGGGCTCCCCTCCGCGATCAGCCGCCCCCGGTGCACGACCCCAATTCGATGACACAAGCGCTCCGCCGACTCCAGCAGATGCGTCGACACCAGCACCGCGGCCCCGCGCCCGGCAGCCTCCGAGAGCAGACCGTGCACTGCGGCGGCACTGCCCGGGTCGAGACCCGCCGTCGGCTCGTCCAGCAACAGCACCCTGGGCTCGTGCAGGAGAATCCCGGCCAACAGCATCTTCTTGCGGGTCCCGAAGGAGCCGGAGCCCACCGACTCGCCCAGCGAGGCCGAGAGACCGAGCCGGGAGATCAGGCCGGCCGACCGGCGCTCCGACTCGACGCGGGAGAGCCCCCGCAGGTCGCCGACGAAGGCGAGGAACGTGGCCAGGTCCATCGCGTCCAGCAGCACCGGCGACTCCGGCATGTACCCGATCACCCGGCGGACCTGTAGGTCCTCCGACACGACGTCGTGGCCCGCGATCCGGGCGGACCCGCCCGTCGGGTGCAGCAGGCCGACGAGCATCCGGAGCGTGGTGGTCTTCCCGGCGCCGTTGGGACCGAGCAGGCCGTAGATTTCGCCCGCATGGACCTCCAGCGACAGGTCGCGGACCGCCTCGAGTTTCCCGAAGCGGCGGGTCAGACGGTCGCAGACCAGCAGGGGCTCGGTCATCCCTGCTCAGCGGTGGAGGGTCCCACCGACTTTCCGGAACATCTCGTCGAGATCGGCGCAAGCTTCCTTCGGGTCGCGATAGACCTTCAGCCGCACCGCCGTCAGATCGATGGGGCTGAACGGCTGCGCCACGCCGGGTCCGGGAGGCGGCATCTGTTCGGCCCAGGTCCGCAGGGCCTCCCAGCGGCCGTTGAAGGTCTTCTGGGTCGTGGGGTTCTCGGCGGCCTCGGTGACGAGCGAGCCGATGTCGCCCGGGGCGGCCGGCGCTCCCCCACCGGCCTCGGGCAGCACCGGGGCGGCGAGAGGCCGCTCGGGAGGCGGTTGCTCCTCGGCCTCGGGAGCCGGCTCGGGCTCGGCGGCCCTGGCCGCGGGCACGGTCTCGGCCGCCGCCGGCAAGGCCGCGCCGGCCGTGGCGGTCGACGGCGTGTACTTCACCTGGCTGGCCTTGAGCCGGGCGCCCTTTCGCGTCGAGGCGACCACGGGCTTCGGGGCCTCGGGCGGCCGCTCCGGCAAGAACGCCAGCTTTATGGCGGCGGCGAGCAGGATCAGCACCACGCCGCCTCCGAGGACCACGACCGGAGGCAGGCTCTCCTGCCGGTCGGGCCGGCCGGCGCCCTGCATGCGCTGCTTCAGCGTGTCGAGCAGGTTCGGAGAGGCGGGAGAGGCGGGCGGCTCTTCCTGGGAGGCCCTGCCGGCGCCCGCGGCCGCTGCCTGCAAGGCCTGCTGGATGCCGGTGGCCATCACCGGCAGCGTGCGGCTCGCCTTTCGCACCACCAGGCGCCGCCGCACGTTCTCGAGGTCGCGCACGAACTCGACGGCCGACTGGTGGCGGGCGTCCGGCTGCTTGGCCATCGCTTTGAGCACGAACTTGTCGAGTTCGAGCGGGCAGTCGGGGTTGATGATCCCGGGCGCCTGGAACTGATAGTCGGGAACCCGGGTCAAGTTCGCCGGCGCCAGCGGATCCTGGCCGGTGAGCATCGCGTAGAGGATTGCGCCGGCCAGGAACACGTCGCTGCGAGCGTCGATGGGCCAGTTGCAGGCGCGTTCGGGCAGCGCCTCGAAGCTGTCGGTGTCGACCAGGTCGCGCATCGACGGGACGTTCCCCGTCGGGCTCTTGAGCAGGCTGAAGTCGCATATGACGACCCGGCCGGTGACCAGATCGTAGTGGATGCCCGCGAGCGACAGTCCCCGGTGAACCAGACCGCGGGCGTGCAGATGATCGAGCGCCTGTCCGAGCTGCACTCCGACCTCGATGACCACGTCGGCCGGCAGCGCCCCCTGGCCGATCGTCTCCTTGAGAGGCACGCCCGGCGGGGGATCGGTGACGTAGAAGACCCTCTTCTCGGAGTGCCCCAGGTCCAGGATCTTCAGGATGCCCGGGTGATCGAGGCCCGCCAGGACCTTGCACTCCGCCTGGAACTTCACGTAGACATCGGAGTCCTCGTCGACCAGGGCCTGCAGGACGCGAAGTTCGACGTCGCGTTCGAGCCCTTTCTGGTGGGCGGCAAAGACCACCAGATAGCCGCCGATCTCGCCAAGCTTCTGCTTGACGACGTACTTGGACATGCCCGAGGAAGCCATCCTGACGGGGATCTTATCACGCTCCTGGGGACAGTTACCTGACCCCGAACCCGTTCGGGGTCAGGTACGCGTCCCCTATTCCCAGGCCAGACGAACCGCGCGCAGCATGCTCGCGCGCCGCAGCCCCAGATAGCGGGTGCCCGGCGCGGCCGACATCCGGATCTGGATCCGGTTGTTCCCCGGTTGCAGGTGGCGTGGGTCGAAGGCGATGGAGAGCACGGGGCTCGGCGGCCGCGCGCCGTCCTCGTTCATCGGCGTCGAATCGCGGTACTCCAGGACCAGCTTGCCGTTGAGGGTCGCCTCGTAGCAGAGTTCCGAATCCAGCTCGACCCCGAGCAACAACAACTCGGCGCGTTTCCAGGTGCCCGGGTTGGGCAGCACGAACTTCCAGTCGAACTCGCCAAGCAGCTTCAGGCGGTCCCGGGAGCCGAGAGACAGGCTGTAGATGCTCTGGTACTCGCTGTACGGATAGGCCCAGGGCACGTCGAGCGATACGGTGCGCTCGAGAGGGGCCTCGCGCGGATGCAATTGAGCGAACGGCCGGACCCGGTAGTCCCTTTCCATGACTCCCTCGAGGCCCGTCGAGAAGGGCAAGCCCGTCAGCGCCGCATAGAAGTCCAGCCCCAGAAGCGGCCGGAGCGCCTTCAAGAGCCTGAGTTCCTGGTCGGAAGAGAGCAGGTGCTGATCCAGCACCCCTTTTCCCAGGAACAGGAAGGACCTCAGCGCCGGCAGGAAGGGCTGCTGATCGAAGTGGGCCGCCAGGGCCGCGCCGAACTCCCGCGCCCGCCCGTCACCCTGTGAAAAGGCCCGATACATGCCCTTCTTGCCTCGCGTCTTGCCCTCGAGCACGGCCTGCATCCCGCTGGCGTGCAGCAGGCTCAGGGCGCCGGTGCAGACCTTCTCCGGCAACCGATTGTCGATGTTGTCCCTGATGAAAGCGGTAGGATCGTAGTCCTCGAGCGAGGAGCATAGCTCGCCCACAACTCCCGGAAGCAGTTCCTTGCGAAGGAGTGCCACCAGCCCCACCCGGTCGAGGGTCTGTTCGTCGCCCAGAGCGTCGGCGAACGTCAGCTCCAGCGGCTCCTCCAGCGGACGGCAGGAATCGAGCGAGAGGCGATGCCCGGTCGAGGGCGCCGGGTCCTGAACCGTCCGGCCGCCCGTCTTCAGCACGACCACGATCGGGTCGGCCGAGTCGAGAACGAGCGTGAGCGAGTCTCGCCCCACCTGCAGCGAGCGGACCATCAACTCCTGAGACCGGGCCTGGAACCGGTACTCGAGAGAACGGGTGCCATCCGGTAGAAGGATGTGCGCCACGTAGGGCTTCTCGAGTTCGAGCGGCTTGAGTACCAGCAGGTGCTTGCGAACCGGCGAACTCTCCGAAGCCACGACGCGGGTGTCGCCCTTGTCGATCCCCCACTCGACCTGCCCGACATACTCGCCCGGGCTCTGCCACTCGATTCGCGCACGATTCGCGCCGGTCCGCAGGACGACGTCGGTGGCCTCGTACCCGGGTTTCATCATCCGGAAGACCAGGAAGAGCAGGCCGGCAACCACCGGCAACAGCAGCAGCCCCCAGAGAGCGCGCTCGATCATCGGGGCGGAGGCCGGGACGACGATCGGCTGCGTGGGCACCGTCCCCTGGTCGCGACCAGGCAGAGCGGACGTCAGCGCCCGGCTCGGACGGGGCAGGCGCGCGCTTTCTCCTCCCCCCGCGCTGGCGGGTTGGCCCGAGGTGACTCGGATCGGGCCGGTCGTCTGACCACCCGTCCCGAGCGCGACTCCCGCGGGCCCTTCGGCGGCCGGGTGCGCTGCGCCGGAGCGTCTGAGCGAAACCCTCTGCCTTCGCTGGGCGGCCGCGAGATCTCTCGTCAACTCGTCTCCCGAGCTGTAGCGGACACGCGGGTCCTTTTCGAGGCAGTTCAGGACCAGATTCTCCACCGACTGGGAGATCGCGGGATTGATCCGGGAAGGCGGCTCGGCCTCGGCGTGGATGATCTGCTGGAAGACCTCCGCGCTTCCCTGGCCCCGGAACGGGAAGCGGCCGGTGAGCATCCGGTACAGGATGACCCCCAGACCGTAGATGTCCGCACCGGCACCGACCACCAGCCCGCGCACCATCTCGGGCGCCATGTAGTACGGCGTCCCCACGGCGACTCCCGCCCGGGTGATCCCCGAGGCCTCCAGGTCCTTGACCAGGCCGAAGTCGGTCAGGATGGCGGTGTTCTCGCTGGCCAGGAGGATGTTGGCCGGCTTGATGTCCCTGTGGATGATGCCCTGCGGATGGTAGTAGGAGAACGCCTCGGCCATCTGGCGGGCGATCCGGAGCGTGAACTCGACCGGCTGGATCGGCTGCTCCTTGATGACATCCTCCAGGTTCCGGACCTTGAGGACCTCCATCGTGTAGTAGTAGAAGCCCTGTTCGAAACCGTAGTCGAAGACCTTGATGATGTTAGGGTGGGAGAGCCGGGCGCAGACCGAGGCCTCGCGCATGAATCGCTTGAGCAGCTCGGGGCTCTTCCCGATGCGCTCCTCCGGGAGCACCTTGACGGCGACCTCGCGGTTGAGCCCCTCCTGCACGGCCAGGAAGACGGTGCCCATTCCCCCCTGCCCGAGCTTGGACTTGAGAACGTACTTCCCCAGCCGCTCCATCTTCTCCGCCATCGGCTTTCAGACTAGCACGGGGGCTTGAGGCTGGAGGCTGGAGGCTTGAGGCTCGAGGTTTGGCTGTGCGGGGTGGGCGGTCCGCGGGGAGACGGGCGAGGGCTCGTTGCGGCTCGGGAATGAAGCAGGGCCAGTCACGAAGACCGGCCCCGCGGATGTTCCCGAGATTCCGTGAAGGCTACGGCAAAGGCTCAACTGCACCGGCTAGCTCTCGTTGCCGGGCCGACCGGCAACCGACGGGCGCCGCGCCCTTGCCTCAAGCCTCCAGCCTCAAGCCTCCAGCCTACCTGGCGAAGTAGTTCCCGACCGCCTGCTGGATCCGCATGAACATCTCCTGTTCGCGCGGAGGCAGCTGCTTGGACTTGTCGGTGGCGGCGGCGTCCATCGCCTTCTTGTACGCGCCGGCGATGGTTTCGAGGGCCTTGAACCCGTAGATGTTGTTCATGCCCTTGAGCGATTCCATCATCGCGAGCCGCAGGTCGAAGCTGTCCTTTCCATCGGGCAGGACGGCCTTCATCAGGGTCGACGCGAGCAGGGCGAGCTGCTGGTCGTCCAGCGTCTCGAACGACCCGCCCGAGCGGGACCGGGCCTCGGTGAGCACCGTGAGGGCCTGGATGCGCTCCATCAGGTTGAACGGCGGCTTCTCGCCCTTGTTGGCCAGCGCCTGGATCAGGAACTCGTAGGCCTTCGGGCTCTCGGCCTCGGAGCGGTTGACGAACTTGCGGATGCACTCGAGGTTCCGCCGCTGGGCGCGGCCGTAGCCGGAATAGGACGGGAACCAGCCGACGGTCATCAGCTTGGCGAAGTGCTGGAACTTGGCCGTGTAGAACTCCAGCGGATTGCCCTGGTCGAACTGGTTCGAGAGAGGATCCTCGGCCTGGCTGCCGTCGGTGGCGAACATGAACTCGACGCCCTTGCTGCCCGACGCGTCGCCGTCGTAGCCGTGGGCGATGGCGGCGCGGTCGTACGGGCCAGGCTCCACGAGGCCCAAGAGCGAGGTAACGTAATCCATGACGGTGGTCGCGACGGCGCCATCCGGGATGTTCTTCAGGTCGGAGCTGGCCTTGAAGTTGTGGCGCAGGCCGAGCGTGTGGCCGATCTCGTGGACGATGGTTTCGCGGATGATGCGGTCCATCGCCTGGTCGTCGGTGAGCGAGTTGATGTCGAGGTGGGCCTGCGCGACCAGCGCCGCGGTCTCCTCGATCGGCAGCTCGCAACCGGGGTCGAACTCGAGACCGCCCTGGGAGCCGAAGCGCAGCGAGAACTTGCGGTTGGTGTGCCGGGCCGCGGGATCGGGCCCCGGCTTCTGGGCCTCCTTCACCGCGGCGGCCAGCGCCGCATCGGCCGTGTCGAGCATCTTCTGGCCGTCGGCCTCCTTGCGGAAGCTGGCGATCTCGTCCCGGAAGGCCCCGGCGTAGAAGACCACGTCGGCGTCGATGATCTCGCCGGTGTCGGGGTCGCTCGTGTGCGGGCCGATGGCGCCGCCGCCGAAGGGCGTCGGATAGTCGACCCAGTAGAGCACGTTGCAGCGGATGTCGCCGGGGATCTGGTTATCGGCGCCGTCACGTACCTCGACCGGCTCGACGCCGTGGGTCTGCTTGAACACCTTGTTCCAGGAGAGGATGGCATCGCGGAAGGCGGGCCGGTACTTCTCGGGGATGGAGGGGTGCAGCAGGTAGACGACCTTCTTCGCGAGGTCACGGCGATCGGCCAGGATCGAGGGCTTCTCGGTGCCGTCCTCGTTCCGGGAGACCCGCTGGGTGACGAAGAAGCCGAACTTCTCGAACTCCTCGTCGGTGTAGGGGCGCGGCTTGTAGGTCGTGCTCGGAGCGGTCTCCTTGAGGTAGTACTTGATGGCCAGCGTGATCCGGGCGGGCAGCTCTTCGTTGGAGCCGTCGCCCAGGACGATGTACTTCTCGCCGTAGCTGAGGAAGCCCGGCTCCTGCACCACGTCGTAGATGTAGCCCGGCCGCTGCGCCTGGTAGCCGGTGTTGCCCATCACCAGGCTGACGTTGACGACCTCGGGATGGGCGAAGTCGATCGAGACGTTGTCGCCCTCCACCACGATCGGATAGCGGTTCAGCACGTCTTCCGACGAGGCGCCGATGTCGGGGACGAACTCGCGCTGGTCGGCCAGCATCAGCAGCCGGTCGCCCTCGACCTTGAAGCGGACC
>CAZSVK010000007.1:0-33507 GCA_964610245.1 uncultured bacterium
AAGTGCGCCTGGATGGCCATCTTCAAGGCCGCGGCCAGCGACGCCATCTGCCCCCTCTCCAGCGAGGCCGGCGGCTCCAGCAGCAGGGCGTTGCGGTGGTCCTCCACGAACGGGATCACGCGCTCCAGACGGCGCCCCGTGGCGACGTCGTCCTTCTGGTCGTCCAGGGCTTCGCTCTTGGCCCAGAACCCCGCCTCGGAATCGATGACGAACCCCGGGGGCGTGCCGGGTGCTCGGCGGCGCCACCCGAGGTTGACGCGCCAGATACAGGCCGAGTGTCCGTAGGCCATCGAGGCGACCTCGACCCCTTCTTCGACGGCGCGCGCCAGGCGCCTCGAGACGTGACCGGCCCGCTCGTGGAACCGTACGCCCGTGCGAACGTCGTAGCCCAGACGCTGGCGTTCCTCCTCGTCGGAGGTGATGCGGTCCTGCCGGCGGGTGGAGACGTTCTGCATCCGGAACAGATTCTCCAGGGCCACCGGCAGCTTCCAGCCGCAGCGCTCGCAGACGTCGGCGCCGCCCGCGGAGCCTACCAGGTGCAGGTAGCCGCAGTTGTCGCACTGCTTGGCCCGCTGAGTGGCGATGGCCGTGAGCCCGGTGTCGGCGGCGAGCTCGCGGGCCGGCAGGATGACCTTGTGGATGCGGTAGCGCGCGCCCTCGTGATAGAGGATGGCCCGCGGACCGAACTCCGAGATGGCCAGGAAGCGCGGGCGAGACACGAACTCGTCGCGGTCGGCCTTGACCCGCCGCCCGGGCAGGAAGGCCGACAGCGGCAGGCGCGGGAAGCTGTAGCCCGGCAGGAAGCCCTCGCTGGCGAAGTAACGGTAGCTATAGAAGTCGGACTGCGAGATGTTGTCGTCCTGCGTCAGCAGCAGGAGCTGCGCCTCGGCCTCGCGCCGCAGACGCTGGGCCTGGTGCTTGTCGGAGGCGGAGCGGGCCGGGTCCCGGATGATGCGGTCCTGGGCCTCCGCCTGCGAGAGCGCTGAGCCGTACAGCGAGCGCCAGCGCTGGCAGGCCTCCTCGAACCGAAGTGAAACCTGGTCGAGCACCGTGTCGAGCCAGGTCTCGGTCCACCAGTCGGCCGCGATGGGGTCGCGCTCGACAGTGGCGAGGATGCGCTCGGTACGCTGCCGGGCAACGCGTCGCACGCCGCGGTCCTGCAGTGCCTGGGCGACGCTGGGCAAGAGCGGCAGGCCCGGCTTGGACAGGTCCAGCACTTCCTTGAGGGACGTGCCGAGGTTCAGCCCGGAGGCCGCCAGCCAGATGGCCTGCACGTGGGCCCGGATGAGATCCTCGTTCGCGAGGTCCAATCGCGGAGTGCTGACCTGGCCGCAGACCATCAGCTCGGGCCGCTTGAAGAAGTATTGGTCGTGCGGCGAGAGCGTCGTGCAGTAGGTGAGCACTGCGGCGGGCTGCCCCCCGCGGCCGGCGCGGCCACTGCGCTGGGCGTAGTTGGCCGGGGTGGGCGGGACGTTGCGCAGGTGCACGACGTTGAGGTCGGCGATGTCCACGCCCAGCTCCATCGTGGGGGAGCAGTAAAGCACCGGCAGCTTGCCTTCCCGGAACAGGTGCTCGCGTTGCTGGCGGCGTTCGTTGTCCACCTGAGCGGTGTGCTCCCGGGCTTCGAAGCCGGCGATGCTGCCGGCCAGGTTCCGATAGAACTCCACGAAGAAGCGGTTGGGCGGGGCGAAGTCCTGGCTGGCCGTGGGGGTGGCGAGGGGGTCGTGGAACTGTCGGGTGCCGTCGGCAGCCGTCCAGCGCAAGGCGGCCGCCGGGATCTGATAGCCCGGGACCTCGTCGTTCTTCGGGTCGCCGGGCAGGACTTCCTCGGTAAGGCCGCCGACAGCGAGGACCGTGAAGAGATCCCGGATGATGGTCTCGACCTCCACGGCCGTGAGGCGGGCCTGCCAGTGCGGAAGCGTGGTCTTCCGTCTCAGGTAGGCGCCGAACCGGCCGCGGCTGGAGACGTGCAGGGCGTGCTCCGGGTCCTGCGGTCTCCGGGAACGGGGGAAGGCCAGCGTAGCTTGCTCCAGCACCTCGTTGTCGTCCAGCGCCCACGGGAGGCGCAGGTGCTGGCCGCTCTGCTGCTGGATGCCGTCCTGGTAGTCGCGTTTGAGGTAGTCGACCTTGATGGCCAAGCCGCGGCGCAGGTGATCCAGGAGGGTGCGGGCGACAGCCTGTCGCGTGGCGGGCGTTGCCTGGGCCAGCACGGGATGGAGACTGGCCCACTCGGCTTCGCTGGCGCACAACTCCTCGAGCCAGGGGTAGCTGAGGTCCAGCAGCCCGCACTGCTCGAGGTTCGGCGCGGTGAGGCGCCAGCCCCGTTGCAGGTCGCGGTAGACGCGGTAGCCGAGGACTTCCTTCAGGGCGCGGACCGTGGTCTCCCTGGCGCCGAACTTCACTGTGGGGTTGACGGCGAACTGCTCGAGCGGCAGGCCCAGCGCGTCGAACACCCGCTGGGTCAGGACCTCGTGCCGGAGACCCTCGGCACCGCCATCGCGCGCGGCCCGATAGAGAGCTGCGCGCAGCAGCCCCGTCTCCACGAAGTCATTGAAGTGGCCGGCCTGAAGGGAGGCGTCCTGGCGATTGTCGGTGAAGCTCAGGAGCTTGCGCGCGGTGTCGGGGAGCGACGCCTCCTGGCGCAGTTCGCGGACCGCGAACAGGCTCAGGATCGTCGTGGCCGTGCTGCGGCCTTCGGAGCTGAGCGCGCCCAGCTTTGCGAACTCCGACAGCCGGGAGCGGTGCTCAACCCCGCACGCCAGGCAGAACCGGAACGGGGCGGGTACGTAGTGAAACGGCACGCCGCGCCCGTACTCGTGGCCGCCCGCGTCGCGCCCGACCGCCTTTGGCAGGAGCTTCTTGAACTCGGAGCGGACCACCCGCTTGTCTCGGCGCTCCTCGACCCAGTCCTCCGGCAGACGATCGAGGGTCTGCTCGTCGTCGGTCGGCCAGGGCTGGGAGGTGCTGCGGAACAGGTATCCCGGCTCCAGGCCGTTGCCGGCATCCGGATCGGACAGCCTCCGGGACAGGAAGATGAGTTCCCCGCTGGCCTCCTCGTGCAGCGACACCGTGTAGTACTCCTGACCGCACCAGCGGCAGAAGCACAGGGGGAGCAATATGCACCGGTCGTCGCCGGGCTTGTACTTCTGGCCATCCAGGGTCAGGTGGCGGGTTTCGTCGGTCTCGAGCGTGGCGTACACGGAATCGCCGCGCGAGATGAACTGGTGCAGGCGGAAGGCGAACGGCTTGAAGCCTGTCCGCGGGTCGGGATGGCAGCGATAGGCGGCCAGCATGGTCTCCCGGAGGGCCCGTTCGCACCGGGAGACCTCCACGCCGGTCATCTCGGAGAGGCGGGAGGCGGCGCCCTCGGTGCCCGTCAGGCTGCAAGGGCGGGCTCGCACCAGGCGGCCCGAGCCCTCCTCCTGGCGCAATCCGATGACACTCTCGAGCCAGACCACCAGCGGGTCGGCGACAAAGGCCTCGTAGTCGGGGCCCGGTGGCGTCTCGAACAGCTTCACCCGCTCCGTCAACTGGCCCAGGAACTCGGGTGCGGCGGTGTCGCGAGCGGGCGTCGCCCGGCGCAGTGTCTCCCCGACAACCTGTGGGGCGGCGATGGGGGCGCCGAAGATGGTGCTGGCGACCGCGGCGACTTCCTGCTGCTGGCCCTCGAAGGTGGGCGCGCCGGCCAGGGTTGCCGAGGTGCCCACGCACTGCAACTGCGGGGCGGCGAAGGCCTCGCGGGCGCGGCGCACCAGCAGCGCCACATCCGCCCCCTGCCGGCCGCGGTAGGTGTGCAGTTCGTCGAGGACCAGGAAGCGCAGGCCCTGGGCGCGCCGTACCAGGCGGTCGTCGACGGGCCGCGTCAGGATCAGCTCCAGCATCACGTAGTTGGTGAGCAGGATGTCCGGCGGGTCCCTCAGGATGCGCTCGCCGTCCTCGCGTGACCGCTGGCCCGTATAGACGTCGAAGCTCACGGGCCGGCTGGCGGGATCGGCCCCCAGGAACTTCTGGAGCTCCTCGTGCTGGCTGTTGGCCAGCGCGTTCATCGGGTAGACGACGATGGCCTGGATGCCCTTGCCCGGGCCGCGACGCAGCACGTGGTCGACGATCGGGATGATGTAGGCGAGGCTCTTACCGCTGCCGGTACCCGTCGTCAGGACGTAATCGAGGCCCTGGCGGGCGAGCCGGATGGCTTCGGCTTGGTGGCGGTGCAGGCGCAGGGGCCGGCCGGCGCCGTGGGTGGCGGGGTCCAGCTTGTCCCGCCGGAAGATGCCCGCGCAGCTCGGATCGAGCAGCTTCTGGTTGCACAGATCGTCGATGGTGCCGCCGGGCTCGAAGGAGGGATTGAGCTGGAGCAGCGGATCGGGCCACAGTTGCCCGGACGCGAACTGGTCGGTGACGAACTGGCGGATCAGCGGGTCGCGGATGGCCAGGAAGCTCTCGACGTAGCTGGCATACTGCTGGATGAGGCGGTCGCGAAGGTCAAAGACGTCCATCAGGGTGGGGCCGCAGTCACGGCTTGGCGTTCCGGTCGCGGCCACCCTCCCGGCAACGCCTCTGTTGTGGGGTCGTCGCCTGGCGCCGTCGCCGCGGGTACTCCCCCGCCCCTTGTGGGCATCCGAACGGACTTGGTTCTACCATGAAACGGTCGGATCCGGACGAGAGGAAGGTTGCCCGATCCGTCGGTAGCTCGAGATGCTCTCTCACGCGCGCCTAACTCGGGGGCGCCGCTACACGGAGGCCGGCCTCCGCATCATCTTGGAGCGCCAGCTCGCGAAGTCGGGCCTCCGGCTCAGGAAGTACGATGCCCGGCACACCTTCATCTCCAGGCTCGCCGAGGCCGGCGTGCCGCTGCCCGAGATCCAGGCGATCGCCGGGCACGTTGAAATCCGAACGACGATGCGGTATATGCATCTGGCTCCGGACTACCTGGAACGAGCGCGAGCGGCGCTCGGTGGTGCCGGGCTGCGGGTGGTCCGATGACCCGGAATCCGTTGGCGGATGGTTGGCGAGATGACCCGGAGAGAGCCGTCAGAACGCGACAATTCGCGCCAACGAAATCCCTTCGCAGAAGGCCAGTAAAACCAGCACCATAACTGATTTTAGAAGATCCTAGGGCCGGCGTAGCTCAGTGGTAGAGCGTCTGATTTGTAATCAGATGGGCGTCAGTTCAATCCTGACCGTCGGCTCCAGCCTCATCGCCCGGTTCCGCGGCTCCTACCTCGGCCGCCTGTCCGCGGGTCGGCCGGGGCCGTTGCTCGCGAACCGGCCCGGCGCCCCTAGAGATTGTCGCCGGTTCCGGCCTGCAGGCCGCCGCTCGCGGCAGTCCCCGCTGCCGATGGCCCCAGGCACACGCCGTGAGAGGGCGGCGCCGCCGGCGAGGCCTCGGGTGCCTCTTCGCATCTGCGTGCCAGCCGCTGCCAGAGCAGGTCGCGCTCCGACAGGAGCCGGGCCTCGTGGGGGGCGGCCCTGACCGCGAGGCCCAGCAGGCGCGAGGCGCCGAAGAGGTCGCCCAGGGCCGCGGCCTGCGTGGCCCGCCGGGCCAGCGAAGAGGCCAGTTCGCGGCCCTGCTGCTGGCCGGGAAGGCCCCAGTCCCGGGCCTGGAGCAGACAAGCCACGGCCTCCCCCGGCCAGTCCGGAGCGCGTTCTCGGCCCAGCGCGGCCCGCTCGCTGGCACGGCTTCGAAGCTCGACCGCGGCCAGGCGTTGCAACTCCAGGAATTGCTCCGGCGCCAGCACCCCGCTCAGTTCGGCTGCCCTGAGCCGGCGCGTGAGCGCCTCCCTGGGCATCGTCGCGCCCGCCCACACCGCCAGGCTGGAGCGCAGCTCGCCCGCCTGCCGCAGGCAATCGGCCCGCGAGATGCGCACGGAGGCACCTGTCTCACACTCGGACCAGCTCTGACCGGCAGGGCCCATCGCTATCCGGATGGCGCAGGACTCCTCGGGCTGGATGGCTGGTAACGTCAGAGTTACACATTCCCGGATCAGCTCGCCTTGCTTCCACGATCTGGCCGGGTACCAGCCGAGGGTCAGCGCATGCTCTTCCTCGGCCCCGGTCGAGGCGCCGCAGAGCCGCACCCGTATCCGGTGGGCCTTCGCTTGCGGAGCCAGGGCCCGCCAGTAGAGCAGCAGCTCGGTGCGGCCGCCGGCCGCGGTCAGCGGCGACCGCAGCGTCAGCCCCTCGAGCAGCAACTCGCCGCCGAGAGCGCGGCCGACGCGCACCTCGGGTTGCTCGCCCACGGCTGCGACCAGCAGCTCCCTGCGGACGAAGTTGGCGTCGCCGGCGTGATCTCCAGGCAGTTCCGGCAGCGGCAGATACTCGCGTGCCAGTCGCGGAGTGCGCGTCAGCCCGGTCGCCTCGCCCCAGACCCCCGAGAGCCGGATGAAGGCTGGCTTGCGCTGGCCGAAGATGTACTCGTCGCGCAGCATCGGGTCGCTCCTGTGCCGACAGAGGATCCGATCGGTCAGGCCGGTGAGGTCGAGCAGCTCCAGCCCCGAGGCCCAGGAGGTGCCCCCGGCGTCGGCGTCGGCCAGCACGGCCCGCTCGAGACCCGCCCGACGGGCCATCCGGCCGAACATGGCGCCCCGCTCGGCGCGGCTGGAGAACGTAACGCGAGCTTTCTGCTCCGCCTCGGCCAGGATCGCCACCTGGGGGATGCCCGCGGAGACGGCCACCAGCGCCACCAGGGCCAGCGCGGCCCGAGGCTCGGCGGCCGGCGAGAGCAGGCGCAGTTCCCTGAACCAGCGGAGCAGGGCCTCCGCGCCGGCGCCCACGCTCAGGTAGAGGAAGGGCAATCCCGGGGTCAGGAACCGGCCGTGTTGCATCCAGTCTCCGCCGCTGGCGAGGATGAAGAGGCCCGTGGCCGCGAGCGACCCGGCGATCCAGAGACCCGGTAGCGTGGTCAGCAGGCTGGCGAGTCCGCAGATGACCAGGGGCGCCAGCGCCAGCGGGAGAGCCTGCGCCAGGCCGCCGGCCAGATAGTCCCAGCCGAGGCTGCCCGGGGCGAACCGCGAGAGGGCCGGCTCCGGCATCTTCACGAGCGCGACCGGCGACAGCCAGCTGCCGAAGTAGAGGAACCGCCAGCAGTGAAACGCCAGGAGCGGCAATCCGAAGGTCGCGGCCCAGGCGGCGGTCCGGCGCCAGTCGCGGCCATACGCCATGGCGACGGCGATCAGCGTCATCGCGGCGTAGAGCGGAACTTCCGGCCGGGTGAGCGCCGCGAGGAAGAGCAGCGCGGCCGACGTGGGGACGGCCTTCTCACGCCGGTACTCGATGGCGAACGCCGTTGCCGCCGCCAGCAGGAGGAAGGCGAAGAAGGTGCTCGCCAGCCCGCCGGCCGTCCAGAATACATGTGGCGCCGAGACGCAGAGCAGCAGCGGCCCAAGCGCATCGGTCGTGGCCACCGGGCGGCGCCCCGCGAGCGAGGGCAGCCTCCAGAGCAGGAGCAACGACGCGAGACCGGCTGCGAGCGCCAACCCCTTGGCCATCAGGGCAGGCTCTAGCCCCGCGCGGTGCCCCGCCGCCAGGAGCAGGACCCAGAGCAGGTTCGAGTAGCCTTCCGCGCGCTCCGAGCCGGGCGTCAGGACCAGCCCCTGGCCCTCCGCCAGGTTGCG
This sequence comes from uncultured bacterium, assembly GCA_964610245.1. Lineage (GTDB taxonomy): Bacteria > Muiribacteriota > UBA6191 > JACPRK01 > JACPRK01 > CAZSVK01. The sequence goes on from CAZSVK010000007.1 coordinate 7,614, forward strand.
GGCATAGCAGAAGCTGATGCCGGCGTCGTCGCAGGTGAAGCCGGCGACCAGCCAGAAGGCGGCGAGGTAGGCCACGGCGGCGAGGCCGACCAGTGCCCGGTCGAGACTGCCTGAGGGAAATCGCATAGAATGATCACAAGTTCACCGATACTTTCGGCGTTTTTGTGAGGAGGTCGAAGATCTCCCGGTCGAGAAGGGCACCTTGAGAGTCGAGCTGGCGGCACTGGAACAGGGCCTGGCGCGGGCGGACCGCTCCGGCGACGCGTCCTGGGCCGCGACCATGGAGGCCCGCAAGCGCGAGGAGCTAGCCTTCCACGACCTGCGCCGCAAGGGGCCGGGCGCTCTCGCGGGCGACGTGCCACGAGAGCCGGGCGTCGGGGGCGCGGCTCGGGGGGCCGCGGGCGAGGGTCACGAGGCCCGAGCCCCCGTCGCCGCCCTCTCGTCGCTGGCGAGCTGGCTCAGGAGCCGGCGCCTGTATGCGACGGCAGCCGGGTCGGCAGCGCACGTGGATAGCTGGTTGGCGCGAGAAGCGCCGGGCGGCGTCTTCCTCGACTACGCTTGCGGAGAGGGGCTGCGAGTGCTCGAGGCGGCCCGGGTGGGCGCCCACCTGGCCATCGGACTCGACCTGAGCCCGGTCTCGGTGGCGAAGGGCCGGCAGGCCGCCGGCGAACAAGGCCTTGCCGGGCGCGCGCGGTTCCTGCAGGCCGACGCCGAGGCCACCGGGCTGCCCGACGGGTGTATCGATCGGGCACTCTGCTGCTCGGTGTTGCACCATCTCGAGCTGGAGCGAGCGCTCGCGGAGCTGCGCCGGCTGCTGGCGCCGGACGGGAAGGTGCTGGTCCTCGAAGCGCTCGGCCACAACCCGTTCCTGCGGCTCTATCGCCGGCTGACGCCCGGGGCTCGAACCGCGTGGGAACAGTCGCACCTCCTGCGGATGAAGGATCTGCGAGTGGCGGCGCGGTTCTTCGAGGTGGAGCAGGTGAGGTTCTGGCACATAGCCGGCCCCGCCGCGGTGCTCGCTCTGCCGTTGCTCCGGGCGTTCGACGCCCTTGACGCGCTCCTGACGCGCCTGCCGCTGGTGCAATTGGCGGCGTGGGTCGTCACGTTCGAGCTGCGGCCTCGCTGAATCCCGCTCAATCCCGAAAGGCGCTGGCGAATTCCGGTGACTCGGGGTACGGTTGATCTGCCCCCGCGGCCTGCTCGCCGCCGGTGCCGGGCCGTCCCGTGGGATGGCCTGCTCGACGGGCTCGGGCCCGGTGACCCCGAGGGAGGACTCGCGATGTTTCGATTGCTGTTCTGGACGCTGATTCTGCTCGGCTGCACCGGGTCTCTCCGGGCACAACTTCCGACCAGCGACGATCTCCGCGAGGCGGTCGCTCCGGCAGCGGGTCCGGCGGGCGAGTCTGCCGCGGCCGGTGGGACCGCGTCCTCGGCCTTCGGTGGGCCGGCGCCGGCCGAACTGTACGACTTCCTGGATGGAGCGGCGAGCGCGCCGAACGGCGGCGGGGCCGTGGGCACGCTGTTCTCGAGCTATGTCGACGACTTCAGCGAGGCCCAGGCACGACTGGCCGGTCGCGGAGGCGAGCAGGACCGGTCGGCGCTGGCCAACGAGACGTTCGGAGGGATGTTCGGCCAGACAGCGTGGACGGCGGGCCGTTGCAGACGCGCCGTGCTCGAGATGCTGAACTGGCTGGATGCGCGGCGGCGCGCGGGCGGGGCCGCGGCCACGGATTGCGAGCGGCTCGAGCGGCAGTTGCTGGAGGATTTCGCAAAGGGGGCCGGCGAGCACGGCGCGGGGCTGGCCGCCGCGGCGAAGCAGCCTGACTGGTGGCCGGCCGGTGGATGGACCGAGGCGGCCTTGACCCGGCTGGGCGCTCAGGTCTGGGACTACTCGGTTCCCGCCGCACGGATCCTCGAGTGGGTGGCGGCCCGGGACTCGATCCTGGCACCGGCCACGATGGGTCCGCTGCTCGAGCAGTGCCCCGACCCGGCCTCGAAGGACGGGCTGCCGGAGCTGGAAGCCCAGCTGGCGAGAGTGCGCGGAGAGAGCTTCGGGTCGGATGTCCGGGCCCAGGCCTCGTCGCGGGCCGTGGCCGAGATGGAGCCGTTGCTCGGCGAGGTGCGTTCCGCGTCGGAGGAACGGCGCAAGGCGCAGGCCGAGCTGGCGTCGGCCCTCGGCGTGAAGTCGCTCAACTCGCGGGCCGATCTGCAGCGGCTGGTTCGCCGGCGCCTGCGGGACTGGCGGGGCGACCAGGGTCGCGTGGCGGGGCTCGAAGTGCTGCTGCGACGCTTTGGCGAGTCCGAGCATCGGCGGCAGAAGGCGCTGGAAGCCTATCGCGACGCCCTGTTCCGCCACGAGAAGGCGCTGCTGGCCGCGCGGCCCGCGGGGCCGGCGACGACCGGCTCGAGCGCCGCGGGCACGTTCTCGACCGGCGGCGGAGACCTGTTCGACCCGATCGCCCCCGGCAGCATCGGCGCCCGCATCCGTCGCGAGATCTACAAGTCGGACCTGTCGGCCAGGCTCAAGCTCCTCGATCTCCAGGTGATGGAAGGCGTGGGGCTGTCGGCCCGCTACAAGTGGCAGGTCGACGGCAACCTCGAAGACAAGTACGTGTCGCGCGTGGACACCTGGGAGCTGGAGTCGAACGTCGCGATCGGCGATTTGATCCGCGGTCTGGTGGATCTCCCGTTCGGCGTCAGCATCGCCGCGGGCGAGAAGCTCATCATGGTGCGCCAGTTCCAGAGCTACGGGGCGGCCGCCAAGGCGATCCCGAAGACGCCGCTCGGGCTCCCGCTGACCGCCGAGCGGGCACGCAAGATGGAGGTGGGCGACTTCTGGAGCATCCCGGCCGATGTCACCTTTGCGACCGGCGTCGGCACCGGCTACTCCGCGGGCGTCTTCAGCGCCGGGGCCTCGGGCAGCTACGTGGTGAGCGGGCGGTTCCGGGTGCAGGTGTTCAAGACCGATGCGCAGCACGTCCGGGTGCGGCTGGTGGGGACGCGCAGCCACGGGCCGGGCGTCAGCGGGTCGGCCCGCTTCGGCATCGAGGTCTTCGGCATCCGGGTTCTGGACAGGGCCCTGGAGCGTCTGGTCGGCGTGAACCTGGTCAACTCGAGCAAGGGCTGGAGTACCGGCACCAACTTCTCGGCCGACTACGTGTTCGATCTGCGCAACGAGGATGCGACGGGCGCTTATGACAAGATTCTGAACGCCAGCTTGAAGACAGGTCCGCTGCTCGCGGCGAACTCGCTCATCAAGAGCGCCCGGCTCGACCAGGCGATGCTCAACGACCTGCGCCCCGCCGAGGAGCTGTTCCACCGCGACCAGGCCCTCGAGCCGTCGCGCAGGAGGGTCAATCGGATGTTCAAGGGCCTCAACGAGTTCTCGTCGAGCAGCCGCAATCTGGAGGTCGGCATCAAGCTGCTGCGCTTCGACACAGGTTCGTCGTGGGTCGACAATCACCTCAAAGTTTACAATCCCGACGAGTCGACCAGCGACTACTCGTTCCCCGTCTACTCGAGCCACGATCGCTGGAGCGCCCTGTTCGGCAAGTTCCGCGAGGACCGGGACCACAGCCTCTACGCGGTCATGCCGGCCGACACCTCCGGCAAGGCGCTCTCGTTGACCGATCTGGTGTTCACTGACACCATCCAGGACAAGGTCGCCACCCGGGGCGAGATGGGCAACTATCGCAAGCGGCTCGAGCGCGCGCTCGGACCGTCGCTGGCCGACCGGATGGATCTCGACCAGTTCCTCGCCGGCGCCGCCGACCGCTTTGGCCTTCAGTTCACCCTGGCCGTGCACGGCGACACGTTCGCCCGGCTGATCGACCCGGCCCGCACCACGGAGCAGGCGATCTGGGAGGCCGCCGCCCGGCTCGTCGCCGAGTTCGATCTGTTCACGCCGCAGCCGTCCGAGCAAGGCGAGAGACAGACGGGCCCCTGGGGATACCACAGGTGGTCCGAGGCCAGGAAGAAGGCCCACGACACCTGCAAGCGCGAGTGGGGAGAAAGCCGCTGGGACAGCCTCGATGAGCTGATCTCGGGGTTGCTGGCCGTGCAGCGGCTACCCGCCTCGACCTCCGTCGTCGACCGCGTCACCCGGTTCATGGAACTGGGCAAGAACACGCTGTTCTTCGACCTGATGCCGCGGCTCATCGTCGAGCTGGTCGCGGGCGACGCCGAGGACGCCTTCTTCATCGCCGTCGGGGCCCAGGCCAAGGACCGGCAGCCGTTCGGTGCCACCCTGGGCGAGGACCGCTTCCGCGAACTGTACGGGGCGATCAACGAAGCGCTGTACAACATGGCCGACAGGGATAGGTAAGAAAGGGGTAAGGGGTTGGGGCTAAGGGGTTAGCGCAGCCCGCGGGCCGAAGTCCCGGCCCGACTCTGCGCGACGCACCGCCTCACCGCGACGCTTCGTGTCGGCGGCGTGCGTCGTTCCACCGATCCCGGATCCCGGATCCCTTCTTACCCCTTACCCATTACCCCTTACCCCTGCTAATCTGCCGCCCATGTCCGAGTTCCTCAAGGCCATCCTCCTCGGCATCGTCGAGGGCATCACCGAGTTCCTCCCCATCTCCTCCACCGGGCACATGATCCTGGTGGGACACTGGCTCGCCTTTCCGCAGCCGCTGGCGAAGACCTTCGACATCTTCATCCAGCTCGGGGCGATCCTGGCCGTCGTCTTCTACTTCCGGGACCGGCTGCGGGCGCTGCTCGCGACCTTCGAGCCCAGGCGCGCGCTCGCGCATCCCGCGGGTCTGGTGATGGTGGCGTTCCTGCCCGCGGCGGGTATCGGCTTCCTGATCCACCACGCCATCGAGGAGCACCTGGAAACGCCGGCGGTCGTCGCGGGCGCCCTGATCCTCGGAGCGCTGGGCATCGAGCTGGTCGAGAGGACCTTCCGGACTCCTCGGACCTTTTCACTCGAGCAGGTGACCTTGCGCCAGGCGGTCATCATCGGCTTTGCCCAGTGCCTGGCGCTCATCCCCGGAGTGTCGCGCTCGGCTGCGACCATCATGGGAGGCCTGGCGGCGGGGCTGTCGCTGCCCGTCTCGGCCGAGTTCTCCTTCTTCCTGGCGATGCCGACGATGGCGGCCGCGAGCGGCTATTCGCTGCTGAAGGCCATCCACACGCTCAGCGCTTCGGACGGGGCGCTGCTCGCCACGGGGTTCCTGGTTGCGATGGGCGTGGCCTGGCTGGTGGTCGCCGCCTTCATGCGGTTCATCCAGACCCACAGCTTCCGGGCCTTCTCGATCTACCGGGTGCTTCTGGGCTTGGCGGTGCTGGCCTTCGAGTTCCGGCGCTGAGCCGGCGCACCGGGTCGGCCGTTCGTTCAGGGCGTCTTCAGGCGGCTTCCGAAGACCTTCCGGAACTTGTCGACTTTGGGCCGGATGACCATCTGGCAGTAGGGCCGGGAGCCGTTCAGCCGGAAGTAGCTCTGGTGATAGTCCTCGGCCTTGTAGAAGGTCGTGAACGGGGCGATCTGCGTCACGACGCGGCCTCCGAACGCCCCCGAGTCGTCCAGCTTGCGCTTGTACTCCTCCGCCAGCTTCCGCTGCTCCTCGTCGTGCGTGAAGACGACCGAGCGGTACTGGGTGCCCTCGTCGGCCCCCTGGCGGTTCGGCGTCGTCGGGTCGTGGGTCTGCCAGAAGACCTCGAGCAGGTCTTCATAACGCAGACGTGAAGGGTCGTAGCGGACCTGGCAGACCTCGGCGTGGCCGGTCTCGCCGGAACAGACCTGCTCGTAGGTCGGATTCGTCACGTGGCCGCCCGCGTAGCCCGACTCGACCGAGACGACGCCATCGAGCTGCTGGAACAGCGCCTCGACGCACCAGAAACAGCCGGCGCCGAAGGTCGCCAGGCGGGTGGCCGCGGGGGCGGGGGAGGCGGAGGTCGAAGGGGTGGGCATCCGGGATACCTCCGGGGCGGGGGGCGCCCCCAGCAAGGTCAGATAACCGGCCAGCGCGACAGCGGCCAGCAGCAGCAGGGCACGGCAGCTGCGGCCGGCCGGGCGCCCGTCGGCACAGGCGCAGCCGGCCCCGCATCCACCGGGAGTTTCGGGTCGGCTCGGGTCGTCAGTCACGGCGTCGGCAGGGGCGGCGACGGCGCCCGGGAAGGACTCTCGAGCGCCTCGCATCCGTCAGGCAACGATACGACGGCGGCCGGTGCTACGCTCCCGCGCGCGAGCGCAGGCGCGGGACAGCGAGGATGGCGCCGAGGGCGATCGCCGCGGCCGAGCCGGCGAGGAACTGGAGTTCGCTCGTGACCAGGAGCAGCAGGCAGACCAGCAGTGCCGCCGCCGGGATGAGCAGGCCGCCCGGGATCCGCACCGGCCGTGGTCTGTCGGGCTCGCGCCAGCGCAGCCATATCACCGCCAGGATGGCCGCCAGGTACTGCAGCAGGCTCGCGAGCACCGCGAGCACCGCCAGCGCCTCGAACGTGCCGGACCAGACGAGCGCCAGGGTGAGCCCGGTCGTCACGACCAGGCAGGCCAGGGGCACGCCGGTCGCGGGGTGGAGCGCTGCCAGCCAGGCCGGCACCCACCCGTCGGCCGCCAGCACCCACAGAGAGCGAGGCCCCGTGAAGACGATGGCGGCGTTGACGCTGGCCACCGAGGCCAGGGCGCCCGCTCCGATGAGCGAGGCCATCATCCCGTGCCCTCGCGCGGCGCCGGAGAGCGGCGTCTCGGAGCCGGCGAGCCCCATCGAGCCGATCTCCGCCTGGATCACCGCGTAGAGCACGGCCGCGAGCGTCAGCACGAGCGCGAGCGCCCGCGGCACGTTGCGGCCGGCGTCACGGGTCTCGCCGGCGGGGACCGGCACGTCCTCGAACCCCGAGAAGGTGTAGAGCACGAGCAGGAAGCCGGCCAGCGGCTCGGGAGATGCCGTCACCGGCCCGGCCAGCGCGTCGAGACGCACGCGCGGCAGAGCCCACAGCGTGAAGGCCGCCAGCGGCACCAGCTTGAGCATCGCCAGCAGGTTGTTGCTGGCCGCGCCCTGGGTCGCGCCGCGCGAGTTCGCCGCCGCCAGGGCGAGGATCAGGATTGTGGAGGCGCCGAGCGCGAGCGCCCCCGGTGGCAGCGGTCCGAGGCCGGCCATCGCGGCCGCGGCCTGGAGCGGCTCCACCGCGAGCGAGCCGAACGCCACCGCGACCGACGCCCCGCCGACGAGCGCCGAGAGCCACATCACCCAGCCGACCAGGAAGCCGGGGAAGGGCCCGAAAGCCTCGCGGGCATAGGCGCAGGCGGCGCCGTTGGCGGGCACGAGGGCGGCCATCTCCGCGAAGCACAACGCGATGGCGAAGCAGAGCACGCCGCCGACGACGAAACCGGCCGGTCCGAGCGGCCCGAGCTTGGCGGCGATCAGGCCGGGCGACAGGAAGATCCCGGACCCGATGACTCCGTTGAGTCCGAGACAGGTGAGATCGAACAGCCCCAGCGTCCGCTGGAGCCGCCCTCCGGTTGTCGCGTCGCGCGTTTCGATGGCGGGTGGAGGCGGACTCTCAGCCGTCCTTGACGATCTTCTCGACCAGCTCGGCCAGCACCCGCTCCGAGGAGTCGTTGTCCACCTGCAGGGTGCCGGCGTTGGTGTGGCCGCCGCCGCCGTAGCCGAGGCAGAGTTCGCCGATGTCGGTGCGGGAGGTCCGGTTCAGGATCGACTTGCCGATCGCGAAGACGGTGTTCTGCTGCTTCATTCCCCACATCAGATGGATCGAGATGTTGCACTGGGGATGGAGCGCATAGATGACGAAGCGGTTGCCCGGGTAGATCGGGTCGGCGTGCCGCAGGTCGAGCACGACCAGATTCCCGTGGACCGTCGAGCAGCTCCGGAGCTGGTCCTGGAACGGACCCGAAAGTTGCTGGAAGAGTTCGGTTCGCTCCTTCACGTCGGGCAACTCGAGGATCTTCTCGATCGGCAGCTCCCGGCAGTAGCCGATCAGGTCCATCATCAGGGCGTAGTTGGAGATGCGGAACTGGCGGAAACGTCCCAGGCCGGCACGGGGATCCATGACGAAGCTGAGCAAGTCCCAGCCCTTCGGCGTCAGGATGTCGTCGCGCGAGAACTGCGCCGAATCGGCCTTGTCGACCGCCGCCATCAGCTCTTCCGAGATGCGGGGAAACCCCGATGAGCCTCCGTAGTGACGGTAGACCACTCGCGCCGCGGAGGCCGCCTCCGGGTCGATGACCAGATTCGCGGCCAGGCCGCCCGTGCGAGCGACCTCACTGGCGTGGTGATCGAATACGAGGTGGCAGATGCCGACGTAGGGCAGGTTCGTCGTGATGTCCCGGGCGGTCAGTTCCACCTTCCCGTCCTGGACGTCTTTCGGGTGGACGAACTTGATGTCGTCGATCATGCCCAGTTCCTGCAGCAGGACGGCGCAGACGATGCCGTCGAAGTCGCTTCTGGTGACCAGCCGGAACTTGCCGTTTTCGGACACTCTCTCACCTCTCGTCGTCTCCCGGAGGTTCCCGGGCGTTTCCCGGCGCCCTGCGCGCACGAGACCACAGCCAATGTAGCACGCGGCCAGGACGGAGTCCGGCTCAGGACAGGTCGGGTAGTCTGGGCTGGATTCCGTGTCCGCGCTCCTTGCCCGGACAGGCGGTCCGGACCCGCGCGAGGATCTCCTCGGAACCGGCCGTCAGATAGCTGACGTCGAACGAGATCCGCGACTGTCCGGCCAGCGGCCCCAGCGCGGCCGGCAGGCGACGCCAGACCGGAAGCCTCCGGGAGTAAACCTCGGAGTTGGCCAGTTCCAGGTTGAGATAGACGTTGGACTTGTTCTGGGACTCCCAGAAGGCGGTCACGTCCTGCCACGGGATGAAGCCGTAGCCGCCGCTCAGGTCCTCGAGACCGTGCAGATCGAGCACGAGCGCGGGCGTCGTGCGGAACATGCGGCCGGTGCTGAGCAGTGCGCATCCGGTCAGGAAGATCGCGCCGAGCCACCCCTCGGGCGTGAAGCCCGCTCCCCGCTCCAGCGCGTTGTAGGCCGTCGCCATCGCCCCCAGCGAGCAGAACACCGTCACCAGCGCCAGCTTGGCCCTGGATACGTGGGCCACCAGCCGGGTGGCGTCGGTTGTCATGAATTGGTGCATCGGAAGGCGGGCGAGACCGCAGGCTCACAGTAGCACGGTATAGTTCCAGCCGACCGGCCCCTCCGGGCCGCCCGTGGAGGTTCCCGTGAGCCACATCCGACTTGCCACTCTGGCAACCATTCTCTGCATGGTCTCCGCCCTCACGGCGGGGGCGCAGGAGATCTACTTCGGCACGCTCCACTCCCACTCCTGCTACAGCGACGGGACCGGCACTCCCGAGGAGGCCTTCCGGTACGCGCGGGAGCAGGGCCGCCTCGACTTCATGGCGCTCACGGACCACAACCACGAACTGGCCGAGCAGGGCGCCGCCGAGCGCGCCGACGGCCTGCTGATCGCCAAGGACCACTCACTCTACGAAGGGCCGCGCCCCGACTCTCTCGTCGAGACCGCTCGCCGGATGACCCGCGACGGCGCCTTCGTGGCACTCTGCGGCCAGGAGGTCTCCTCGATCTCGAAGGGCAACCACGTCAACGCCTTCGAGGTGCCCGCGGTGGTCGACGTGCCCAACGGCCGCTTCGATCTGCTCCTGCGCGAGTGGCTCCCGGCCCACCCCGATTCGACCGGGAAGCCTCCGATCCTGCAGTTCAACCACGCCCGCGAGCTGAAGAACAAGGCGCTCGAGTACGGGCTCGACGACTTCGCGGGCCCCGCCGACTGGCTGGCCGCGATCCAGCCCCACGTCTGCCTGATGGAGATGATGAACGGCCCCGCGATGGTCAAGACCGGCGGCTTCCGGCCGACCGTGATGGAGTCCGAGTACCTCGACTACCTGAACCGTGGCGTTCACCTGGCGCCCTCGGCCAACCAGGACAACCACTACGCCACCTGGGGCACCTCCACCGACGCGCGCACCGCCGTCATAACGACTGAGTTGACTCGCGACGCCGTGCTGGAGGCCCTCCGCCAGCGGCGCGTCTACGCGAGCGAGGACCGGGACCTGCGAGCGCTGTTCCGGATCGGGGGGCGGCTGGCGGGTGCCGTGGTCACGCCTCCGCCGGACGCGGGCACGCTGCTCCCGGCGGAGTGCTCGCTCGCGGATGACGACGATCCCGGAGCCTCCTTCGAGGTCGAGACCTGGACCGATCGAGTGGGCGGCGAGGAACGGGCGCGGCCGGTCGCCCGGCGCTCGTTCACCGCGGCCGTGGCGGCGCGTGGCTGGCTGGCGCTGGACCCGGTGCGCTACGAGGGCGGCTGTCAGTACGTCTTCTTCAAGGTCCGGCGCGTGGCGCCCGGCAGGGCCGCGGCGCGGGCCTGGTCGGCGCCCACCTGGTTCGAACCGGCCGCGGGCCCGATCGCCGAGCCTGGCTTCGAGGACGCCTGGGCCGACCTGTTCGTGGCGGCGGCGGGCAGCGCCGAATACCACGTCACGCCGCTCTGCGTCGAGGCGAAGAGGATTGCAGGTCCCAATTGCGTCCAGGGCCCCGCCGCTCGCTATGGCCGTAGCCGCCACGCCGGTTGCCGCCCCTCGCACGGTAAGCGCCCGGTTGGCGGCAGCTAGACTGGCTTCCGCCGCCCCTGCTCACGTCATCCAGCCCAGCACCTCGGCGCGGTAGACGGTGCGCACGAAGAAGAGCCAGCCGAAGATGAGCAAGAACAGCCCGAAGGCCCAGCGGGCCTGGTCCTTGTCCAGGGCCAGGCCGACCCTGGCGCCCAGGTAGGTGGTGGGCAGCGCTCCCAGCGCCAGCAGCATCGACAGCCGAGGCACGACGTGCCCCAGCTCCCAGTGGGCCCAGGTGCCCGGGACGGCCAGGAAGACTATCGCCACGAGCGAGGTCGCGGCCGCCTGCTGGGGGTCGAGCCGGCAGAGGAGCATGTAGGCCGGCACCAGCAGAAAGCCGCCACCATTCGCCAGCAATCCCGACAGGAAGCCGACGGCGGCGCCCACGGCGAGCAGCATCCCGACCCTGAGCGGGGCGCGGGAGCCGGCCTCGCCGGGGCCCGAGTCCAGCGGACCGAGCAGCAGGCGGCCTCCCACGGCCATCACGAAGACGCCGGTGAGGAGCATCAGGACGCGGCCCGGAACAAGAGTCGTGAAGTAGGAGCCCAGAAGCGCCATCGGGGCCCCGCCGAGGGCCGTCCAGAAAGCGATGCGGCCGTCCACGAGCCCTCGGCGCCAGTAGGTGATGCCTCCGACGATGGCGGTTGGGAGCGCCACCGGGAGCGGGCTTGCGAGCGCCTCGAGACGCGAGACGCCGAGCAGGCGCAGCAGGGGAGTGGCGATGCTGCTGCCGCCGACTCCGAAGAGACCCGACAGGAAGCCGATCAGGCCGCCCAGCAGCACGAAGGTGAGCGTGTCGTTCATGGCGAAGCGGAGTGTGACCGGAAGGTGCTGCATCATAGGCGAACCCTTGCCGGTCACGCCAGCCTGGCGCGAAGAGGCGGGGCACGCGCGAAGGTGGCCATCCGCTCAGTTCGAGTTTCGCCGGTGACAAGCGGCTCCTGGCGGGCTAGAGTTGCGGACGCGACGGGGCGGCCTCGGGCCGAGTCCGAGACTGCCGGCTCGTGGTCCGGCCGGGCGGGGTGCGCGGCGGCGGACCCGGGATGGAGGCCCATGATGCAGTCGAACGATCAGGAAGTTGCCGTCGAGGCCCAGCGTTGATTTGCGGCGAGCACGGCCTCGGGTTTTCCGGGCGCTGGCTGGCCAGGGCCGGCGTGGCCCCGGATTGCCTGGAAGAGCGGCTGAGGGCGGCCCGGGAACGCGCCGAGCGCCTGCCCTTCGGGGCTGGCCGGCTGCGGTCGGTACTCGAAATGGCGCTCGAGTGGCTGGGACCGCTGGCGGCATTGGGGCGCTGGCGCCGCGCGCGCGACCTGTCCGGCGAGGAGTTCGACGCGTTCACGAGCTGGCTGCAGATGCACCGCTGGACCTGGTTGAGGCTCGCGGGCACGCTCGTGCTGGCGCCGCTCTTCGAGGTGCTGACGAGCGAGGCGCCGCCGGGCCGGGCCGAGCACCCGCTGGAGGCCCGCCTGGCACGGCCCCGGTCGACCCCGCGGCCGGACTACGACGTGGTGGTGGTCGGTTCGGGCGCCGGCGGGGCCCCGGTTGCCTGGCGTCTGGCGCGGGCCGGCCTCCGGGTTGCGCTGCTCGAGAAGGGCGGACTGGTGCGGCCCGAGCGGCCCCCGGTGGCGATCGAGAAGTACTACCTGTCGCAGGGGCTGGTGGGAACCGTGGGGGATGGCTTCGTCCTGGTTCTCTCCGCGAGCGGACTCGGAGGCACCACGGCCGTGAATTCCGGGACCTGTCTGCGTCCCCTGGCGGAGTGCCTGGACCGATGGGACGAATCCTGGGCCGCCGGCCTCTCCGGGGGGCGGCTTTCGCGCTGGCTGGACGAGGCGGAGCTGCGCCTGGGCGTATCGACCCCGCCGCGCTCGCTGCTCAGCCGCTCGGCCGTCGTCTTCGAACGCGGGCTGGAGGCGCTGGGCCGGACCGGCGCCCACGTGCTGCCGAGGAATGCGCCCGGCTGCCGCGGTTCGGGCGTCTGCTGCTTTGGCTGCCCCACCGGGGCCAAGCGCAGCACCGATCTGGCTTTCTTGCCGGAGGCGGTCGACGCCGGCCTGACCCTGCTGCCGGGAACCCGGGCCGTCCGGCTCGAGGAGACGCCGGGCCACGTCCTCGTCCGGGCCACGGGGGCGACGGGCCCCCTCGAGCTGAGGGCCCGGCACGCCGTGCTCTCCGCCGGCGCGCTGTTCACGCCGCAGTTACTCGGGCGAGGGCTGACGGGCCGGACCGGGTGCAGGCCGGGCACGCACTTCCTGACGCACCCCGCGGCGAAGGTCTACGCGCACTTTCCCGGCCTCGCCCACGGGGCGGGGATTCCGCAGGGTCTGGGCTACCGGCCGCCGGAGCTGCCCCGCGTGTCGATTGAAGCGATTCACGTCCCCGCCAGCGCGGCCGCTCCGATGCTCGCGCTGGCCGGGGGCAATTTGCGTTGGTGGGTGGAGCGAAAGGAAGACACGGCCAGCTTTGGCCTGATGATCCGGGACCGGGGCCGGGGAACGGTGAGGGTCGCCGCCGGGCAGCCGTTGATCCGCTACGACGTCGATCCGCGGGATGCGTCGGAGCTGGGCGAGGGGCTGGTCCTGATCGGACGGGCCTTCTTTGCCGCCGGCGCCGAAAGGGTGATGTTGCCGGTGGCCGGCCTGCCGAGCGAATACCGCAGCTCGCGGGAGCTGGACCGGCTGAAGGGCCCGGACTTCACTCCGTCGCGGCTGGTGCTGGCGGGGTTTCATCCGCAGGGAACGGCGGGCATCGGCCGAGTCGTCGGCCAGGACCTGCGCCTGCTCGGCAGCCGTCGAGTATCGGTCTGTGACGCGTCGGTGCTTCCGGACTCGCCGGGCGTCAATCCGCAGTTGACCATCGTGGCGCTCTCGCTCAGGCTGGGCGAGCAGCTGGCCGCCGAGCTGGGATGAGCATGTCTGTGAGTTGCCGAGATGCCGGAAGGGACGGGCGTTTGACGCGCGTCAGAACGACGAAGGGCAGGGAAGGCCGAGATGCGTGAGTGTTACAGCCGGGTCGCGCGCCTGTGGGTGCGGGTGTTCGTGGTTTTCGGGCTGGCCTTCCTGGTGGCGCCCACGGGGGTTGGCGAGGCCCTGACCTGCCTGGCCTCCGCGCTCGGGCTTCCGGGCCGGATCGAGGCGCGCGAGGGGACGCTCTGGTGGGTCCTGGCCCTTTCGCTGATGTCCTGCGTCACGGTGCTGGCCTCGGTCTCCGCGCGCCGCCCCGCGGAGAGCGGCCCGTACGTGGCGCTGATGACGGCGAAGCTTGCGAGCACCGTGCTGTTCGCCTGGCTGGCGGCCGTCTGCGGCGCGGCCTGGCTCCTCTGCGCGGCTGGAGACGGCTTCGTGGCGCTGACGCTGTGGCTGGCGCGGCGCACCCTGCCGTCGCCCTGGTTGCCGCCGGGTTTCGCGCGCACCTGGGGCGGAGCGGGGCCGCACCACGAGGAGTACTTCGCGATGGTCGACACCGGGGAGGGCCGAGCCCTATGGTTGAGCTACATGCTCTTCGACGGCGTGACGCGCGAGGCGTCGGTCCGCTCGGTCCTCTTCGACGGAATCGGAGTGATGACGGCGCGGCGCGTCTGGGACCTGGAGGATCTCGCGCCCGGGAACGTCCCGGTGCTGCCTGCCGGACCCGATGCGGCGCGCTTCCGAGGATGGCCCCAGGTGTTCCAGGCGGAGGAGGCCCGACTCGACGCGCGTCACGCGACCGGTTCGGCCGGTTCGATGGCGTGGGACCTGCGGTTCGACGGCGGAACGTCGAGCGTCGTTCACGCCCCCTGGCCGCTGCGGGCGCTGGGCATCGCGCCGCAGAGTTACTGCTCGTGTTATCTCGACGCCCGGGTCAGCGGCCGGTTCTCGTCGGCCGGCGCGACGGTCGAGTTGGATGGCGCGCGGGCCATGCTCGGACACATCGAGGGTGACCGGATGGCCGACTCCTGGGCCTGGGTGCACTGCAACCGGTTCTCGGAGAGTGGCGTGGTGTTCGAGGCGATCTCGGCCCGGATGAGGGTGGCGGGCCGCTCGTGGGGGCCCGGGTCATCGGTCGTGCTGATCGCGGCGGGCCGAGAGTACCGATTCTCGGCGCTCGCCTGCGCCCTGGGGCTGGAGTCCCGCGTCGAGGACGGCCGGTGGACGTTCCGCCTCGAGAGCCACGGCATCCGGCTCCGGGGCGAGGCCCGGCTGGCCGCCGTGGTGGCCGATCTGGAGTACCAGGACACCGACGGATCCCGGCGCCGCTGCCGCAACAGTCCGCTATCCGACCTCGAGCTTTGGCTGGAAGATCCGGCCCTGGGCGGGGAACGCCGGTTCTCCGCCCAGGGCTGTGCGTCGTTCGAGCTGGTCGAGCCGCTGGCCTCTCCTGCCGGCAGGCGCCGGGCCGGCCAGAGTTGAACGCGTCAGCTCACCAGCGAGCCGAGTGGCGGTTGAGGATGGAGCCGTCGGGCCCGACCGGGCCGCCGCGTCAGTAGGCTGCCGCCTGGCCGCTCTTGCGCGGGTCGGAAGCGGCGCGGAGGCCGTCCGGCCCGGCCACGATCGCCTGCACCGCATTGTAGGTCGATGACGTTTCGAGGTGGTGGCCCATCCGGCGCAGCCGGTCGACGTCGGCCGCGGGGACGCTCTCGTCCAGCCGCAGGAGGTCGGGCTGCCACTGGTGGTGGACTCGGGCGGCATCGATCGCCGCTCCCACGTCCAGGCCGCCGTCGAGCACGCAGGTGAGCACGCGCAACGTCCCCGTTATGATGCGAGGTCCGCCGCTCGAGCCCACCACCAGCACCGGTAGGCCGTCCCTGACGGCGATGGTCGGCGTCATCGACGAGAGGGGCCGCTTGCCCGGCGCGGGCGCGTTGGCCTCGTAGGCGACCAGCCCGAAGGCGTTGGCCACGCCGGGTGCGATCGCGAAGTCGTCCATCTCGTCGTTGAGCACCATCCCGGTGCCCGGCACGGCGAGCAGGCTGCCGAAGCCGGTGTTGATCGTCGACGTGAGAGCGCAGGCGTTGCCGTCCGCGTCGACCGTCGAGACGTGGGTCGTGCCGCCGTCGGCCGGCAGCTCGTGGACGCAGGCTTCCGGGGCGCTGGCCTGGGCGGCGTCGATGAGGGAGACGATCCGGCGGGCATGCGCGGGCGAGAGCAGCATCGCCAGCGGGACCCGGACGAACGCCGGGTCTCCGAAGTAGCGGGCGCGGTCGGCGAAGGCGTGTTTCTCGACCTCGGCCAGGTAGTGCAGGGTCCGGGACGAATCAGGCTCGCCCCACGGGACCGGCAGCAGCTCCAGGCAATGCAGCATCTCGAGGAGGATGGCGCCGCCCGACGACGGGGGCGGCATCGTGAACAGTTCGCAGCCGCGGTGAACTCCCCGCAGCGGCTGGCGCCACACGGGGCGGTAGCCGGCCAGATCGGCCTCGGTCATCACGCCGCCCGCCGACCTGACCGCCTCGACGATCCGCCTGGCCAGGCGCCCGCGATAGAAGTCGCGGCCCTGGTCGGCCCCGATGCTCTCGAGCGTGGCCGCCAGCTCGGGATTCCGGAACCACCGGCCCTCCGCCAGCGCCCGTCCGCCCGGCATGTAGAGCGAGGCCAGCGCCGGCCACTGCCTGACCCGGGCGCCCTCCTCCTCGAGATCGCCGGCCAGTTCGGGGCCGACCAGGAACCCCCGTCGCGCGAGCGCAGCCGCCGGCGTCACCAGGCGCGCGAACGGCAGCCGGCCCAGGCGCCGCGAGGCTTCCACGAGCCCCGCGACCTCCGCCGGCACCGCGACCGCCAGCCCGCCCTCCTGGGAGAGGCGGGTGTCGGGCTTGCCGTCGCGTACGAAGCTGGCGGGCGAGATGGCCGCCGGGGCGGTCTCGCGAAAGTCGAGCGCGTAGGCGCGACGTTGGGCGGCCGACCAGTAGACGAGCATCCCGCCGCCACCGAGTCCGCTGCTGGCCGGGTTGACGACCCCCAGGGCGAAGGCGGTGGCGATGGCGGCGTCGAGCGCGTTGCCCCCCGCCTGGAGGATGGCCACGCCGGCATGCGAGGCCAGGAGGTGATCCGCGGCGACGGCGCCGTGGCGGCCTGCCGAGACCCTGGCCTTCGGCGGAGCAGCAGCGGTGAGGCTGGCGATGACGGTGGCGAGCAGCAGACAGAGCAGGAGTGGGCGGATGGTTCGCATGGCCGACAGCCTAGCAGAAGCGGCGGACTCCGCCGTGGCGCGGGGTATCGAGAGGCGCGGAAAGTGGGGCTCCGTTCCGGTTCGAGTTCTCTCGGGGACGCTGTCCCCGGGGCCCCTGCTGGAGCTCTGCTCCAGACCTCGCCAGGGCGGGAGCCCCGCCCTGGACCCGGCAATGAGAAGACGAGGCGAGGCCTGATCGTCAATCTCGAGGACTCTGAGCTGCGAGCGCAGGCAAGACTCTCTCCAGTCATCGGGGGGTCAAGGGGCGAACTTCGCCCCTTGCGAGGGTTCGGGAGCAGCGCTCCCGACAGGGAACTCAGTACCTCCTCCCATCACGACTCAATGCCATTGGGTGTCTCCCCGGCTCCGAGGCCCACGTCTCTCCCGTGCCCGGGCGCCGTGCTATACCTCGATCGACTCCACCCGGCGGCTCCGCGTCTGCAGGCTTGCCGGGCCCGACTTGACGAGGTGCTTCCGATGAGATTGCGCGCCCAAACCGAGTGGTTGCTCGCCGTGGCTTTCCTTTGTCTGTGCGGCTCACCGGCAATGGCAGGCCCGGCCCGCGCGGCGGCCGAGCGGCTCGGCGCCTTGGAAACGGCGGGCTCGGGGGCGCTCGAGTTCGCGGTGTTCTCATCGCAGGCGTCGAGGGTCGAGTTGTGGCTGTACGCCGAACCGTTCGGCGCCACGGAACGCGCCCGGATCGCGATGGAGCGCAACGCCGATCGCTGGGTGGCGCGCGTCCCGGCCGCCGAGCGGGCCGCCCTCGGCCTGGCGGGCCGCACCGTCTACTACGGCTATCGAGCCTGGGGTTCTAACTGGCCGTTCGAATCCGCCTGGAGGCCGGGGTCGACGGCGGGCTTCAGAGGCGACGTCGACCGGCGGGGAAACCGTTTCAATCCCAACAAGCTGCTGCTCGACCCGTGGGCCCGGGAGGTCAGCCACGATCCACGGAACGCCCGACAGACCGACGAGACCGTCTTCTGCTCGGGGGCCAGCCGCGCGATCGACACCGGTCCCGTCGCGCCCAAGGGCCTCGTGCTCCCGGCCTCGGAAACGCGCGCCGCCACCGGCTTGAAGCCCGCGCGGCCCTTCAAGGACGACCTCGTCTACGAAGTGCATCTGCGAGGGTTCACCCGCAACGACCCGTCGGTGCCGCCGGAGCAGCGAGGCACCTACGCCGGCGCCGCCCGCAAGGCCGACTACCTGAAGTCGCTCGGCGTCACCGCCGTCGAGTTCCTCCCGCTGGCGGAGTGCCAGAACGAGCAGAACGACCTCGTCGCCTCGAGCGCCGGCGACAACTACTGGGGTTACGACCCGCTCGCCTACTTCGCGCCGGACCGGCGCTATGCGGCCGATCGCTCGCCGGGCGGCCCCACCCGCGAGTTCCGCGCGATGGCGCGCGCCTTCCACGACCGGGGGCTGAAGGTCTTCGTCGACGTCGTCTACAACCACACCGGCGAGGGTGGCGTCTGGAGCAACGCGCCGGGTCGTCGAGGCGATACCGCCAAGGTGCTCTCTCTGCGAGGGCTGGACAACCCCGCGTACTACGAGACGCTGAACGATCGCCGCTTCTATCGCGAGGACAGCGGCTGCGGGCCCAACCTCAACTCCGCCGGCCCGGCGGGGCGCCGGCTGATCCTGGAGTCGCTGGAGTACTGGAAAGATGTTCTGGGTGTGGATGGCTTCCGCTTCGACCTCGCCCCCATCCTGGCCAACCGCTTCGACCGCGAGGGCTACGAGTTCGACTCCTCGGCGCCGGGCAACCCGTTGCTCCGCGCGGCGCGGGAGTTGCCCGTTCGCACCCCGTCGGGGCTGGGCGGGATCGATCTGATCGCCGAACCCTGGGGCGGATGCTATGCCCTCGGACGTCACCCCGCGGGCTGGGCGGAGTGGAACGATCGGTTCCGCGACGCGTTCCGCCGCAGCCAGAATCGCTTCGGGCGCGACGCGATGCCGCTGCGCGAGGTCGCTCTCCGCGTCGCCGGTTCGCCGGACATCTTCCAGGAGTCGCGCAACCGGCGGCCGTGGAACTCGATCAACTTCGTCGTGGCCCACGACGGCTTCACCCTGCGCGACCTGGTGAGCTATAACCAGCGGTCCACGGGACGCCCCTGGCCGTTCGGCCCCTCCGACGGCGGGCGGCCCGCGGCCGAGGAGTTGAGCTGGGACCAGGGCGGAACGCCCGCGGCCCAGCGGCAGGCGGCCCGGAACGGACTCGCGCTGCTGATGACGTCGGCCGGCGTGCCGATGATCACCGGTGGCGACGAGATGTTCCGCACTCAGCACGGCAACAACAACCCCTACAATCTGGACAGCGACGCGAACTGGCTCGACTGGGGGGCGGCCTCGCGCGAGGCGCGCATGGTCGAGTTCACCCGCGGGCTGATCGCCTTTCGGGCCGCGCACAGGTGCCTGCGGCCGTGGAGCTTCCTCCGCGGCGCCGACGAGGACGGCAACGGGCTGCCGGACCTCGCCTGGCTCGGGCCCGATGGCGCCGCGATTGCGGCGGCCGAGCTGGACCGGCCCGACGGCGCGTTCCTGGCCTGGCGCTTCGACGGAGCGGAAGGCGCCGACAGCGACGCCTCGGTCTATGTCGCCTACAACCGTGCGCCCGCCGCGCTCCAGGTGACGCTCCCCCCGAACCTCCCGGGCAAGAGCTGGTATCTGGCCTTCGACACGGCCGGCGGTCGACGCGGTCCCGGACGGACGTTCGCGACCGGCCGCGAGCCGGCGATCGAGTCCGGCGGGTTCACGATGGCGGGCCGCTCGCTTGTCGGCTGTGTCGAGCGGTAGCCGCGCTCGCGCGATTGGGACCGGAACTCCGGTCCGGTCCCGGTTCCGGTTCTTTCCACGGGGCCGTGCGCTCGGCTATAGTCAGGCCGGCCGGTCCGGTCCCGGGCCGGCCCCGGGTTTCGAGGGTCGGCCTTGCGTACGTTCCTGACAGTCCTTCTCCTGCTCGGCATCTCCGTGCTCTGGTTGATCCGCAAGGATCTGGTGGGCACGGGCGACGTCGCGGAACCCGCGCTCCCGAAGATGGTGCAGATGGTCGACGTGCGGGTCCGTTCCTTCGGCAGCGGGAGCCGCGTGCTGGAGCTGCGCGGAAGCAAGATCCTCTCGAACGCCGAGGACACCGAGATGGATCTGGAGCCGGTCGAGGGGCTGCTCAGGGAAGAGGGCCGCGAGACGGTCCGGTTCAGGGCCGCTCACGCGCGAAAGCGGGCTACCAAGGCGGGCGATACGCTGGAGTTCCGGGGCGGGTGCCGCGCCGCCAGCGACGATGGGCGGTGGCTCGAGTCGGAGCTGCTGCTCTACTACCCGCGTACCGGGATGCTCGAGAGCCCCGGCCGGGCCACGCTCGTCACCAGCGACACGACGCTGGCCGGGGACCGCTTCGAGACCTCGACCCAGCTCAAGACCGGCCTCGTCACCGGCAAGGTGGTCATCACCACGACGCGCCTGCCCTCCGGTGCGGGTGCGGGGCCGGCCACGAGCGAGCCGGTCGAGCTGACCGGCGACTCGGCCAACTTCGACGTTCCGAAGGGCATCTACCAGCTCGAGGGCCATGCCGCCGCGCGCAAGGCGCAGGGCACGATGCGGGCCAACCGGATGCTCTACCAGGCCCGCAACCGGTTCCTGCAGGCCTCTGGCGCGGTGACCTTCACCGACCCGAGCTACGAGCTGTCGGCGGGCGTCGTCGAGTACGACCTTCCGCGGGAGTGGGTGTCGGCCCGGGAATCGCCGCGGGCGACGCTGACCTCGGCCGGGCGGGGAGGCGAGACGCGCCTCAGCGCGCGCACGGTGGCCTTCGACCGGCCGCGGGCGCACGTCCTCGCGGAGGGCGACGTGACGACGAGGGTCGTCCCGGAACGCGGCGTGCCTTATGATATTCGCAGCCGGACGGCCGATAGCTTCTACAGGGATCGGCGTTCTCTGTTCAAGGGAGAGGTGCGCATCCGGTCGACCGAGATGGGAGCCGATGGAGACAGGGCCGTGATCTACGAGCTGACCGAGAAGGTGCACATCCTCGGCGATGCCCGCGCGTGGAGGGTCGAACGAGGCGGCCGCATCGACCGCACCGTCCAGGGCGATCACATCATCCACGACATGCGCACGGGTCGCAGCGTGGCCCTGCGCAACGTCCGGCTCGAAGATCGCTCCGGGAGCGGCCACAAGCTCGGGACCGGCGAACGCCGGCGAGTTCCGGGCGCGCGCGAGAAGGCGCGTCCGGGAGCCGAGAGCCGGGGTACCACCCGCCAGCGCAGGACGCTGAGGCTGCGATGAAGCACTCCGTGCTGGGTGCGGTGCTAGCCGTGATACTGGGCGGCCTGGGCTGGGCGGTCCGCTGCGGCGCGGCCGAGGGGGAGGTTCCCTTCGAGGTCTCGGGCGACGTGATGCCGACCGACGCCGGCGGCGACACCGTCGAGGTCTCGGGCAACGTCCGGGTCGTGCGCGGGAGCTTCGTGCTGACCTGCGATCACCTCCGGTACGAGAAGAAGACCGATTCGGCCCTTGCGACGGGCGAGGTCGAGGCCCGGGACGGCACCTTCGTGCTGACCTGCCGGCGGCTCGACTATCGCGTGGGGCGCGAGCTGGCGCTTGCCTGGGAGGATCCTCTGATCCGGAGGACCACCGAGGCGGCCGGTGGCGCCAGCGAGCTGGTGGAGATGAAGGCGACGCGCATCGCGCTGGACGTGGCGGGGGAGCGGGTCGAGGGGCTAGACCGGGTCGAGCTGACGCGCTGGGTCGTGACGGGTGGACGCCGGACGCTGGACGTGCGGGTCCGGTGCGACGAGCTGGAGATCGACCAGAGCGTGCGCTCGTGCCTGTTCCGTGGCGCCGTCGAGATCGAGGCCCCCGACCTGGGCGCCCGGGCTCGCCGGGCCTTTTTGGAGGAGCCGTTGGACCGTTTGACTCTCATCGGAGGGGCCGAGGCCTGGAGCGTCGGCCCCAAGGGAGAGAAGACCGACCGGGTCTCGGGGACGAAGATCCTGCACTTCCTCAAGGCCAAGCGCAGCCTCGTCTTCGGAGGAGTCTCGGGCCGCATGAAGGTCTCGCAATGAGGGAGCGCGCTGTCCCCGGGGGTGGCCGGTGCTGACGACGCGTTCGGTCTGCAAGGCCTACAAGGGTCGCGCCGTGGCCGACTCGGTGACCATCGAGGTGGAGCCGGGAAAGGTCATCGGCCTGCTCGGGCCCAACGGTGCCGGCAAGACGACGACCTTCTACATGGTCGTGGGGCTGGTGCGGCCCGACTCCGGCGTGATCGAACTCGACGGAGACGACATCACCTGGCTGCCGATGCACCGGCGGGCGCGGCTGGGCATCGGCTATCTCGCGCAGGAGCCGTCGGTGTTCCGGCTGCTCACGGTCGAGCAGAACCTGCAGGCAGTGCTGGAGTTCCTCGAACCGGATCGCAAGCTGCGCCGGCAGCGCATCGACGAGATCCTGGCCGAGCTGTCGATCGAGGGTGTGCGCAAGAGCATGGGCTACTCGCTCTCGGGCGGCGAGCGGCGGCGGGTCGAGATCGCCCGCGCGCTGTGTGCCCGGCCGCGCTACCTGCTGCTCGACGAGCCGTTCGCCGGCGTCGACCCGATCGCCGTGGGCGACATCCAGAAGATCATCGGCTACCTCCGCGAGAAGGGGCTGGGCATCCTCATCACCGATCACAACGTGCGAGAGACGCTCTCGATCGTCGATCGGGCCTACATCATGAACGGCGGCAAGATCATGGTCTCCGGCGGGGTTTCAGAGGTGCTCAACAATCCGGACGCCCGCCGCATCTACCTCGGCGACCGATTCACCCTGGCCACGGAGATCCGCGCCGGCGAGACCGACCCGGCCGGGGAGGCTCCTCCCGTTCCGCCCGCGCCCGGATGATGCCGCGCCCGCCGGCTGCCGATGATACAAATGGTGGATAACCAGCCCCGATCCGAGCCACCGGCCTCCGAGCCGCCCGTTCCGCCCGCGTCGCCCGCGTCGCCCAGGCCGCGCGGACCGGCGCCGGGTTCGAGCAATCTCACCGCGCCCGCGGCGATCCTCGTGGCCGCGGTCCTGGTGGCGGCGCTCGGCGGCGATCTGGGCCGGCTCGTGTTCCTCGTCTGCCTGGGCGGTGTGCTGGCCTACCTGGGAGACATCCTGGGCGGGCGGTTCGGCAAGAAGCGGCTATCGTTGCTCGGTCTGAGGCCCAAGCACACCGCGCTGGTCTTCAGCGTGCTCACGGGGCTCTCCATCACCGTCGTGACGCTCGTGGGGGTCAGCGTCATCTCGGAGCCGTTCCGGGTGATGCTCTTTCACGCCGACGAACTGATTGCCCGCGAGAAGTACCTGCGGGCGGCCGTCGAAGAGCGGCGCCAGGAGAGGGACAAACTCTCGGTCGAGGCGGCGGCGCTGACGAGCCGGGTCGCCGAGCTGGTCGCGGCGACGCGCGAGCTGGATGCTCGCAACGATCAGCTCGCCAAGGAGATCGAGGTCAAGACCGGCACCCTCGTGGTCTTCCCGCTCGACAAGCCGCTCTTGCCTCAGCCGTTCCTGTTCCCGATCGACATCAGCCAGGAACAGCTCAAGCAGGTCATGGGCCGCCAGGTCGACGAGATCCGGCGCGTGGCCAAGCTCCGCGGCGTCATCCTCCCCGCGAATCCGGCGGAGCTGGCGCATCTCGACCAGGTGATCCCAGACATCTACCAGGACATCCAGAAGCTGCGGGAACGCTATCGCAAGCGCAAGGAGACGGGCGCCCTCGACTACCTGCCGACGCAGTGTTTCGTCGAGGCGATCTCGGACCGTAACGTCAACATTGGCGAGGAGTTGCACAACGTCAACTTCAGGGTCGGCACCAACATCCGCATCTTCGAGAAGGGCGAGCGCGTCGCCTCGTTCACGATCGACGGCACCCGGCCGCGCAAGGACATCCTCGACCAGCTCTTCTACTTCGACCGGCGCGTGATGTTCGACATGCAGGGGCGTGGAGTATCGCCGTACAGCCTCGAGGCTCGCGGCCGCCAGTTCACGGCCGGGATGCTCCTGAAGTTCGTCGGTCTGGCCGACCTGATCGAACGCCGCAAGACCAGCGTCACGGTCGAGCTGGTGGCTGCCGCCGACATTCTGGTCTACGGCGAGCTGGAACTCGACTACCGCCTGGTGAAGCCGGACGCCCTCCGCCCGGTGACCGGACCGATCACCGAGACCGCCCCGGCTGTTTCGCCCGCCACGGCTTCCGTGGCCCCCGCGCCACCCTCGACCGTTGCCACGTCGCCCGATGCCGCTGCCGGTCCTGGCCATTGACCCAGGCCGCGACAAGTGCGGGCTGGCGCTCGTCGACCCGTCGGGGAAGGTGCTCGCCCGCCGTCTGGTGCTGCGCGCCGGGCTGGGCGAGGCGGCGCGAGAGCTGCTTGGCGCGGGGCCGGTCGCGGCGCTCGTGCTCGGCGACGGGACCGACTCTCGCCGGGTGAGCGGCGAGCTGGCCTCGGCGCTGGGCGAGGCCATGCCCGCGCTGGCCATGGTCGATGAGCGAGACTCGACGCTCCAGGCCCGCGCTCTCTACTTCGCCGACCATCCGCCGACGGGCCTGTGGCGCCTGCTGCCGCTCTCGCTGCAGACGCCGGGAGAGCCGCACGACGACTACGCCGCCGTGGTGCTCGCCCGCCGGTACCTGGGGTTGTAGGCTCGGCGCGGACGTTGCCCCGAACCCCCGCGGGCTGGTAGCATCGGCTTCCCGCGCGCGGGCGGGAAGGAGACCCCAATGGCGAAGCTCGTCGAGTGCGTTCCCAATTTCAGCGAGGGCCGCCGGCCCGAGGTCATCAAGGAGATCGTCGACCGGATGTGCTCGGTGAAGGGCGTCGCCCTTCTCGACCAGGAGTCCGACGCCAACCACAACCGGTGCGTGATCACCGTCGTGGGCGAGCCCGCGGCGGTGAAGGAGGCGGTTCTCCGGGGCATCGGTGTCGCCGTCGAGCGCATCGATCTCACAACCCACAAGGGCGAGCATCCGCGGATGGGCGCCTGCGACGTCGTGCCGTTCATCCCCATCAGCGGGGTGTCGATGGCCGAGTGCGTCGAACTGGCGCGCCAGACCGGCGAGGAGATCGCCAGCCGCTACGAGATCCCGGTCTACCTGTACGAGAAGGCCGCCTCTCGACCGGTCCGCGAGAACTTGGCCGAGGTGCGCAAGGGCGAGTTCGAGGGCATCCGGGAGTCGATCCAGGCCGACCCGGCCCGCAAACCCGACTTCGGCCCCTGCCGCGTCCATCCCACCGCCGGGGCGATCGCCGTCGGCGCCCGGATGTTCCTGGTGGCGTTCAACGTCCAGCTCGGCACCACGAACGTCGAGATCGCGCGCAAGATCGCCGACGCCATCCGCTACAAGACGGGCGGGTTCCGCTACGTCAAGGCGCTGGGTTTCGACCTGAAGGACAAGGGCTGTGTCCAGGTCTCGATGAACCTCGTGAACTACAAGCGAAGCCCGGTGCACCGGGTCTTCCACGCCATCGAGGCCGAGGCGCTGCGGCACGGGGTGCCGATCCTCGATAGCGAGGTCGTGGGACTCGTGCCGAATGAAGCGCTCGTGATGGCCGCCGAGGACGCGCTGCGCCTGAATGCCGCCTGGTCGCCGCGTCAGATCATCGAGAACAAGCTGGCCGAGCTGTCTTCCGGCGCCGACCAGTCGATCGTGCCGTTCCTGGAGAGCGTCGCCGCCAAGACCGAGACGCCCGGCGGCGGCAGCGTCGCCGCCCTCTGTGGCGCCCTCGGCGCGGCCCTCGGCGCGATGGTCTGCCGGTTCACCATCGGCAAGAAGAAGTTCGCCGATCGCCGCGAGTTGCTCGAGCGCTCGCTGGTGCGCCTCGAGGAGCTGCGCGCGCGGCTCACCGACGCCATCCAGAAGGACGCCGCCGCCTTCGATTCGGTGATGGCCGCGATGAAGCTGCCCAAGGAGACCGAGGAGCAGGTCCGCATCCGCGCCGATCGGATTCGCCAGGCGACCGAGAAGGCGATCGGCGTGCCGCTCGAGGTCATGGAGTGCTCGGCCGAGGTCCTGGAACTGGTCCGCACCGTCGTGGCCAACGGGAACCCCAACCTGGCGAGCGACGGGGGCTCGGCGGCGCAGGTGGCCCGGGCCGCTGCCAACTGCGCGAGCTATAACGTTCGCATTAATCTCAAAGGGC
>CAZSVK010000008.1:0-530 GCA_964610245.1 uncultured bacterium
GGATCGCGAGGGGCTGGACGGCGGTGCTGGTCTGGAGCGACTTCTACGGTTCGCGCTCGATGGCGTTGGCGCTGTCTCTGCCCGTGTCGGTGCCGTGGCGCAGCGAGATCATGACCGTGACGTTCGGGGTCGTCCTGGTCTCGCTCATCCTTCAAGGAGTGACGCTTCGCTACCTCATCGAGTACTTGAGGCTCTCCGAGGCGCCGGAGCACCAGCTCGAGTTCGATTCCTGCCACGGCCGGATGCTGGCGGGCCGCGGCGTGCAGGCCGAGCTGAAGCGGCTCTTCGGCCAGGGGCTGATCTCGCGGGAGGTGCATGACCACCTCAACTCCCGATACCAGGTGAAGGCTTCGCGGACCGAGCGCCAGCTCAAGGCGCTGTACGAGAACCACCAGGAGCTGGAGGATCGGGAGTATGAATCGGTGGAGCTGCAGATGAAACGGCTGGAGCGCTCGCTCGTGGCCAACGCGATGCGCGAGCGAGTGATCTCCGACGAGGCCGGCCTGGCGCTGCTGCTGGAACTGGACGAG
>CAZSVK010000008.1:540-12711 GCA_964610245.1 uncultured bacterium
GCCCGGCCGGAGGAAGGGAAGAGATGTACATAATCATCGCCGGCGGAGGCCTGATGGGGACGAGGCTGGCGGCGCGCCTGGTGGAGGCGCACACGGTCGTGGTGGTCGAGCAGGACTTCAAGATCTGCGAGCAGATCGCGCACCGCGTGGGCGCCGTGACGGTGGAGGGCAGCGCCACGAGCATGGACGCGTTGAAGGAGGCCGGCATCCGCAAGGCCGACGTGGCGGTGGGGATGATGCGCAACGACGCCGACAACCTGGCGTTCGCGCTGCTGTCGCGGCACTTCGGCGTGGGGCGGATCGCGGTCAGGATGCGCGACGAGCAGTTCGCCGAGCCGTATCGCCTGGCCGGCGCGACCGTCGTGGTCGACACCGTCGACATCGTCCTCCAGCAGCTGGTGATGCAGATTCGCACGCCCGAAGTGCGCGACGCGATCCCTCTGGGGCGCGGGGGCGAGATGTCGGTGTTCCGGCTCTCGATTCCTCGTAACGCCAGCGTTGGAGGGATGACGCTGGCCACGCTCGATCGGATGGACCGCTTCCCCAGGGGCTGCACCGTCATCGCCGTGATCGATCCGCAGGATCGCGTCATCCCGGCCCGGGGCGACACGACGCTCTACGCCGGCGGCGAGGTGCTCTTCGTGGCCCGCAACGAGAACCTTCGTGAGCTGATAGAACTCGTGACGGCGCCGGCCGCCGAAACCGCCGGTCCCGGACCGGCAACCGCGCCCTGAGCCGCGCGGAAAGGGACGTCTCGATGACTTCGAAGCTATCCTCCCCGGAATCGCTGACCCGTCCTGGCGCGCCGGCCGGCCAAGAGCCAATCCGACAATCCGTTCGCCCTGAGGCTCCGTCCATCCCGAGGAGCGCCCACGGGGCGCGTCTCGAAGGACCGCGGGGCGCGTCTCGAAGGGCCGCCTCGAGCCCCGGGGCTCGCGCGGCGCTGGGGTTCGCGCTCTCGGCGGTCCTGCTCTGCGCCGCCTGCGGCCAGCCGGCCGAGCCCGGATCGCCCGCGCTCCGTCCGGGTGCCGCCGCCGCTTCCGGGGGCGCTTCCGCCGCGGGTGGATCCGCGCAGGCCTCGCCCGTGGCGAGCGTCGCCTTCGATGCCAGGTGGGCGGCCTGTCTTCCGGCCGAACCGTTGCTCTACCTCGCCGTTCGTAACCTCGACTTTTATGCGCCGGCCCCGGGCTCCGCCGAGGAGGCCGCCTCGATGGCCGGTGTCAGGCAACGGCTCGCCGCCGCGCCCGGAGCCGCCTCGTTCGCCGACTGGCTGCAGGAGATCAACGACTTCCTGCTGGTCCACAAGATGGCCCAGGTCAGCTTCCTGGAACTCTTCTCGGGCGGATTCGCCCTCGCGACCGAACGGCCTTCGGAGCAGGCCGAGCCCGAGCTGACCCTGGTCGCACCCGCCTCTCCCAGGCTGCGGGCCTTCCTCGAGGCGTTCGAGAAGGAGGCCGCCAAAGGCAAGCAGGTGACCAGCAAGCCCCTCGCCGGGGGCCTGCCCGGCGGGGGCCTGCCCGGCGGGGGCCGTCTCGTCGTCATGCGCTGCCCCGACCGGCAGGCCGCCTTCGCTTTCCACGTGGGCCCCGAACTGGTCGTCGCGGGCAGCGATCCCGCGCGGGTCGAGGCCGCGCTGGCGCGCGCCGCCTCGGGCGGTCCGAGCGTCGCCTCCGCGCCGGGTCATCGTGACGCGGTCGCCCGGCTGCACCCCGACAGCGTCGTGCTCGCCGTGATCGACCCCGGCCGCGTCGCGGCGTCGCTCGAGTCCGAGGCCAGGCGCGCCGAGGCCGCGCCGCCGCAGCCGCCGCGGGGGCTGCCCGACCCGGCCGCGCTGGCGACGCAGATGCTGAAGGGGCTCAACCCCTCGCGTCACCTGGCCGAACTGTTCGGGAAGCTCAGGTCGCTCTCGGTGCAGTACGTGGCGGGCGACGCGCTCTCCCAGATCGATGTCCGGGCGGGGTTCGCCGCCGGGGCGCCTCTGCCGGCGCTCGTGACTCGGCAGCTCCCCGAGAAGGCGATGGCCGCGCCCGGACTGATCTCGGCCAACCACCCGATCTTCCTGGGGATGTCGCTCTCCGCGCCGGGCGAGGAGACCTCCACCGATCCGGCGGCCGCCCAGCGCGCCGAGGCCTGGGCGCAGACGCGGGGGAGCGCCGCGGCGATGCTCGGGCTGAGCTACGAGAACGACGTCGCTCCCTGGATGGGCGCGGAGTGCGCGCTGACGGTGCTATGGGACGCTCGGCTGCCCCAGGTGGCGCTGCTCGTGGGCGTCAAGGACGAGGAGGCCTGCCGGCGGTCGATGCAGCGCGTCGCCTCCAACTTCAAGGGCAAGCTGGCCTTCCAGGAGCGCACCGTCGCCGGCGCCAAGGTGTTCGTGTCGGCGCTACCCGATCGGCCCCAGATCAAGCCTTCCTACTCCGTGACCGGTGGCTTCCTGATGGCCGCCACCGGGCCGGAGGTGCTCGAGAGCCTGCTCGACGCGCCCCAGAAGTTGCGCGACAGCCCCGGCTTCGCGAGCCTCTTCTCCGTGATGGGCGGCGACCGGCTGCAGTTCGTCGGCTACGGCGCCACCGAGCTGATGGAGCGCCTGGCCGAGATGACCGGCGGCGATTTTTCGGCGCTCGCGGTCAAGGTGCAGGCGGCCTGCCTGAAGAACCTGGCGGATCTGCGCGCCGGGAAACTCACGGCGGCGCAGGCGCTCTGCCCCGCCGGCGGCAAGTACACGGATGGGCCGAAGGCGGCCTGCGGCGTGCACGGCACCCTGGAGGCGCCGCTGCCGCTGCCCGCGGCGAACCCGCAGGTCGAGGCGGCCAAGAAGCTCTCGGCAGCGCTTTCGAGCGTGGCGGTCGGGGCCGGCATGACCGAGCCGGACACCTTCCGCGTCTCGATTGTGCTCCGCAAGCGGAAGTAGGGAACGCCTCGAGCCTCGAGCCTCGAGCCCCGCGTTGACACCCGGCCGGCCGCGTCATAACATTACGGCGACGCGGCACCGTGTTTTTGTTCGATTGTCGGGGAGGATATCGATGAGAAGCGGCATGACGTGGAAGCTGGCGTTCTGCCTGGGACTGTCGCTGGCGGCGGTGGGCTGTCAGACCGACGATCCCAGCGGAGTCCTGCCGGGCGCGGCCGTTCCTGGCTTCGTGGCGACGAACAACCTCGCTCCGGCCCCCGAGGGCGCCGCGGTCCTGGACCCGGTCTCGGGCGGTCAGGCCTCGTCGGCGGGGACCGAGGCCGACGCTCGGATGGCCGAGCTGGTGGCGACGGCCGTGCTGGCGAGCTTCGATAGCGGCAACGCCGGGATGGTCTCCGCGCTGTCAGGCCTGGGCAGTGCGTCGTCCGGCTCGATCGGTTCAGCGGCCGGGATCGCCAAGGCCGGTCCGGCCGGGGCGCGAGCCGCGGCATCGGTGGTGGTGGCCGCAACCCTCTCGCGATGGAAGGCCGCCGCCCGGCAGGGTGCCGCCCGGCTCTCGTTGTCCAGCGCCAGCCGGCGTCCGTACCGGCGGAAGCCCCGGGCCCCGGGTAAATCGCCCGCCGTGGCGCCCGCGGACCGCGAGATCGTCATCATGCCCTACCCGCTCCCGGATCCGGGCGGCCTGCCCGATCCCGGCCCGGTCCTGCCGGGCGTCATCACCACCGGACCGGGCGGCGAGGCAGTCCCTGGCCAGGGCTGGATCGGGCCGAATCGTCCGTACCCGGGCTGGAACGGCGACTCGGTGGAACCCGGGGGCGCCGTGACCGGGGGGCAAGAGGCTGTCGATCCCAACACCGGGCCTCCTGGGCCCTATCCCGACTATCAGACCCGACCGCCGCAAGGCCCCGGCTCCGAGCCCGGGTCCTCCGCCGGCGCCTCGGGGTTCACGACTCTCGCCGACGGCTTCGAATTCCAGGACGGAGCGACTGCCCTGGTCTTTCACGGGGTTACCGTCCGATGGGATGCCGCCGGCGTGCCGGTTGCGGTGGCGTTCGCGGGACCGGTGCGGGTGCAAGGCCAGGTTTCGCGCGAGGACGGCTCGCTCACGAGATTGCGATTGGGCCTGACCGGTCTGACCGGGGTTGTCAGAGCGCCCGCCGAGGGCGAGACCATGCCTTCCTTCGAGTTCGACTTCGCCGAGGGCGGAGTGACGCTGCTGGGCCAGATCGACGCCACCGACTTCACGCTGGCCGTTTCGGGCGCGCGCGGCCAGGCCCGCAGCCTGGACGACGTGACTCGTCTGCTCGCCGCCAGCACGCTCTCGGTCACCGCCTCGGCCCGCAACCTGGGCACCGAGGTGGGCACTCTGGCCGTCGATGCGCGGGTGCGGCATCCGAGGCTGGGGCTCGACGGGGGCGGCGCCTTCTCGGCCGAAGCGGTGTGGGGCCGCGCCACGGTGGGCTTCGGGCCTGCCTCCGAGCCGCTGCTGAAGGAAGGTGTGCAGGCCGTGACCCTCACAGTCGACGAGAGCCACGCTCTCGCGATCGCCGCCGATGGGAGGCTGGTCTCCGGGACGGCCGACGTCGAGCTGAGCCATGCCGACGGCCGCCGGAACCGGCTGACGGTGACGGCCGCCGAGGGGCGCCTGGACCTGGACGGCACGCTGCTTTCGGGCGGCGGGGCCACCGAACGGGTCGAGACCGCCCCCACGGGCCAGGTGCGCGTCACGGGACAGGCCCGGTTGCGCGACGGGTCGACCGAGCGGCACGAGGTGGAGTTCGCCGGGGCCGAGACGGCCGGGGTTGCCGGGCGGGGACCTGCGCGCGTCACGAGCCGGCTGACGGACGCCCAGGGGCGCGAGCGCGCCGAGGTCCAGATGCGGCTCGGCGCCGATCGCACAGGCGAGGGCTCCTGGCGCGATCTGCAGCAGGCCGGGCGGCAGGGCACCTTCCGCGTGGACGCGGCAGGCGTCGTGCACCTCCTGGGCGCGCAGGGCGCCGAACTGGCGACGGCTCGGCTTGCCCGCAGCGGTTCGTAGAGGGCCCGGTCCGGCGCGGGTAGCCAGGCGAGGTGCCTGACCTAGCCTCCACGGTGACCCGGGAGACCAATCGCTGCGAGGCTTTGCGGCGCGAGGCCGCATCGCTACTGAAACCGGCCGCGCGGGGCTCGACTTCGCGCAGCCCGCTGGCTATACTACGCGGCGCGTCAAATGGCCCTGTGCCGGGCCCGACGGCGCTATCGAGGTGAGCATGAAGCCCCACGTTCACAAGACTCCTCTTCACGACCGGCACTTGAAGGCGAAGGCCCGTATGGTCGACTTCGCCGGCTGGTCGATGCCCGTCCAGTACGCTGGAATTCTCGAGGAACACCGCCACGTCCGCTCGGCCTGCGGGTTGTTCGACCTGACCCACATGGGTGAGTTCATCCTGACCGGGCCGCAGGCCGTGGCCGACACGAACCGCCTGATCACCAACGACATGGCGGCCATCCACGCCAACCAGTGCGTCTATTCGCCGATGTGCCACGACCAGGGCGGCATCGTGGACGACCTGATCGCGTATCGCTACGCGGACGGCCACATGATGCTGGTGGTCAACGCCTCGAACCGCGAGAAGGACCTCGCTTGGGTGAAAGCTCACGTTAGTCCCTCCACCGAGGTCGTCGACCGAAGCTTCGAGATGGCGCTGCTGGCCCTGCAGGGGCCGAAGACGCTGGACGTGTTGGGGCCGTACGTTCCCGGCCTGGAAGGCATCAAGTCGTACCACTTCCTCGAGACGAAGGTCCTGGGCCACCAGGTCATCGTCTCTCGGACGGGCTACACGGGCGAGGACGGCTTCGAGATCTACTGCGAGAACGAGGCCGCGATTCCGCTGTGGGATCTGTTCATCGGCGATGCCCGGGTCGCACCCATTGGTCTGGGCGCGCGCGACACTCTGCGCTTCGAGGCCCGACTGATGCTCTACGGCAACGACCTGGACGAGCAGACCACGCCGCTCGAGGCCGGCCTGGCCTGGACGGTCAAGCTGGACAAGCCTGCCTTCGTGGGGCGCGAGGCCCTGCTGAAGCAGCGCGAGGCAGGGCTCTCGAGAAAGCTCGTCGGATTCAAGATGCTGGGCCGGGGCATTGCCCGCCACGGGCACGAGCTGTGCGTCGGCGGCGAGATGATCGGCCACGTGTCGAGCGGCAGCTTTTCGCCGACGCTCGACGTGAACCTGGGCCTGGGCTACGTGAAGCCCGAGTTCACGGCGGCCGGCACGAAGTTCGCCGTCCGCATCCGCAACCAGAACGTCGAGGCCGAGGTGGTCAAGACGCCGTTTTACAAGCGGCCGGGCTCCGAGAAGAAGAAGGACTAGCCGCCCGCTCCCGACCCCTTACCCCTGACTCAAGAGGTGCAACCGTGAAAGGACTCGGCCTGGCAGATATCGATCCGGCAATCGCGGAGCTGGTCCAGCGCGAGGAAGGCCGCCAAGTCGCCAACATCGAGCTGATCGCGAGCGAGAACTTCGTGAGCCGCGCCGTCCTCGAGGCGATGGGCAGCGTGCTGACCAACAAGTACGCCGAGGGGTATCCCGGCAAGCGTTACTACGGTGGCTGCGAGGTCGTCGACGAGGTCGAGACGCTGGCGATCGAGCGCGCGAAGAAACTCTTCGGCGCCGAGCACGCCAACGTTCAGCCCCACTCCGGCTCCCAGGCCAACCTGGTGATGTACGACGCGCTCATCCAGCCGGGCGACACCGTCGTCGGGATGAACCTGTCGATGGGCGGTCATCTCACGCATGGCAGCCCGGTGAACTTCTCGGGCAAGCGCTACAAGATCGTGCCCTACGGTGTCAGCCGCGAGACCGAGACCGTGGACTACGACGAGGTGGCCCGGCTGGCCGAGGAGCACAAGCCGCGGCTCATCCTGGCAGGCTGGTCGGCCTATCCCCGCATCCTCGACTTCAAGCGCTTCCGGGAGATTGCCGATGGCGTGGGCGCCTACTTCGTGGTCGACATGGCGCACTTCGCCGGCCTGGTGGTCGCGGGCCTGCACCCGAACCCTTGCGAGTACGCCGACGTCGTGACGACGACCACTCACAAGACGCTGCGCGGCCCGCGCGGCGGGATGATCCTCTGCCGGGAGAAGCATCGCGAGGCGATCGACAAGGCGCTATTCCCGGGCGACCAGGGCGGTCCCCTGATGCACGTCATCGCCGGAAAGGCGGTGGCGTTTGCCGAGGCGGCCACCCAGGACTTCAAGACCTACCAGGAGCAGGTGCTCGCGAATGCGCGGGCGCTCGTCAGGGAGCTGGCCAGTCGCGGCTTCCGCGCCGTCAGCGGGGGCACCGACACGCATCTGGGGCTGATGGACGTCTCGGGGCTGGGCTACTCGGGCAAGAAGGCCGAGAAGGCCCTGGACCTGGCGGGCATCACCGTCAACAAGAACATGATCCCGTACGACGCCAAGAAGCCGATGGTCACCAGCGGCATTCGCGTCGGCACGCCGGCCGTAACCAGCCGAGGAATGAAGGAGCCGCACATGGCCCAGATCGCCGGCTGGATGGCCGAAACGCTGGCCGCCGGCGAGGACGAGGCCGCGCTGGTCGCGATCCGGTCGAAGGTGCGGGATTTCACCAGTCAGTTTCCGTTGCACATAGATGTGGACATGGGAGCCCCGCGAAGTCTATAAGGACAATCTTCGGGTTCCGATGCCCCTTTACTACCTGACTACCGCTACGAACTACCCCCCCCCCATTGAACATGGAGGACTGACCCGATGAAGAACCATTTTCCTGAGCACCTGCGATATACGAAGGACCACGAGTGGGTCGAGATCCTCGAAGAGCATCATGCCCGTATCGGCGTGACCGAGTACGCCCAGGATCAGCTCGGCGACGTCGTCTTTGTAGAGCTTCCCGAGGTTGACACCGAGTATGAGCAGGGCGACTCGTTCGGCGTCATCGAATCGGTCAAGGCCGTCTCGGATCTCTACATGGCCGTCGGAGGCAAGGTGCTCGAGGTCAACACCGATCTCGAGGACCAGCCCGAACTGGTCAACCAGGCGCCCTACGGCGACGGCTGGATGATCGAGATCGAGATGTCCGACGTCGACGAACTCGACAGCCTCATGTCCGCCGAGGACTACGAGGAATTCCTGCAGAGCGAGGCCGCCCGCGACGAGGACGCCGACGACGACGACGACGACGAAGCTGACGATCGCGACGACGACGAAGACGATCGCATCTAGTCCCCGGGGCGTGCCGGTGTCGGTCCGGCGCGGCCTGGTATTCGACCCCCGAACTCGACAGACGTCCGCGGCGCCGCCAGACCGGCTCCGCGGACGTCCTGTTTCAGGCCCCTGGCTCCACCGTCCGGGCGCGGCCCCCGAGCCTCGCTTTGCCAGGCGCCTCCCGGCGGGCCCCGCGGCCCCCGTTTCTGGCGGCCTCGGTGGCCGCGCAGCCATGTTCCCTCCAACGAACGCCAGGCGCTTCGCCTGGCCTCGAGCGGTCCGTCCCGCTCCGCTCCTGCAAACCCGCAAGGGGTGAATCGCACTTGAGCCACCCGTACATACCGCTGACATCCTCCGACGAGAAGCACATGCTCGAGACGCTCGGGCTCGCATCTTCGGCGGAGCTGTTCGACAGCATCCCCAGATCCATCCGTGACGCTTTCCGCGGCGACGGCCTGCCCGAGACCGGCCTCTCCGAGGACGAGGTCTCCCGCGAACTCAATCGCCTCGCCGGCCTCAACCAGGGCGCCTGCCGGTTCGTCTCTTTCCTGGGCGGCGGCGTCTACGACCACTACGTGCCCAGCCTCATCTCGAGCCTGATCCTGCGTAGCGAGTTCCTGACCGCCTACACGCCGTATCAGCCCGAGGTGAGCCAGGGCACGCTGCAGGCCATCTTCGAGTTCCAGTCGCTCGTCTGCAATCTGACCGGGATGGCCGTCGCCAACGCCAGTCTCTACGACGGCGCCACGGCGATCGCCGAGGCCGCCCTGCTGGCCTGCGGCGCGACCAATCGCGACAAGGTGGTGCTCTCGACGGGCGTCAACCCGCGTTATCGGAGCGTGGTCTCGACGTATCTCGCGGCCACCGATCGGGAGCCGACGTTCGTGGAGCTGGACGGCGCCGGACGCACTCCGGCCGCGGCGGTCGGCGGCGGCGACGTGGCCGCCGTGGTGGTGGCCTATCCTAACTTCGTGGGTATCATCGAGGAGCTAGCGGCGCTCCGGCAGGCGATGGATCGCAAGTCGCTGCTGATCGTCGTGGCCAACCCGATCGCGCTGGGGCTGCTCGCGGCGCCCGGGACGCTCGGCGCCGACATCGTGGTGGGGGAGGGGATGTGCCTGGGCGTGGGGCAGAACTTCGGCGGCCCCGGCGTGGGCTATATCGCCGTGAAGGAGTCGCTGCTCAGGCGCATCCCGGGCAGGCTCGTGGGCATGGCTCGCGACCACGACGGACGGTGCGGTTTCGTGCTCACCCTGCAGGCGCGCGAGCAGCACATCCGCCGGGCGCGGGCCTCGTCGAACATCTGCTCGAACCAGGCCCTGGCCGCGCTGGCCGCGACGATCTATCTGTCGACGCTGGGCAAGCACGGGCTGCCCGAGCTGGCCCGGTTGAACTACCACAAGGCCCACTATGCGTTCAAGGCGCTCACGGCCATCCCCGGCGTGAAGGCCGCCTTCGACGGGCCGTTCTTCAACGAGTTCGCGGTGCGGCTGCCGGTTTCGCCGGCCAGCATCCTGCCCGAGCTGCAGTCGCGCGACAACCTCGCCGCCGGCCTGGCCCTCGGGCCGGACTATCCGGCGCTGGGCGACGCGCTGCTGGTGGCTGTCACGGAACGCCGGTCCCGAGCCGACATCGACGCGCTGGCCGCCGCGCTGGCGCGAGTCCTGAGGTCCTAGCCATGTCAGAGAAGCTGATTTTCGAACTCTCGAGCCCCGGCCGGCGAGGGCTGGTGCTGCCCCCGCTGGATGTGCCGGAAGACCCGTCGCTGGCCGCGCTGCCGGCAGGGATGGTGCGACAGGAGGTGGAACTGCCCGAGGTGAGCCAGGTTGACGTGGTGCGTCATTTCACGCGGCTCTCGGCGCTCAACTACCACCTGGACAAGGGGATGTACCCGCTCGGCTCGTGCACGATGAAGTACAACCCCAAGATCAACGATGCGATGGCGGGCCTCTGCGGCTTCGCCGATCTGCACCCGCTGATGCCCGAGGAGGGGGTGCAGGGCGCGCTCGAGCTGTGCTACCGGCTGGGCCGGTTCCTCTGCGCCGTCGCCGGGATGGACGAGGTGTCGTTGCAGCCGGTGGCGGGCGCCCACGGCGAGCTGACGGCGCTGATGATGGTCAAGGCGCATTTCCGCAAGCTGGGCCAGAAGCGGACGCGAGTGCTCGTGCCCGATTCGGCGCACGGCACCAACCCGGCCAGCGCCGCGATGTGCGGGTTCGACGTCGTCGAGGTGCCCTCGAACCGCCGCGGCCTCACCGACCTGCCCGCGCTGCGAAAGGCGCTCGACGGCGGCGTCGCCCTCGTGATGCTGACCAATCCCAACACACTGGGTCTCTTCGAGGAGCAGAGCCTCGAACTCGCCGAGGCGGTCCATCAGGCCGGCGGGTTGCTCTACTGCGACGGGGCCAACTCCAACGCCTTGCTGGGGCACGCCCGGCCGGGCGACATGGGCTTCGACGTGATGCACTTCAACCTGCACAAGACCTTCTCGACGCCGCATGGCGGCGGAGGGCCCGGGGCCGGGGCGGTCTGCGTCAAGCCGGTGCTGGCGCCGTTCCTGCCCGTGCCGCGGGTCGCGCGGCACGACGGGCGCTACCGGTTCGAGACCGCGTTCCCCGATTCGATCGGCCCGGTCCACGGGTTCTACGGCAACTTCTCGAACATGGTCCGCGCCTATACCTACATCCTGGCCACCGGGCTCGAGGGGTTGCGCGAGACCGGGCGCGCCGCGGTACTGAACGCCAACTATCTGAGGCAGAAGTTGAAGGGCTCCTTCGAGCTGCCTCACGACCGCGTTTGCATGCACGAGTTCGTGCTGTCGGGCCGGGAGCTGGCCAAGGCGACCGGCGTGCACACGCTGGACGTCGCGAAGCGGCTGCTCGACCTGGGCTATCATGCGCCCACGATCTACTTCCCGCTGATCGTGGATGAGGCCTTGATGATCGAGCCGACCGAGTCGGAGAGCCTCGAGAGCCTCGATGCCTTCATCGAGACGATGCTGCGCATCGCCCGCGAGGCCCACGAGAATCCCGAACTGCTGCACGCCGCGCCGAGCACGACCCCCGTCGGCCGCTTCGACGAGGTCGAGGCCGCGCGCAAGCCGGTGCTGCGCTGGACCGGCGCCTGGCCCGAGCCGCAGGCCGCGGGCGCCCGCCGGGCGGACAGGCACGAGGCGTCGGCTCCCCGCCGCAACTGCCCGTGAACGCCCAGGCCCGCCGCGCCGGCGGCGGACGCCCAACGGAGGATTCGATGTCGCTGAGAGCAGTCTTCACGCCGCCACAGGACGGCCCGACGAACATGGCCACGGACGTGGCGTTGCTGCGCTCCGTGGCCGGCGGCCGGGCCCGGCCCACGTTGCGTCTGTACCGGTGGAAGGGCCCCTGGGTATCGCTCGGATACGCCCAGGAGGCCGCGAGGGCCGTGGACCTGGCGGCCTGCGAGGTGGCCGGCGTGGGGTTGGTGAGGCGTCCGACGGGGGGCAAGGCGCTGCTGCACGGCAGCGATCTGACCTACTGCCTGACGTTGCCCGGCTCGCATCCGGTCGCCCACGCCAGCATCGGCAGGTCCTACCTGGCGATATCGAAGGTGCTGGTGGATGCGCTGGCTCTTCTGGGTCTCGAAGGCTCGCTCACCGAGCGCGAGTCGGGCCGCAGCGACGCGACCCGCGCCTGCTTCGAGGAGCACCGGATCGAGACGGTCTCGCTCGGCGGCCGCAAGCTGATCGGAAGCGCCCAGGCCCGCCGCGACGGCGGGCTGCTGCAGCACGGCTCGATCCTGCTCTCGCCCAACGACGAGCTGGCCGCGCGGCTGTTCCGGCCGCGGGCCCTGACCGTGGAAGAGTTCCGGGAACGCTATCGGGGCCGGGTCGTGAGCCTGGCCGAGGCGGCTCCCGCCGTCACCGCGGAGGCGCTGGCCGCCGCGCTGGTGGCCGCCTTCGGCAAGGCGTTCGGAGATGTCGTGGCCGGGGACCTGGCCGCCGACGAGCTGCTCGCCGTCGAGGAGCTGAAGAAGACGGAGTTTCTCGACCTCGAGAGGTAGA
The DNA here is from genome assembly GCA_964610245.1 of uncultured bacterium. Lineage (GTDB taxonomy): Bacteria > Muiribacteriota > UBA6191 > JACPRK01 > JACPRK01 > CAZSVK01. Next base: position 12,700 of record CAZSVK010000008.1, read on the forward strand.
GGCTCGAGGGAC
>CAZSVK010000008.1:12721-33067 GCA_964610245.1 uncultured bacterium
GAAGCCCCTGAGAGGCTTTCGTTCTGCCCCCTCGCCGTCACTCCGTTCGCGCGAACACCCGCCGGGCCTGCTCGAGGCTCGGCTTGAAGTCGCCGCTGTACTTGCGTGAGATGTGGAAGAGGACGAGCTTGGCGGCGCCGGCGGCACGCGCGAAGCGGGCGGCCTGGCCGGCGGTGAGGTGGCAGGTCTCGAGGGCGCGCTCGGCGTCCTCGTCGCGGAAGTTGGCCTCGCAGTACAGCACGTCGGCCCCGGCGGCGAGCGCCGCCACGGCCTCCTCGGTTCGTTCGCTGAATCGCGTGTCGGTCACGTAGGCGATTCGCTGGCCGGGCTTCATCTCGATCAGACGTTCCAGCAGGTCGCGCACCGGCCAGCTCCGCCCGCCGGCCTCGAGCGTCTCGCCGGACGCGGGCTCCTCGACCGCCGCCCGCTTGAGCTGGGCAAGCCACGGACCATCCTTCAGACCCATCGACTCCAGGGCCCCTTCCCGGATGGCCGGGAAGGGCTCGGTCCTCACGCAGTATCCGAGCGAGGTTGCGCGGTGCTCGAGCGGCGCGCACCGGACGGTGACGCCCTCCTCCGAGCTGACGAGGCCCCCCGGTCCCACCGCCTCTTCGCGCACCTCGTCGGGCCGGAACTGGCGCTCGCCCGGGAAACGCTGGGTGAGCATGCGGGCGCCGGAGATCTCGTGGCCCACGAAGTCGGGGCCGGCCTCCTGGAGGTTCCAGAGATAGCCCGAGAACTTGCCTCGCAAGTTGGCCAGCATCCCCTCGGGCCCGTAGACGTGGAGTTCCCGGACATCGCCGAGCGACATCCGCAGCAGCCGGTCGAAACCGATGAAGTGATCGATGTGGGTGTGGCTGACGAACAGGCGGGACACCCGCATCAGGCTCCGCTTCGACTGTCTCTCGAGGTTGCCGCAGTCGAAGAGGTAGCAGCGGCCCAGCCCGGCCAGCTCCACGAGGAGCCCGGGATCCGCGTCCCGGCGATTGACGAGGCCGGAAACGAGCTGGACGCGCTTTGCAGCCATGGCGGTCGAGTATAGCATCGCGACTCCCGCGGGACGGCGGGACGGCGAGGGTGCGGTGTGGGCGCGGCCGCGACAGCTCTCCGGTCCGTTGTCGCGACAACTGTTCGGTGGCGTCCCCGGCGCGCCGATAGATCAGAAGAAGCGGGTGCAAATGGCTCCCCGGTTGCTCACTGTCCCAGGCCGCTGCACCTCGAGAGGTGATGAGATCCATGGCGCTCAACTCGGGCAACTTCCGCCGGCTGCTGGTGGCCTCGCTGGCCTCGATCGCGCTGTTGACCGTTTCTCCAGGCCCCATCCTGGCGCAAGGCGCGGCGGCTGACGCCGGCGACCTGGGCGGGTTGATGGGCCGGCTGTTCGGGCTCGTCAAGCAGGGTTACGCCGAGATCGCCGCGCTCGACGCGCAGTTGCGCCGGGTCGACGACCAGGCCACCCGCGAGGAGCTGGAAACCGAGCTGGCCGAGAAGATGGCCGACTTCCACGAGCGAAACGCGAAGGTCCTGGCGAAGATCCCCGGCGTCGAGAAGGCGCGGCCCTATCTGAGCGCCACGCTGGCCAACTACGAGGAACAGATCGGCGCCATGGAGAAGCAGGTCGTCGAACTCGCCCGTCAGGCAGAGCTGCAGATCCGGGTCTCGGACTTGCGGCTGGCCATGCGGGCCGAACAGCAGTCGGAGCTGGCTTCGGCCAGCGAGGAGGGTGCCTGGGAAGCTCCGCGCGGCGGGGCCCCGGAGGCCATGTTCGTGGCGAAGAGGCACCCCCCGATCCGCCGGCCCCGCGTCGAGTCCGCGGAGGTCGAGGCCTCTCCCGACGCGGCCGAGGACCCGGCTCCCGATGCCGCGCCCGATGCCGCGCCCGATCCCGCCTCCGAACAGACCCCGGACAAGACCAGCCTGATGGCCGAGGCCCGGGCCAGGGTCGCCGCGCTCGGCAAGCGGACGGCAGCCCCCGCCGCGCCGGCCACGGCGGCCGAGGCCGCTCCCGCGTCGCCGGCGGCGCAGGCCGCTCCCGACACGCGAGAGGCGATCGCCGCGATCCTGAAGCGGTTCCGCACGAGTTCCTCCGACCGACAGGTTAACCTTGCTGTTAATCCGACGCCGGGCCGCATCAGCTCGGACCTGGGCTCCCCCAGCATGCCTTCGCCCGCGGGGCAGGCCGCCGGCAAGGCGAGCGTCAAGGCGCCGAAGTCGACCGAGATCGTGTTCCCGGTGGCCCTGGAGATCCGGGACAGCAACGACCAGCCGGTCGGCCGCCGGCCCGTGGAGTTCGTTCTCGAAGCCACGGCCGCGCCGTTCAAGGCCAATCTGGTCGACGGCACGGCCCACGTGCAGGCCGACTCGTTGGTCCAGCTGACCGACGATACCGGCATCGCGCGGGTCGACATGCGGCTCACCGGCCCGGCGCGCTCCGTGAAGGTCGTGCGCACCGTCGAGCCTCAGGGCGAGCGCACCATTTGCCATCTCAAAGTCGTCCCCTGACGGTCGCGGCGCTCCAGCTGCCCGGGCTCAGGCGAAGCGGTAGACTGTAATCGCGGGTAGGCTCTGCCCGCGGTCCGCGCGCGCCGCGTGGATCGGGCTCGAACGGGGCGTGCTCCATGCGCCACGAGGATCTCCCCGATTTCGACGATTTCTCGGCAATCCTCGCCCGGATGGTCGAGGAGATACCCCCTGCCTTCCTGAAAGGCGTGGACGGAATCTTCGCCGTGCCCGAGGCCCGGCCGGATCCGGAGGTCCGGGAGGTCTACCTTCTGGGCGAGTACCACCAGCGCCAGGACGGCAAGTACGTCTACCTCTATCACGGCTCGTTCCTGGCGATGGGGTGGCGTCGCCGCCGGCAGTTCGAGGCTGAGATGCGCGACACGCTGCTGCACGAACTCCAGCATCACTGGGAGGATTCCTGCGGCCTGCCGGACCTGCGCAACGAGGACCTCGCCCGGATGGAGCGTTTCCGGGCCCGCGGAGGCAGCCGCCGCCGGCGGAGACGACGCCCTTCGGCGGCCGTTGCGCTGGGTGAGCTGAAGGCGCCGCTTCTGTTCCTGGGTGCCGTGATGGCCGCGGTCGCCCTCGTCGCCTATCTGGTCGGAAACTGATGGCCGGCGGCCCCTCCGGGCCGAGCCGAGGGCGGGGTGTTTCCGCCTCCCGGAATTGCTGGACAACCTCGGTTGGAGGGCGTACCCTTCTTGCCAAACTGACCAGCGATGGGCCCAGCCGGCGGGCAGCCGATCGCTCCTGGAATGCAAGGAGAACCAGCCATTCGCATCTATATCGGCAACTTGCCATACCAAATCACCGAGGACGAGATCCGCACCATGTTCGCCGCACACGGCGAGGTGGGCAGCGTGGATCTGCCCTGGGACGAGCGGGCCGGCCGTCCCAAGGGATTCGGCTTCATCGAGATGCCCGACAACGCACAGGCCAACGCGGCTGTCACCGCGCTGAACGGGCAGGCTGTCGGCGGTCGCAACATCGTGGTCAACGAGGCCCGGCCCATGACGCCTCGCTCCGGCCCTCCGGGTGGCGGCTTCAGCAGCTTCGGGGGCGGTGGCGGTGGCGGCGGTGGCGGCGGCGGCGGCGGTGGGGGCGGCCGTGGTCGCGGGCGTCGCAGCGAGGATCGACCCGGCAAGAGCAGCTGGGATCGGGGCAACAAGCGACGGCGCTGAGTCCTTCGTAGTCAGAACCGGCGGTCGTCCTCGAGACGGCCGCCGGGTCTTTGCTTCGGGGGCACACGATCGAACCCGAACCCGAGGCGATCGGCCTGATGCCGATCCGGGTCGAGTGCGGGTCCGGTCGTGGGTCTCCGCTCCCTACGTCGATTTCGTCCCATGCCCACCCAAGCCGGACCCTCCTGGCCCTTCGCCAAGTATCACGGAAACGGCAACGATTTCCTCGTCGGCTTCGAGGCGGCCGGTTTCGGCGCTCGCAAGGCCACGGCGCTGTGCGACCGCCATCGCGGTATCGGCGCCGACGGCATCATGCTGATCGCCCCGCCGGCGGGCGGAGTCCGCGGTCTTCGCATCTTCAACGCCGACGGCTCTCCGGCGACCTTCAGCGGCAACGGCATCCGCATCGCGGCGAGGCACCTGTGGCGGCTCGGTGAACCGGGCCGGTCGCTCGAGCTACGCCCGCCCGCGGGCACCGTGACCGTCCGGCGCGGCCCCGGCAGCCGCACCGTGCTCGAGTTCGATCCGGCCCTGCTCTGCGGACCGGACGATCCGGCCGCGGCGCCCTTCCGCCCTCCGCCGTCGTTCACGGCCGGCTATCGCGAGGCGTTCCGCGTGGTGCTCGGAAATCCCCACGCCGTCTTCCGTGTCGCGGATGCGGACGCGGTTCCGGCCCGCATCGTGTCGGCCTGCGACAGCTTGCGCTGCCCATCGCCGCTCTTTCCGGATGGCGTCAACGTCAGCCTGGTTTCTCCGCTGGGAGGCAGCAGGTTCCGGCTCCGAACCTGGGAGAGGGGAGTCGGCCTGTCTCCCTCGTGCGCCTCGGCCGCCAGCGCCTGTTTCCACGCCGGTCGGCTCCTGGGGTTCCTGCCCTCGCGCGTGCTCTTCGTGCAGGACGGGGGTGAACTCCGGGTCTTCTCGCGCGGCGTCGCGATTGCCGTGGATGGCCCCATCACGCTGGCCTTCGACGGCGCCGTCTGAGCCTCCGCGGAGGCCGACCGGCCCGCGGGCGACCGTCCTCGCGGCATCGCGACCGTCCGAACAAGTCTGTTTACGCGACCGGGCGCCAGGGCTATAATGTGCGGCCCTCCTCATGGGGAGGCCTCGGTTCGATTGGAGAACCTCCGTGATCGACTGCTTTGCGCACCTCAAGACCCAGCTCGATGAAGTCACAGCCTTCATCCGCTCGAGCCTGACCATCGAGTCGCCTTTCATCGGCGAGCTGCTCGATCACTTCCTCGACACCCCAGGCCAGAGAATCCGCCCCTCGCTTGTCCTGGCCTTCTCCTCTCTCGGCAAGAAGGCCGGCCCCGCCAGCGCCGTCGGCCTGGCCGCGATGACCGAACTGGTCCACTCCGCGTCGCTGCTCCACGACGACGTCGTCGACAAGGGCCGGATGAGGCGCAACCGGCTGACCGTCAACGCCAAGTGGGGCAACAAGGAGGCCGTTCTCCTGGGCGATCTGCTGCTCTCGCGCTCGCTGGCCGCGCTGGCCTCCGATTCCGATCCGCGGATGGTCCAGTGTCTCTACTCGATCACCGCGTCGTTGTCGGAGGGGCAGCTGCTCGAGCTGGTCAACTTCGGTAACCGGGCCCTCGACGAGAAGAGCTACCTCCGCATCATCGAACTCAAGACCGCGGTCTTCTTCGCCGAGTGCTGCCGCATCGGGGCGCTGGCCGCGGGCGCCGGCGCCGTCCAGGTCCAGGCGGCCGGCCGCTTTGGCCTCGAGATTGGGTACACCTATCAGATTCTCGACGATCTGCTCGATGTGACCGCCACCCTCTCGGCCCTCGGCAAGGACATCCAGAACGATCTCCTTCACGGGAAGATGACGCTGCCCTACATCCACTGCCTCCGGCAATCGGAAGGCCGCGAGTTGCTGGACTTCCCCGAAGCCAGTCCGCCCGCCGCCGACCGTGTCGCCGAGACCATCCGCCGATCGGGGGCCTACGACTACTGCGTCAGCAGCGCGCAGGCGCACGCCGCCGCCGCGCTCGAGGCGATCTCCGACTTCGAGGATGCCCGGCTCGTCGCTGTCCTGCGCGCCTTCGTGGCCTACCTCTTCGGCCGGGTCGACGAGTACTCGGCCGGGCTCGAACAGCCGCAGTCGGCCGCCGCCGCGCAGCGGGTCTGAGCCTGTTCTCCCGTTCTCCTTCCCTATCCAGGTTGGCCTTGGAGTTGCTTGGCCCCGCTCGTGCCGGCGAGTCTGCCGGCAACCGATCGACGCCAGCCTCACCATGTCCAACGCCACCACCCCGGAAGCTCTCGACAACGAGCCCGCCTTCCAGCTGAATCCCGTGTCTCTCACGCCCGAGTTCGACGCCGCCGCCGCCGCCGGATGCCCTTCCGACGCGGGCGCCGCCGCCGCGCCCGGAGGCGGGACCATGGGCCGGCCGATCGTCTGGGTGGGCTTCGCCGTCAGTGTGATCTTCCTCTACTTCTTCCTGAGGAACGTGCACTGGGCGGAGCTGGCCTCGTCGCTCGAGGACGCTCACTACATCTACATCCTGCCGGCTCTCTTCCTGTGGTTCGTCATGCTGTGGGTCCGAGCGCTGCGCTGGCAGGTGATGGTGCGACACCTCAAGCCGGTGTCGATGATGAGCCTCTGCTCGTCCACTCTTATCGGATTCATGGCCAGCGGCGTTCTCCCGGCCCGGGCCGGCGAGATCGTGCGGGCCGCGGTGCTGGCGCGCCGGGAAGGGCTCAAGGTGTCGGGCGTGTTCGCCACGATCGTGGTCGAGCGTCTCTGCGACCTCCTGGCGGTCATCTTCTTCCTCATGTTGGTGGTGTTCTACCTGCCGGTCAGCGGTGACAATGCCGCGATCATGGATCGGCTGCGGTTCTTCGGCTTCGTCTTCGGCGCGATCATTGCCGCCGCGGTGGTCTTTCTCGCCATGCTCAAGAGCTGGCCCGACCGGGTGAAGCAGGTTCTCTCCCTGGCGACCTCTCGTCTTCCAGGGAAGGGCGCGCAGCAGGTCGAGGCGATCCTCGATAACTTCATCGAGGGCCTGGGCATGCTCCGGGGCTGGCGGGAAGTCCTCTGGATCACCGTCCTCTCGGTGCTGCTGTGGCTGGTCATCGGGCTCGTCAACTGGTCGCTGTCGTTCGCCTTCGACCTCCACATGTCGGTGCTGGGCGGGTGCCTCATCTTCGTCGTCACCGCCTTCGCCATCGCCGTGCCTCAGGCGCCCAGCTTCATCGGCGTGTTCCACGTCGCCGTCGAGACTTCCCTCCGGCTGCTCGACGTCACCTCGGTTTCCGCGAAGAGCTACGCCATCGTCCTGTGGGCCGTCTCGGCCATCACGCCCATCGCCTTCGGAACGCTGGCGTTGTGGCTGGAAGGCCTATCGCTCGGCGAATTGACGCGAGCCAAGGACGCGCGTCAGGAGTAAGACGCAACCTTCGCGGCCCCCGCTCCGTAGGTGACTGGGTGAGCTGCCGCCGGACGGCTGTTGCGGTATGCTTGTGACTCCGTGACGCAGCCGTCAGTCCCTGTGGCCCGGAGCCCGCGGTGAAACGCCGCTCCCCAAGCCCCGGCCCCGACGCGGGTGAAGCCCGAAGCACGATTCCGCCGATGACCATGACCAACTCAGCCCGACTCCTCGCCCTCGTCCTGGCACTCCTGCTGACCGGCCTCCCGGCCACTGCCGGCGCCGGCTCGCTCGCTTCGCGTGCTGCGCCGTCACTCTTGGACGCAGGGGCTCCGCCCCTGCACCCGCTCGCCCCCTCCGGAGGCTCGTTCCCGCGGTCTTCCGACAGTCAGCGGGCCCGGTTCAATCCGCCGGCCGAGTCCTCGCCCGAGCCCGACCTGGCCCTTCTGCGCGAACTCGCTTCCTTCCAGACGAAGGCCGAGCTGTCGGAAGCCGATGGCGAGCGGTTGGTCACGGTCGTCGAGCAGCTCGGTGACAGGCACCGGGTCCGGCGTCTCGTGGCGCGCATCCTCAACCGCGACGGGGGCCGTCTCGACCGCATGTTCAACAAGATCCTGATCGCCCGCGCCTGGAAGAAGCACGGACCGCTTCCGAACCTGGCCGAGGTGACGAGCGGCGTCGTTCGGGGAGGCCAGCCGGCTCCGGAGGGCTGGGCCAAGCTCAAGGCGATGGGCGTGCAGGTCGTGGTGAACCTGCGGCTCGAGGACGAGTCGGAGCGCTCGGCCGTCGAGGCCCAGGGGCTTCGCTACGTGTCGATGCCCATCCCCGACACCGACGCGCCCACGCGCGAGCAGGCCCGGCGGTTCCTGCGGCTCTGCGGCGAAACCACTTCGCAGGCCCGTCTGTTCTTCCACTGCGCCTCCGGGACCTTCCGGACCGGGACGATGGCCGCCGTCTACCGGGTCGAGCAGGGCGCCACCGCCGAGCAGGCGCTGGCCGAGGCTGCGACCTTCGGCTGGCGCGAGTCGTGGCTCAATGCCGATCTGGAGGCCGCCTTCGTGCGCCGGTGGGCCGGCTCGCGCGCCCGGCCTCACTAGGCGCCCCGAGCGGGCCTCGCCTTGATGGGGCGCTGCGGGACTGATACACTGGGGGCGGCCTTCGGCGTGTGCGCCGGGCCCCAGCCAGATGCCCACAGAGTCTCGCGCCATCCATGACATAGACCGGCTTCTCGGCGCCAACACGGCCCCGCGCGCCCGAGAGATCCTGGAACGCTGCGAGAAGTTCCCTCCGGCCGACCGGGCGAGCTTCCTGGTCAGGGCCTTCACGAGCCGCTTCTGGGATGTCCGCAAGGCCGCGTCCGAGAAGCTCGGCGCCCTCCCGGCCGAGCACGCGCTGCCGGTCCTCGGGCAGGTCCTCTCGGATTCGAGCGCCGACGAGAACGCGCTCTACTGGGCGATCCAGAGCATCGCCTCCCTGGGCGACGGCGGCGGTGAGCTGCTCCTCGGTTTTCTGCCCCGCTGTCCCGCCGAGCTGCGCACCTTCGCCATTCGCGCCCTCGGCAAGAGCCGAAAGGCCGCCGCCATACCGGTGCTCGTGGACATGCTCAACAGTCCCGACTACGCCACGCGTGAAGAGGCGGCCCGCGTGCTCGCCGAGCAGGCGGACGACTCGGTCGGCGCGGTGCGTCATCTCCTGAACAACGGGTCGGCCGACCAGAAGTTCTGGGCGTTCAAGATCCTGGCGAAGGTGATGGGCGTCAAGGCGGTCGAGCCGCTGACCAAGATCCTGAGAAACCCGGCCGAGGAGCAGCAGGGGGCCTATGCCCTCGCCGCGCTCAAGGAGATCCGCCACCCGGCGGTCATCCCCACGCTCATCGGGTTGCTGGCCCATGAATCCTGGTACTACCGCGCCGAGGCCGCCGAGATCCTGCAGGGTCTGGGAGAGCTGGCCGTCCCGGAGCTGAAGCGCATCCTCGAGACCGACAACGCTGACATCCGCTTCTGGGGGATGAAGATCCTGCGCGAGATCCTCGGGCCCAAGGTGGTGCCTCTGCTGGAGCGCTACCTGGGCAGCGACCAGAAGTCGACCCGCTACTCCGCCGTACTGACGATCGGCGGTATCGAGGACGCGGCCGCCGCCCGGTTGCTCATCCGGTGCTTCCAGGACGAGGCCTGGGTCATCCGGAAGTTGGCGAGCGATCACCTGGCCCGGGTGGGCGATGCCGCGCTGAAATTCCTCATCGACAACCTGGCCAGCGACAACGAGGAGAGCCTCTTCTGGACCCTCGTGACTCTCGGCAAGATCGGCGACGACGCCGCCGAGCCGTTCGTCGCCCGCCTTCTCGAGCACGCAGCCAAGAACATCCGGCTGCACGCCGTCGAGAGCCTGGCGGGGATTGCCAGCGAGGCCGCGATGAACGACCTCGTGTCGGCCTTCAAGAACTCGCTCTGGATCGTGCGCCAGCGTGCCAGCGAGGCGCTCGCCCGCTCGGGCGACGCCGGGGTCAAGGCGCTGCTGCAGCATGTGGACGACGTCGACGGCGACATCGCCTACTGGACCGACAAGTCGCTGGCGGCGCTCGCCTACGTCAGCCTGCCCAGACTGCTGGCCGATCTCAAGCGGTGCAAGGCCGACGAGCGCGAGGCGCTCATTCGTCGCATCAAGGTCCAGGCGCCCTCCGCGCTGGGCGATCTCCTGCGCTCGGCCAACGCCGGCAAGGAGGCCCTGATGCGCCTGCCGGCCCAGGCCACCCGCGGGGCCGACGCCAGCCCGTCCGACCAAGGCGACGCGCCCGTGCGGCGTCCGTTGTTGCGCAGGCCCGTCTTCTCGCTCTTCGACTCGCCGGGGGCGGCTCCTATCCGATGACGATGGACGAGATCCTCCTGCACGCCCAGAAGTGCGGGGCCTCGGATCTGCACGTCAAGATCGGCTGCTCCCCCATCTTGCGCATCCACGGCATCCTCACGAAGACCAATTTCCCGCCGATCACGCCGGACGCCGCGCGGGTGCTGGCCTCCAGCATCCTCACCGATCAGCAGAAGCAGGTGCTCACGGAGAACCTCCAGCTCGACCTCTCCTACGAGGTCACCAACGGCTGCCGCTTCCGCATCAACCTCTACAAGCAGACCCACGGGCTCGAGGCCGCGTGCCGCTACATCGATCCCGAGATCCCCAACTTCAAGCAGCTCAACCTGCCCGACTGGGTGATGAACAAGATCGGCAGCTACGCTGACGGGCTGGTGCTGGTCACCGGTCCCACGGGCTGTGGCAAGTCGACCACGATTGCCGCGCTGCTGGGGTACATCAACCGTCACTTCGCTCGCCACATCATCACCATCGAGGACCCGATCGAGTACGTGCACGCCAACGTGCTCTCGTACATCTCCTACCGTGAGGTCGGGATGGATGTGCCATCTTTCCCCGCGGGCCTGCGAGGCGCTCTGCGTGAGGATCCCGACGTCATGCTGCTCTGTGAGCTGCGCGATCGCGAGACTATCTCGACCGCCCTGACCCTGGCCGGCACGGGCCATCTGGTGCTGTCGACCTTCCATACCTCTTCGGCCAGCCAGACCGTCGAGCAGATCGTCGACTTCTTCCCGACGGATCAGCAATCGCACGTGAGGCGGCAGCTCGCCTTCATCCTGCGCTCGGTGCTCTCGCAGCGGCTCTTCACGCGGGCCGACGGGCGTGGCCGCGTGCCGGCGGTCGAGATCCTGCTCTCCACGCACGCCGTGCGCAATCTGATCCGCGACGGCAACACCCAGCAGCTCTACAGCGTGATGCAGGCCAGCGCCGAGGAAGGCATGATCACCTCCGACGCCAGCCTGATGGAGTTGGTCGGCAACCGCTCGATCACCTACGAGGACGCGCTCCCGTTCGTGTTCGATCTGCCGAACTTCAAGCCCAAGGGCGCGACCATCCGGCCCGGCAAGAGCTGAGATCCGGAGAGTCGACATGGGTGTTGATGGGCTGGAAGGTCGCTTCCGGAGCCGTATGGAGCGAGGCGCGGGAGAGTTGCATCGAGAGCGATCTGTGCTAGGATCACGTTCGGCTTCAGCGACGCGGCGACGGGTCCGGCCGGGGCCGGCGCGCTGGCATCTTGCTTGCTCGGGTAAGCTCCGATGCAAAAAGGCCGATTGAATGTGGGGGATCTGCTGACAGTCCTCACCGTGGACAACGACAAGAAGAACCCTCTGGATAGAATCGGAATCCCGCCGCTGCAGAAGCCCAGCGACGAGCTGCGGTCGATGCTGCGCGGGGTCGGGAGAGGCGCCGCTCCGATGACGGGGGTTCGCCGCGAACTCGATTCGCGTCTGACGCGTTACGACGAGGGCTCGCAGCAGATCATCGATGAGATCCAGACCATGCTCGACCTGGATCCCAACAACCAGAGCTTGCTCGACTGGCTGGCCTTCATGATGTACACCAACGAGCGCTTCACCGATTCGCTCGAGCTGTACCGCAGGCTGCTGGAACTCAAGCAGGACAACCCCACGGCCCACTACTACTCGGCGAACTGCTACTTCCGGATGGGTGAGACCGAGAAGGCCATCCTCGAGTGGCGGCAGGCCCAGCTTCTCAGCCCCAGCAGCAAGATCGGCCGGAAGGCGGCGGCTCGCATCGACATGGCCAAGGGCAAGCTCGGCGGCCGTTGAGCCGGGCAAGCTGCTCGGGGGGCGGCGACTGCAAGTTGCGATGAGAGACCTCAGGTTGGCGTGGGCGGGGGCGGTACGGCAGCGAGCAGGGGGCGCCTTGCTCGAGCGGTCGGGCCGTGCGGGGCCGCGGCTGGTGGCTCTTCTGGTGGGCCTGCTGGTCCTGTGCGGCTCGGTCCGGGCCGCCGAGATCCGGTACTCCGATCGCCTCTTCGTCAAGTACCACTGGCTCGTCGAGCAGTCGGAGCCCGACGGCTCGGCCTCGGCCTTCGTCATCTGTCCGGGCGGAGAGCTGCGCTTCCGGGTGCGGGCCGAGCGCGCCGCCACCCTCCCCGGGCGGCTTTCCTATCTCGAGCTTTATGTGAATGGGAAGTTCATCACGCGGTTCGACCGCCGCGGCCCGATCGGATTGGAGGAGGGTGCCGGCCTGGCCCCCGGAGAGTTCACTCCGTGGATCGAGGTCAAGAAGCCCGGCCGGATCCGCAAGGGGATGAATCGGGTCACCCTGGTCTACCGGGGCCGGATGGGACCGGGCGATCCGGAGGAGCCGGGCCCCGGCGTCTGGAGCGGCGACGTCAACTTCGGGCGTTGCCGCCTGATGGATCTGCTGCGTCTGCTGAAGGGCCTGGGCCAGGGAGCCGGCTGGGAGGCCGAAACCTGGCGGGTGCTCCAGCTCTTCGACGGAGACCTGCGTTCGGCCTCGCGAACCGTTGCCCTCGACAAGCTCGACGACGGCCTCGGCCGGGCCCGCTCGCGTTCCCGCGAGATCCTGGCCGACCCCGAGACCCGGCGCTTCTACGCCGAGGTGGACGACAGCGCCTATTCCCGCACCGCGGAGAGGATAGACCTGCAGCGAGTGTGGGCGCGGCGGCTCGAAACACTCGAGCGTCTCGAGTCGTTCTGGGCGCGGTCTCGCCTGGCGCGCACGGCCGGGTGGCTCTACCGCAAGGTCGAGTGCCTCCAGGAGCGGCTGGAGGACGTCGCCGTGGCCCGCGAGAACCTGCGCAACCTCTACTGGGTCTATGCCGGCAAGGGCTACAAGTCCCTGACAGCCGACCGCTTCGAATCGACCCTCGACCTCGGACGCCAGAACGTCGAGGTCCTGGGCGATCTGATGCTGCAGCTCGACGAAACTCGCCGCCAGCTCGCCGCGGCGCGCCAGGCCTACGGGGCCAAGGGTCGGCCGCCCGGCTCCGAGGACATCCGGGGCCCGTTCGAGCTGCTCGAGAAGGGGAGCCGGATGAAGCCGGCCGAGTACGCCGACGTCGAGAAGGCGGCCGCCGCGGAGCGGGAGCTGAACCTGTATCTGACCCTGCTCGGCGACTACGCGAAGGACGACCTGGCTTTCCTGAAGCTCGAGTTGAGGTTCCTGGCCGATCTCATCGGCCGCCAGCCGCCCGAGCCCTCGCCGAAGCGCCGCCCGTTCCGCGCCCGACCGAAGTGGGCGAAGTAGGGAAAACGGGGGGGTGGGGGTGAGGGGTTGGGGGTTAGGGGTTAGGGGTTAGCCGATACGCGCGCCTCCACCGCTGACAGACGCAGGATAGCGCGTGCGCCATCGAGCCACCCGAGGTCGCGGCCATGCGGCCCCAACCGCCCTTGCGCCTTGCCTACTTCCTAACCCCTAACCCCTGTCTTTCAGAACGCCACGGCCACGAGCTGCCCCCACTCGGTGGCGGCGACGGCGCCCTGGCCGTCGGGAGTCACGGCGACCGCGGTGAAGGCCCCCGCGCCCGGCGGGCCCTCGTAGACGGACGTTACCCGGCCCGAAGGAAGCTCGATCCTTGCGAGCTGAGCGCCCTTGCTCGAGCCCGGGGCGGCACCGCAGGCCGCCAGGGCCCAGCCTCCCGAAGGATGGAAGGCCAACCCGTGCACCGCCCGGCCGGTCATCGGCTCCAGCTGGCGCACGGCGAACGCCGCGTCGAGGGCGAGCAGCGTCCCGTCCTGTCCGCCGGCAAGCCCGGCACCACCCGTCGGCGCCCAGGCTGCCGACACCAGTTCGCCGCACGGCGGGGCGGGGAGGGGAACCAGCCGGCCCGCGTCGGGCCGTGGCTCGTAGCGCGCCAGGAAACCGCCGGTTCTCGAACCTCCAGTGGCAAGCGCCTCGAGCGAATCTCCGCGGAACGCGATCGCCCGCAACAGGACCCCTTCGGGCGTCTCCACCGGGAGGTAGCTCGTCTGGTCCGGGTAGTAGCGCAGCATCTGGCCGCCGGCGCACAGGAGACCGCGGCTTCCGTCCCGGCTGAGGGCGAGCGCCGACAGCGGATGCGGGGCGTCCGGGTAGACCAGCTGGGTCGTGCCGGCGGCCAGTATCCGGAGCAGGTCTGCCTTGCCGGCCGCGACGCGGGCGGCCATCACCGCCTCGGGACCGGCGCCCGAGAAGCCGATCGCCTCGATCGCTTCATAGCGCCTCGGAAGAGCCATCGGCTCCAGCGAGGTGCAATCCATCTCGTAGCGGAAGAGCCGCCCTCCCGCGCTGCCGGCCAGGCACCTGGAGCCGTCGGGTGAGATGGCGAGGCAGGTCAGCGGATCGTCGTTGTCGCCGGTGATCAGGAAGAACCTCATGTTCAGGGGAGGGGTAGGCGCAGCACGCGGTTGTTGTTCTCGTCGGCCAGGTAGAGCAGGGTGTTTCCCAGCGGGCCCGCGATACCGGGCGAACTGAGAGAGAAGGCGTCGGGTGTCCCGGGAACGCTGGGATGAGTCACGTTGTCGTTGACCAGCGAATCGGTGAACAGCGCCTGCCCATAGAGTTCGTTCGGCAGGGCGCCCGTGGCGGCCACCGTCGTCCGGTCGAAGGGGGCGTAGGCCACGACCCGGTGGTTGCCGGAGTCGGAGAGGTAGAGCCGGGTGCCCCCGAGCCGGACGCCCGAGGGCGCGCTCAGGCCGCCCTGACTGGCCGAGCCCAGACCTCGGTTCTCGCCGCTGACGAAACCGCTCGACTGCCCGAGCACCAGGTCGGCCGCTTGCCCGATGGTCAGCGCCGCGAAGTCGTTCCAGATCATCACCCGGTTGTTCCCGCGGTCGGCGACGATCAACCGGTTGTCGGTGACCGCCACCGAGGCCGGGTAGCTCAACGTCGTGGGGCCCACGCCGCCGCCCCGGTTCTCGAAGCGCTGGGTGAACCCGGCCTGGCCGAGCACCACGTCCGCCGCGGGCCCGTTCGTCAGCCCGCCGAGCTTGTCGCGATAGATCAGCACGCGGTGGTTGTCGGTGTCGGCCACGACAAGGTCGGTCCCGGCGACAGCCACGTCCGACGGCCCGTTGAGGGTTGACGCGGAGGCCGGAGCGGTCGTGTCGGTGGTCCGGTTGGCCAGAGCCGTCGAGAAGGTCGACTGGCCCAGGACGACGCTCGCTCCGAGCTGACCCTGGCGCAGCCGCTGCACGTCCGGGTAGAGGAGCACTCGGTTGTTGCCCCAGTCGGCCACGAGCATCCTCGGGCCGGCAAGCGCCAGGCCTCGCGGGCCTCGCAGCGTCTCGGAGGTCACGCCGGT
This sequence comes from uncultured bacterium, assembly GCA_964610245.1. Classification (GTDB taxonomy): domain Bacteria; phylum Muiribacteriota; class UBA6191; order JACPRK01; family JACPRK01; genus CAZSVK01. Next base: position 27,916 of record CAZSVK010000008.1, read on the forward strand.
CGAGGAGTTGCTCAAGCTGGTCTGCCCGGCCACGCCGGAGGCGGTCGAGTCGGAGAGGCTGGCGAAGATCAGCACCCGATTGTTGAGGCTGTCGCTCACGGCCAGCAAGCTGCCGTTGGTGGCCGCCGCAACCGGTCCGCGCATCGAGTTGGAGGCCGTTCCGGAGCCCCGGTTCTGGGTGTTCGAGGTGAAGTTCGGCTGGCCGAGCACGGTGTCGGCCGCTTCCCGGACGTACCAGGAGGTGGTGGCGGCAGCCGGTCCGCTGGCGTGCAGGTCGTTGGCGTCACGCGCCGCGGCCGTGGCCCGGATCGTCACCTCGGTGAACCGGGTGGCCGTGGACAGCGCCCTCACCGCGAACCCGAAGGTGGTGGTCGTGCCCCCCACGGCCCGCGCCGAGGCCAGGTCGAACTGCGGGAGCACCTCGTACTGGCTCGAGACGTCGATCGCCCCGTCCAGGAACGAGACGGGAGGGGTGGCCCAATCGATCAGGAGGGTGGCGGCCCTCGTCGGCAGGTTGCTCACCCGGACCGATACGAGAGCTGCCGAGCCGGCGCGGTCGATGCCCCTGGGCCCGCCGACGGTCAGCTCGCCGGCCTGGAGGTCGGAGCGCTCCTGGACGACGAGGCGGAAGTCGGCCGGAGTGGTGAGCGGGCTCTCGACGATGCTGGCCAGGAGCGTGTTGACGTCGGCGAATCGGACCACGCCGCGGAGGTTGACGTCGGCAGGCACCGCCGTGGCCGAGACGTCCACCGTGTAGGGCAGCTGGACGATCGAGGCCTGGCCCTGTGGCCGGCCCGGCAAGATGAAGGGGACCGAGGGAGCGGTGGCGGTCGTGATGCCCGTCGCCTCGAAGCGGATCGAGAGCGCCTCGATACGGGCCCCGGCGTCGCCGAGGTTCTCGAGGACCATCGTCACGGGGTTGCCGCTCTGGCCGCGGTTGGCGGGCCGGTCGCCCTTGATGCTCCGGAAGACCACGCGGGCGGGGACCTCGACGGTGAGGCGGCCGGCATCGGCGACGGTCAGGGAGCGGACCGCTCCGCTGTTGAAGTCGGTCGCCTGGACGGCGATATCGACGACGCGGGTGCCGGCCGGCGTGGTAGCGGTGGAGCGGACGTCGAACGTCATCGTTACGGTCTCGCCGCCGGCGACGCTGGTGGCGTTTGCTCGAGGAGAGACCGAGAGACCGGTGGGGGGGGTGAAAGCCAAACCGATTCCGGTGAGGACGGCGCGGGACTGGCCGCCGTTGGAGAGTGTAAACGCCGCAGTGAAGGCCTGCCCCTGGGAGATGCGCGCCGGGGTCAGCAGCAGCGGGCCGATGGAGAGCCGCGAGCCGGTCTCGAGCGTCCACGAGAGCGTTGCCGGGCCGGCCGACAGGCCCGCCGAGGAGTTGAAGTCGCGGCCGGTCGCGGTCGCCACGATCGTGATGGGGCCCGTCGTGGGCGCCCCAAGGCCGGGAGGCAGTGAGACCGGGGCGGTCACGTTGTAGGCGAAGGTGGCCCGGGAGCGGTTGGCGACGGCCGTCGGCAGGATGCCGGCCGGCGCCAGGGTGAACCACGACGTGACGATGCTGGCCCCCTGCGAGATGCGGAGGGTGACGGCGACGTTCGTGCAGTCGGCCCTGCCCGAGTTCGAGAGCTCCAGCGCGATACCGACGGTCTGCCCGAGCGACACCGCCCTGGGCGTCGGAGTGAACGAGTCGACGGCCAGGGCCGCCGGGGTCTGAGCCAGCAGGGTCGGCGGGGGAGCGAGCTGGCTCACGCCGACCGTCCGGCCGCTCACGGAGTCGACGGCCGCCGCCATCAGCGTCACCGACGCCGGCTGGTCGGCCGTGATTCGGGTGGTGTCGATGCGGCTGCCGAACGTCGTCGTGGTCGCTCCGGGCAGCATGACCAGCGGGAGGCCGACGGCCGGCGCCGGCGAGAAGAAGACGCCGCCCACGTCCAGCCCCAGCTGGGTCACCGTGATGGGAGACGAGCCGTCGGCTGTGAACGTTGCCGTGATGTCGACGGGCGTCCCGGCCGAGACGGTCGTCTTCGACAAGAGGAGCGAGGTGACCCTGAGCTGGGATCGCCCCCGGACGTTCAGCGTGCCGAGGTATGCGGTCGTGGGCCGGATCGGAAGGCCGGAGGCGGCGCCGACCGCGAACACCTCGAGCTTGAACGGCCGCGTGCCGCCGACCGCGGTGCTCGCGACGCGAACCAGGAAGGAGAGCCGGCCGGGCTGCAGGGCGGGGATTTCCCGCGGCATGTCGCTGCGGAGGCTCCAGACGATGTCGCTGCCTTCGAAGGTCAGCCGGGCGTCGGTCACCAGCGCGGCCTCGGTGACGTCGGGATTGCGGAGATCGACGGTGAACGTTGCCGTTTCGTCGGCGGCCATCGAGGACGGCGTGGTGACGCTCGTGATTGCCAGGGCCGGCCCGGTGGCCGGCAGGGTCACCGTCACCGGCAGCTCCAGGCTCCGCCGATCGCTCGTCGCGGTGCCGAGGACCGCGTCGCGGCCCGTCGTGTCGAGGACGGCACTCACCCGGCCCTCGGGGGCCAGATAGGTCGTGTCGACGTCGAAGGTGAAGTCGGTCGTGACCCCGCTCGCTACAGTCGACGGGTTGGTGGCCCGGGGAATGACCGTGAAGCGGCCATCGGCGATTGCCAGCGTGGTGCGCACCGAGAGCGCCTCGGTCTGTCCGCCGTTCCGCACCGGCACCCGAACGGCGAAGGTGTCGCCCGCGGTGACCGTCGCCGGCGTGGACGGGTCCAGGATGCGCAGGACGGCCGGCGCGGGCTCGGACTGCCGGTCCCGGATCGTCACCATCTGGGTCCGCGTGTCGCCGAACCCCGAGGGGTCGGTCACGGTCAGCGTGACGGTGCAGGTGCCCGGTGAGTTCGAGTAGAAAATCGCCCGGGGCGAACTGGCGGCCGAAACCGCGAGCGCCCGCCCTGCCTGCGTCACCTGCCAGCGGTAGGTCAGGAGCCCGCCCTCGGGGTCGGCGCTGCCCTGGGAGTCCAGCTGGATCGGGTCGGCGGTCAGAGGCGACGTCGGGTTCACGCTGATGAAGGCGAGGGGAGGCAGATTCGGCCGGGAGAGGGCCGAGAGCACCGGCGCCACGCGCGGATCGGTCACCGTCACCGTCGAGAGGTTCCTGGGCCCGCGGAGGAAGGTGTCGGCCGCCAGAGCCAGCTCGCTCGTGAGCGAGCTGGAACTCCAGTAGACGGTCTGGCCGCTGGCGTTGGTCAGCGGGATCGACGCTCCGCCGGCGCGGCCGTCGAGCTGGCCGTCCAGCGCGTCGGCCCGGGCGGCTGCGAGCAGGGCCATCACGGTAACCTGCTTCGTGAGGGCCTCCTGGCTCAGCGCCGCGAGCATCAGCCCGTAGAGCAGGCTACCCTCGGCGGCCGAGGTCGGAGCGGCGTCCAGCGCCATCGGGACCGTCGACTCGGGGTGCGAGACCGAGAACTGGCGCCCGATGTCGAGAAAGGCCTGCTCGAGATTGGCGTCGGTGAGGCCGCCGCGGCCGAGGGCCAGCGCCACCGCCAGCTCGGTCAGTGGAGTGATCTGGGCGTTGCTCGCGCCCGCGCCGGCCGCAAGCCGCAGCGCCGCGCCGCGAAGGGGCGTGGCGCCCGTGTCCTGCGTGGAGCCGGTCGCCTCGTCGGTGAAGGCGCCCGTCGCTTCGAGCAGCACGCTGCCCGCGTAGGTTGTGTCGGTCACCGGGATGGTGTAGGTCCCGAGCTGGCCGACGGTGCCCAGGCCGAGCCGGTCGCCCCGGGCGGCCCGATCGATGCGATAGGCGCTCACGGTTGCACCGGCGCGCAAGGGCCCCTTCACCGCCGACCCGGAGATGGCCACCGCGGCCGGGGCAGGGGTCGAGCCGGAATCGGTGCCCGACGGTGTCCCCGAGGTGCCGGCGACGGTGGTCCAGGGGGCGGTTTCGCCGCCTCCCGTGCCGCCGCAGCCGTTCAGGGTCACAGCCAGCAGCACCGCCAGCGTGGGGAGCCAGACCGATTTCGGAACGGAAGTGTTCAAGCGAGACCTCCCGGCAGTCCAGACGGGACTCCAGTCCTCGGTGCATGCAGTTATGACGCCATGGGGCAGGTGTCAGGTTCAGGGATGGGTAGGGGCAAGGGGTTGGAGGTTAGGGGTTAGGCGACATGCGAGGCCCCCTGCCTGACTCCCGGTGCGGCATCGCTTGTCTGGCCGTCGCACGGCGGTGGCAGGCGGGTGAATCATCCGGAGCCGCAGCCGCGCGTCGCTGTTGGCCCCTGCGGCGTGCCTGACCCCCAACCCCTAACCCCCAACCCCTCCCAGAGGATTGACATTCCGCCCTTCGTCTCTCATCATTGAGCGCCCACCGCGGGTAGGACGGGGAATCTGGTGGCCCCGGACCCATCGATCCAGGAGGCAAGCGCGCAATGAACATCCCCAACGAGTGCACGTTCGAAACCCCCTTCGTCGATCCCGGTTACGTCTCCGAGAGGCTGCTGGATGCACGCACGTCGCCCACCCAGGCCCCGCGCTTCGTTCGCGACGGCCAGCGCGACCACTGGTGGCTGCAGGGCAGCGCCCTCGACAGCTTCGACGCCGTGCCCTCGACCGTCATCGACGGGTTCGACAACGGCCTCCGCAGCTAGCCGTCCTCCGGTTTCGGAACGAGATCGTCTGCCGGGAGCGGGCCTGAGTGCCCGCTCTTGTGCTGTCTGATCTACTACCGCCGAGCTTCTTCGCGTGGCGCGACGACTTGAAGGGGGACGCCAGCCTTTCCTCCAGCCTCAAGCCTCCAGCCTCAAGCCTCAGAGCGGGCGAAGCCCGCGCTGTACGCATGGCCTCTGCCGCAATCCGATTCGCTCGGGCGGGGTCGATATGGTACAAAGATGCCGGCGCCCGCCAGCTCGATCGAGCGGCCGGGCCGGCACCCTGATGCGGGGAGGCTTTCGTGGCGAAACTGGAGTCCTTTCACGCCAAGCTCCAACACCTGGCGAGCAACCTGTGGTGGACCTGGCATCCTGAAGTCATCGAACTGTTCCGGTCGCTGGACCCGGTGCGCTGGCGCCTGGCCAATCACAACCCGGAGGCCTTCCTCAAGGCGCTGTCGGTCGAGGAGGTCGAGACTCGCACGATGGAGCTCGACATGCAGGGCCGGATCAACTACTCGGTCCGCCGTCTC
>CAZSVK010000009.1:0-31152 GCA_964610245.1 uncultured bacterium
GAAGTCCCCGACAGGGATTGAAGTTCAACGAGGCCCCCTGGATGACATGCTCCCGTCCGGCCTCGATACCCGCGGCGCCGTCCGGGCCCTGGTGCGACCGGCACCGCGAGCCTCGCGCCTCAGGCCCCGAACAGGTCGTCGAAATCGGCCAGCTCCCCCAGGCCGAACGGGGCTCGAGGCTCGGCCTCCGTCAGCACGATGCGCTCCAGCGGGTGCTTTGCCCTGCCGCGCCGGTCCTTCAGCAACATGCTCGACCAGTGAACCGCCAGCACGTTGCTTCCCTCGCCATGCATCAGGGCCGCCCGATCCGCGTTGCGCGGCGCCGGGGCGGGCAAGCCCCCGGCCGGTGTCGGCAGCCGGAACCGGCCCGCGAGTCCGCTGTCCACGTATTGGTCGATCACGTTCCCCGGGCCGAGATCGCCCCACTGCACCTGCGTCTGCATCACCAGCTCGCGAAAGGCCTCCACCTTGGGATAGCTGCCCTCGGGTAGGGCACGGCCCGCCGCCCGGACCAGCGCCGGCAGGTGCCTGGGGTCGAGGCCCGCCCGCTCCATCTTCGCCAGCATCACCTGGCGCTTCAGATGGCCGTCCAGGTACTGCGAGAGGCCGAACCAGTCGCCCTCCTCCAGCCGGCGCAAGGTCTCCTCCCAGAGTTCCAGGACCAGCCGCACCCAGTCCAGCTCGACCAGCCCGGACCGCCGCGCGAACTCCCCGACCTGGGCCAGGAACAGTCGCTGCACCTCGTGCGCGGACATCTCGACCGTCGCGTTCCAGTGAAGGGGCTGGCGGCCCTCGAAGTCGCGATCGACCAGCGCCAGCAATTCGACCGCGTTCGAGGGCTCCTCCAGGGCGGCCCGATCCCCGCATGGCGCCCCACTTTCCAGGGCTCGCAGCGTCAAGGCGGTGGCGCCCAGCAACAGCGTTTCGGCCAGCTCGCTCCTGAGATGATCGCCCGTGACGTCCTCGTAACGTTGCTGTTCCGCGCCGCCGGCCATCATCCGGCGAGGGCGCCGGCCCGATCGGAGGTCGCCGTCGAGGAAGCGCGAGAGCATGCCTCGCTGCTGGGAGCCGCGGGTATGCTGCAGCGCCACGATGAACGGGGCCCGGGCCGAGTGCGTGAACCCCGTCGGCGACCTCGACGACAGGCCTCCCGAGGGAACCAGGTAGGGTCGCGTGACGAGAAAGGCGAGCAGGCGCTTCAGCGCCGGCACGTCCAGCCGCCGCGGGCGCGCCACGAAGAAGTTGCGATGGCAGCCATAGGTGTGCGGTTCGGTACCCAGGCCCAGCAGGTCCGCCGAGTCGCTCGAGAGCGAGTAGAGCCTTGCGCCGGGCCGCTCGGCCTCCAGGAGTTGCTGCACCAGTCTGAAGAGCCGGCGCCGGCCCAGGACGAGCGCGGTCGGATCGTGCTCCTCTCCGGTGGCCACCTCCAGCAGCCCCCCACAGTCGCAGTAGACCCGGTGCGAACGAGGGCCTACCGCGACAAATCGCCCGCCCGAGAGGCTGCAGGTGTCCCGGGCGAGCGTCACCTGCTCGCCCTCCCAGCTCCCCAGGCTTTCAAGCCGCGCGATGACCTTGCCGATGACATCCCCCAGTTCGGGATCGTCCAGCCCTCCGCCGATCAGCCTCAACTCCGTCTCGATGCCCAGGGCGAAGCCGCTGGGGTCGAGCGCGGCTGGCATTCCGGGCAGCTTCAGCTGGCGCGGTTGTCCGGGAAGGTCCTCGGGGTCGATGTCGACGAACACGGGCACGGGAGCCTCCTGACTGTCACCTGTCGCGGTGGCGGATTGGCGAGTGGCCCCCGGCCCGGGGCCGCCGCGAAGGATGACCCCGGGGAGGCGCCATGTGTCACTGGCCGCCGATGGCGGTCCGGACGTCCTCGGCCCTGACGTTGGCCTTGCTCTCCGACTGGTGGATGAGCGCGCGCACCTCGGCGAGCCGGGCGTCGAACGCCCCCACGAGCGCCTGCCTGCGCTGCGCCTCGCGTCGGCTGGTCCCTGCGTCGTCACCGCCGGCGACAGCCGGCTCGCGCGGTTCGATCGATTGTCTCTGCTTCTGGTCCATCGTTGTCTCCTCGAGTGCTGAGAGGGCCGCGCCGCCGCGGACGGGGCGGCGTTCAGGCCATCCTCAGGTAGTCGTTTTCGCGGGGGGCCACTGCCGGCTCGATCGCCCGGACGACGCCCGGGCCGACCTCGACATCCATGAAGAACTGGTAGTTCGTGGGGTTGATGGTCGTGCAGCCGTGCTCGCGGAACGCCCGCCCCGCCGCCCCGAAGTACTCGGCATAGACCGCGTCGGTGGCCGCGACGAGCGTCTCGTAGCGGATGGCGACCTCCTCGGTGCCGTCGGGTTCCTCGTCGTCCGTCATCTCGCCGGCGCGCTCCACGATCTTGCGGGCCACGTCCCCGCTCATCATCGAGAGATAGGTCACCGGAACGTGCCGCCGCTCGCTGCCTTCCACCACGAGCCTCGCCGCGATTCGCCCCGGATCGCAGACGTAGGTGGCCAGGCGGGAGGCCAGCTCGCCGGCCGGCTCGGCCAGCGCCAACCCTTCCGGTAGATGGCAGCGGAGGAGGTCCTCCACGTCGACCTCGCAGGCGGGACCGCGCAGCAGGAGGTGGCGGAACCGCCTGCTGATTCCGGCGCTGAGGGCCCACGGACGGTAGGTGGCCGCCAGCACGACCAGTCCGGGCAAACGGCGGGTGACCCCGTCGAGCCGGGTCAGCATCTCGGCGTGCAGGCTCAGATCCCAGGCGTGGGGGCGGGCGGCCCCGTTTCCGTCGAAGTCCGGGAAGAGCATCTCGAGTTCGTCGAAGAACAGGACGTGGTGCCCGTCGGCGCGGGCGAACGCCTCGCTCCGCTCGAAGGCGTCGAGCAGGTTCCGCTCGGTCTCGGCCACGTACGGGCTGCCGGTGTTGCCCATGCTGACGGCGGTCAACCGCGCTCCGAGGGTGCCGGCCGTAGCGGAGGCCAGCAGCGTCTTGCCAAGGCCGATCCTGCCGATGAACAGCAGCGCCCTGGAGCGATTCAGGCCGAGCCGCGCGGCCCGGGCCGGATCGGAGCCGCGCCTGAGCATTCGCCGGATCTCGGCCTTGACCTGCTCGTGCCCGCCGACGCCGTCCAGGGTCACCTCGGGCGCCTTGTCGGAGTGCGGGCTCCGCCGCGCCCCGTTGCCGGTCTCGCCGCGGATGGCCCGCGCCACGTTCGGGAACTGCGGGTCGAGCAACACCTGATGGATGCCCGGCTGCAGCTCGGCCAGGCGGTCCAGGAGCGACCGATCCGGCAACGCCTCGCGCTCGTCGCCGTGACCGCGCTCCACCACCAGCCATCGCCGGCCGTCGCCGTGCTCCTCGAACCGCACGAACCGCGCCCAGATGCCGCCCTGATGCCCACGGGGCAGCCGGCCGAGCGCCGTCTGGGTCGCCAGGTTGTAGGCCACCAGATCGCCGGGAGCCAGCTCCGTCCCTCTCAGCGCGGGCCCCATGGTGCCGAGATCCTGGTGCCCCTGAGGCGTCTGCACCAGGCAACGCTGGCGGCGCCGGCCCGCCTCGTCCACGTCTTCCCACGCGCTCAGGAAGCAGCCCGTGACTCCCCGATTGCCCGCCAGGTCCCGGGCCACCTCCTCGGCGGCGCCGAGGGCCTGCTGCAGTAACTCCAGCTTTTTCTCGCTCCCGGAGAGCTTCCGGAGCAGGAGCGCCAGCAGCGTCTTCAAGCTGCGGTTTCGGATCACCCTGGGCAGGTCGGGCCGCAGCGCGCCGAACACCTCGTCGCCCAGCAGGCGCCGGCAATCTTCCAGCAGCTTCTCGGCCTGGATGACCTCCTCGAGCAAGCCGGGCGGCGGCCCGGCCGCCGGCTCTTGCGCTTCGTTGCCACGAAGGTCGGCACTCAGGATCATCTCCGTCGTTCTCCTTTCGCCCCGGCGCCAGCGCCGCTCAGGCGTCGAAACGGTCGTAGAGGAAGAAGGCGTCGTGGGCCACCACGCAACCGTCTTGCCAGGCGTAGAGTTTCATCGACGGCCGCCCGGCCGCGCGGCCCGGCGCCGGCGACACGATCAGGCAGACCATGTACGGTCTGGACCAGGCGCTCGCGAAGGTCGCGAGATCCTGGAGCGAGATGAACTCCTCGCCGGTCGCCGGCCCGCCTTCGCCCGCGGCAGGCTCCAGCACGTCGCGGGGCCCGCTCCCCGAGCCTGGAATCCCGGCCGGGGGCGGGGAGCACGGCCCGGCCACCAGCTCGGCGCAGCCGGCCGCCGCCGGTCCGGTATCGGATACCATGGATGCAGTCACTCTTTCGAGTCGACTCGGGTGGTGGTGGACCGTTCCGAGCGACAGCCAGCCGTGGCCGGCATGCTCCGCCAGCAACTCGAGCGCGGGCAGCCGGTGGGGAAGTCCGACGCGAACCGAGACGGCGGTCGCCACCGCCTGCTCGAGAAGCACGATCCTCTCGACGACCTCGAACAGCTCTCCCGTGCTGCGGTCGAAACAGACCCGCCCCAGCAGCTCGGCGGCCACCTCGACTCCGCCGCCGGCCTCGGCTCCGGCTTCGCCCCGGGCCTCCTCGCGCTCGACCGCTTCGAGAAAGCGCTCCAGCTCGCCGCGGGCGAGGAAGACGCGGGCCGGGACCCGGGGCGCGGCCGAGCCGACCAGCTCGAGGCCGCCGAAGCGGCTCGTCGAGTCGATCTTGTGGATCGGATGCGGGGCCCCTAGGGGCGCGTCGCCGCTCGCGCCGGGTTCCGGGCGCGGCAGCGGGTCGATCCCGCAGACGACCCTCGCGGGGCTGCCTCCCTGCACCGCCTCGAGACGCCAGCCGAGTTCGGACGCCTGCGTCCGGGAGAGACGCCCCTGGCCGAAGATCCGCGCGGCGGTGCTCTCCGCGACGCCGGCGAACCGGTCCGCCTCGCGCACCAGGTGGCGCTTCGAGACCGGGCCATCGTCGCCGCGGAGGCTCAGCTCCATCCGGTAGGCCGAGACCGTGGACCTCGACGACTCGTCCGAGGTGCCGGCGAAGATCGGCTCGAGCCTGACCGAGTAGCCCTCGTAGCTCCCGACGTCCGAGCCGGCCCGCAACAGCTCCAGCCGATGCGCCTGTAGCAGGACCTCTCGGTCGAGGTTGAACAGGGCCGGGTCGACCGGCCGAGTGGCCAGCAGCTCCTGGCCGTCCCAGAACGTCAGGATGAACCTGTAGTCGCACTCGAACATGCCCGCTCACCGCCCGAGGACGGAAGGCCACCGCGGCAGCGCGGCGTTCTCGTAGACCTGCTCGAGCTGCAACACGTGCGACTGGAGCGCGGCGTCGGGGCCATGGCTCGTGTCGATCCGGAAGCCGTGCCGTTCGAAGAACGCGCCCAGGGTCTCGCCCGAGTTGACCGTGGCGAACGACCGGTCGTCGGCCTTCCGGGCGACGAGCGACCAGTCTCCCGCGAGCTGGAAGACGTCGCGAGCATACCCGGCGAGCGCTTCCGCCACGACCGAAGGCGCCACCATCGCCGCGGTCGAACGACCGGATTGCGGGTGCTGGATGACGACTCGGAACTTCGTGACCTGTGCTGACTGAACGTCGGTGTTCATGACATCCTCCTCTTCCGTCAACCGTGTGAGTGTGCGTGGTGGGCCGCGCTCGCCGGCGGGACTTCCGGCCCGGGCAGGGGGTCGCTTCAGCCTCGGGGGCGAGCGAGGCGGTAGGCCTGAAGGGTGGGTCCGTGGAGCAACGCCTCCGCGATGGAAGCAATCCCCAGGCCAACCGAGAACGCCCCGAGGCTCTCGGAGAATTCCTCCGGGGAGCACGGCCAGCGACAGGTGGCGACCAGCGCCACCGAGACGTCGTCTGCCGCCTCCTCGTGCGGAAGCCTCAGCTCGGCGAAGCGCACCGGCAACGTGAAGCGCTCGTTGAGTTCGAGCAGCTCGGAACCGGCCGGAGCCGCTCCCGGTCGGGCCGCCCCGATGCGCGAGTAGAGCACCAACCTCCGGGCCTCGACGCAGGCAAACGCCGGCCGTGGCTCGCGCGCCGCCGGCATCCCGTCCGAAGAGAGCACGAGCCTGAACAGCGCCGCTCTCCCGGCGGTCCACGGCTGCAGCCGGTGCTCCGGTCCTTGCGCGAGCCACGGCGGGGGCTCGAGCGCAGACGGGCTCGGAGCTGCCGGGCCCGGAACGGCCGCCCCCCCTTCCCCCTCGCCTCGGAGCCGGCCTGCAAGCTCCAAGACCTCGGCCAGCAGGGCGGCTTCCTGGGCCGGCGTCGCCGGCCTTCCGTCGGCCAGGACGAGGTCGGCGCGGGCGTTGAGAGTTCGCTCCCGGTCGAGCGTGAATCGCGACCAGCACCCGCTCGCCGACAGGCCGAGCGCTTCCGAAATCAGCGAGGCGGAACGCTCGTCGCTCCCGGTCGCCAGCCGTCCCATCACGATGCGGGCCGACAGGCGCCGGCGCAACCGCTGCAGAGTCGGCCCGCCCTGGGCGCCGGCGGGCGACAGCGCGCCGGCGAGCGCAGGTCCGTCGGACACGCCAGTCTCCGCGCCAGCACCGAGGAGGGGACTCACCGAGGACCTCCGGGGGCCGCATCGTTCGCATCGCCCAGCGGCTCGATCCCGGCGGGAGGCGAGTCGCGCCCCCCGGCCCGCGGGGCCGTCGAGATGCGCCACGCCTCCAGCAGCTTCCGGACCGGCGGTGAGTCCGGCGAATCGTCGAGCGCGAACTCCTCGACCGGATCGTGGTCGCGAAACCAATCGCGCGCCTGCTCGTTGAACGGCACCGAGGAGTACTCGAGGGCATACTCCCGGCCCATCGCGATGGGCAGCACCTTGCGGGCGAAGAGCCACGGCAGGTCCATCACGAGCGGGTCGTAGTCGCCCTGCCTGAACCAGCAGGTCCTGCCGATCCACGGCAGGTAGGGGAAGTGCCGGCAGTGGCAGCTCACTCGATTCGGATTGAACAGGTCCGGCGGGTCGTCGAGCATCAGCACCGGCGGAGACATCGGGAAGTCCTCCGCGAGCAGGACCCGGCCCCGCACCGGGCCGGCGTGACTGCGCGGCCGGCTCTCGCCTACCAGGGTCGGCAGGTGGGCCGTCCACAGGAGGCAGGCAGCGTAGCCCCGCGTGACGGACGGCTCGCACGACGGCAGCTCGATCGGCTCGCCGTCGAGGCCCCGCACCAGCCCGCCCTCGAGCAGGGCATGGAACTCAACGTACGGGTTATCATGCTGGAACCGCGCGAGTCCGCGCAGTTCGTCGCGCACGCGCTCGTCGAATAGCATCCCGGGCCTCCGTTCCTTCTCGCCGTCTTCCGCTCGCGCCCATCTCAAGGCCCGAGGATCACCTCGAGCGGTGGAGCGGCCGGCTGCGCCTCGAGCACGAGCCGTGCCAGCTCCCCCGGGGCCAGAGGAAGCCTCCAGTCCAACCAGGGCGCCCTTTGCCCCGGCGCCGGGACAAACCATGTCACCGGCTCCAGCGGCTCCACCGAGGAGGCGGCACAGACCGGACATGACGCCGGCTCGAGCGCCGCCGGATTCCAGTGGGCGGGCGAGGACAGCCGGGTCGAGCGGCCGCAGCCGAAGCACCTCAGGCCCATGCAGAGCGTCTTCGGAAAGAAGCCGAACGAGGCCCGCGCGATGGGGCCGTACAGCCCGGCCAGCCTGTGGAGCAGCTCGCCGGCCGGCAGTCCCAGCCCCGGCAGCCGGGGCGGCGCCGTCCGTTCCCCGCCCGCTGGGGCGTGCGTCAAGCTCGCCATCAGGCAACGCGAGTCGAGGTCGTGCCGGTGGACCGTCACCTCCGGCGCCGGCCCGCCCAGCCGCAGTCGCCACTCCGTTCCTCCCGGCGGCGGGAAGGCCCCCCCCTGCTCGTCCCTCGCCAGGAGGCGCCCTGCCAGCCAGGCAGCCAGGGCAGCCGTGATGGCGCTGGCCGGCGACGGAAGCGGAGGCCGGCTCCGGCCCGGCGGCGGAGGGGCCAGCGGCGCGAGCATCGAACTGCATCCTCCCGCCCGGGCCGCCTGCCCGGTCAGCGCCCTGCGCGGCTCGGGGCCGAGCCCGCAGTGATAGCACGGGCTCAGCGGCTGCCGCGGGTCGAAGAAGCGGACACTGCCGCCCTCGGGCCCGGCCGTCAACACCAGATGGGGACGGCCGAACCTCGCGTACAGACTGCAGGCCAGCGAGCGGGCCTCTTCCCGGTCGAGACTCACGAGAGCCAGCGAACACTCCAGCACGCGGCCCGGAGTCAGCTCGACCGCCAGCTCGCCATGGGAGGCGCGAAGGTCGATCGCGCCCAGCCTGCGCAGCAGGGCGCCGGCCTGGGCCTCGACCTTGGGCCGGCCCACGTCGCTGCGATCGAGCGTCGGTGCCAGGGCCAGCTTGCGGGCCTCGATCGAGTCGCGGTCGAAGAGGTCGTAGGTCGCCTCGCCGAACTCGCTCGCCACGTGAAACAGCGCCTGGCCACCCAGGTTCCCGAGACCGTCGAAGTGAATCACCGGTTCACGCACGCGTTACCTCCAGTCGAAACTCCGCGCCTCCGGACTGTTCGCCGTCGCGGGTCGAGCCGGCCGCCGGACCCTCTCGCGCCAGGCGCAGCTTGCAAGCGGGGCAGCCCGGCGCTTCGGGCGTCAGACCGAGCACTCGCTCCCAGCAGTCGCGGTGCAACGTGAGGCCGCAGCCGGGGCAGCGGGCGGCCGGCCGGGCCCGGAGCGGGATGCGATCGAGACGGCACGGCGCCGGTTCGACGGACTCGGCTGTCGCGGGCTCCAGCGGCTCTCCTTCCTCGAGGACCAGCTCGCTCTCGCCGAACAGCAACTGCTGGCCTCCCCGCCACACCGCCAGCCAGGGGGGGCCGGCGAGCGGCCGCCCGCGCACGAACAGGAGCCGCTCCGCCCCCGGATAGGCGATGACCGCCAGCGCGACTCGGGCCAAGGAAGCAGACCTGAAGGGCACCAGCGCCAGCGCCGGCCGGGCCCGGACAGCGGGCTCGACTCCCAGCTCTCCAGGCGTCGACTCGTACAGGATGACCGGATGCTCCCGCAGGCGCAGGAGTACCGGATCGGCTCCGGACCGAGGGCCGCTCGGCGGGGCACTCCGGCGGCGACGGCTCAACGTGACGACTGGCATGTCGGGCTACCTCCTGTCACGGCGAGCGGCTGCTCCCGTCTGGACGCCGCACTGGCGGAGGGCAGGCGGCCAGCGCCTGGGCCACTCCCTCGCCGCAGAGAGTGGATTGCGGCGCTCGCCGCCCGGGGCTCCCTCCGCCGGATGGTAAAGCCAGAGTTGTGCCAACCCGTGATTCCGGCAGTCCGCGAAGGACGGGACTTCGCACTCCGTCGCCCTCACCCGGACGGGACCGGCCAGAAGCCGCTCCAGCACTGGACCTCTGCGCCTGGCCGCGTCCGTCATGACTGACGCCGGGCCCGGCCCGGACGGCCCGGCCGAAGGGGACCGCGCCGCGAGGCCGTCGCTATCTCGGCAAGTGCTTGGTGTCCTGCAAACCCGCGGCCCTGTAGACCTCGACGGCGCAATCGTCGGGCTCCGGAAGCGCGCGCTTGCTTTTCGAGCGGAGCCACAGGACGTGACGGCAGCGGAACTCGATGCTCTTCCAGAGCTGCAGGAACTGCTTGACCGGCCGCGTGTCGGGCAGGCACGCAAGAATGGCGTTGGCGAGCACGTCGAAGAAGGTGCCGGGATCCATCTCGAGCCAGGCCTCGATCAGTTGCTGCAGACGATCGGGGTCACGGTCGGGACCGAGCGCCAGGCGTCGAACCAGCGGCTTCTCGACCGGCGCCCTCGCGCGCGCGCCGTCCTTGACCTCGCGCAGGATGAGCGCGCTCGCGTCGAGAATCCGGCGCTTCCGCTTCGCCGGACCGAAGATCTCGTTGGCGATCCGAGCATATTCCGCCTTCAACTCGTTCCGGCTGCGGGCCCGGGCCGGTCCCTCGGGATCGTCGTCGGACACCGTTGCCAGCTTCCGGCATTCCTTCACGACCCACCTGAGCAGCCTGGAGAGCCTGGCAACCGTTTCGGCATCGGGAAAATCTGGTGACACGCGGTGCTGTTCGAGCCCGGCGAACTCCTTCGGGCGGTGCTTTCGCAGGAACGCCACCGCCAGCCCGAGGTCGGAGAAGAACCCGCGTCCGCTCTTGCGTTCGGGCTCGAATCTCCGGGCCATCTCGGCGTACGGGATTCCGTGAGCGTGGTGAGCCTCGTACACCCAGAGGGCGAGAAGCCAGGTCCTGGTGACACTCGAGGCGCGATACTTGTCGTACATATCCTGACCTCGTCGCCAGAGGAACTCGAGGGCCCTGGGGGAAGTGCTCTTCGCGTTCCTGTCGGGAGTGGACTTGCGCTGCATTCGGGGTACCTCCTGCCGGCCCGAGGCCGGAGGAAACAACCAAGCAACACCCATGCCAGGCGATCGCTCCGGTGGGGCCACCCGGAGACGGCACCTTGTTTGCTTCCCGGGAGGGTTCGCCAGCCGGGACCCGGGTCCCTTCCCGGAGCATCCGCCCCCACCGGGCCGGCAGAGGCCACCCCTGCGGAGGGAACAGCATGAGCAAAGCCAGAAAGCCGGCGGTCCGGGCGGTCGAACTGCCCATCTCGAAGAGCTTCGGGTTCGACGACGAGTCGATCGCCCTGCTTCGCGGCGAGCCCCGCTCGGACGGCCACGCCGCGCGCCTGCTCCAGAAGCTCGCGCTCGAGCGCGGAGTGCCGTCCCGCGGCGGGCCGGGCGGCCCCTCCCGGCTTCCCACCGACAGCGAGCGCGTGTTCGAGCCGAGGGACGGAGGCAGCCGTTACCGGGACCTCGACAAGCCCGAGTGCGCGACCGCCGAGGAGTCGCGCCTGCTGCCGCTGCTCGCCAGGCGACGGGCCAATCTCGACCTGCTGGCGCGGGACGCCGAGACCGTCTCCGAACAGCTCGGACATACCGTCGACGTTTACTGCACGAACGGCGACCGCTCCACCGGCCTGTCGGTCGGCACTCACTTCAACGTTTCGTTGGCCCGCGAGGCCTTCGACGCGCTCCTGTACCCCGGAACCGGCCGTCCCGCGTCGCCGCTGCTCGAGGGGTTCCTGGTCCCGGTGCTCTGCGGCCTCCAGGTGCTCGGCCAGGGCAGCGTGGTCAGCCGCGAGCTGGCCCACGCCCTCGGCGTGCCCGGCCCATGCTTCTCGCTCTCCTCCCGGGCGCTCGTCATGCGCAGGCTGACCTCGCTCGACACCCAGTTCGAGCGGGCCATCGTCAACACCAGGGACGAGAGCCTCGCGCACGAGCCGGCCGCCGGCTGGGCCGGCTGCGAGGCTGCGCTGGCGCCCGGAGCGCCCGCCGGGTCACGCGGCGGCCGAGTGGCCCGCCTGCACCTCATCTCGCTCGATCGACTGCAGAACGAGTACGGCAGCTTCCTCACCTACGGCCTCGCGGTGTGGAGCGTCCTCCTCGTCGAGCTGGCGGCCCTCGGCCACGTGCGGCTCCCCGATCTCTCGCTCTTCAATCCGGTCGACGCCATCAGACTCTTCGCGCTCGAGCCCCGCCTGCCGGCGCTCACGCGCCGCGTGCCGATGCGCAACCGCGTTCTCGACGTGGGCGCCCTGGACCTCCTGGAGATCGTGGGCAGGCTCGGACGGCGGCTGCTGGCCCAGCATCCGCGGACGATCGCCGGCTGGTTCCCGGACGCCGCCCAGGTGCTGGACCTCCTCGAAGAGACCCTCGCCGTGCTGCGCTCGCCGGCGGGGCTCCTGGGCATGACGGGCCGTCTGGACGCCGCCGATCGCTACCAGCTCTGTCTGGCGCGGTCGGGCGCGATCTCGGCGGCCGGTCCGCTCGACTGGGGCCTCGAACAGGAGCTGGTGCGGTGCGACCTGCTCTACGGGAAGGCCGGCAACGGCAGCCTGTTCGACGAGTACGACAGGCTGGGCCTCACCCGGAGGCTGGTGCCGGAAACGCTGCGCGCGGAGGCGGCGGCCAGTCCGCCGGACACGACCCGCGCGTACTTCCGAGCGCACGTGCTCCGCCGGTTCGGGAGGGAACTGGACGAGGTCTGGTGGAACCGGCTCCGCTGGCGAGGCTGGACGATCCCGATGGCCGATCCGCTTGGGTTCTGCGAGGCCACCGTCGGCTCGGAACTCCGGGCCATCCGCTCGGTCGAGGAGCTGTTCCGCACCTTCGGACGCCCCGACACCGCAAACTGAGAGCCTATCGAAGAACCCCGGTCCGGCGGCCGGCGGCGGAGAGCGCCCCGGTGTAGCAGTCGACCAGGGCCTTGTGGAAGCTGGTCCACGAGAAGAGGCTGTGGACCCGGGTGAGCGGCCCCTTCGGCCGATGCAGCGAGTTGCAGAAGGCATCCTCCCACGCCCTGGGGTCGAGAGGTCGCTCGATAACAGTGACGTGAGGTTCGGCCTCGGAGAACCAGCTCTCGCGGGTGGTCGAGAGGACCGGCACGCCGCAGCCGAGCGCCTCGGCCAGCAGGATGGAAGACTCGTCGGAGTCGATGACGATGGCCGCGGCCGCTTCTCGCAGCAACGAGGGAAGCCGGCCCTGCGGCAGCCGCCCCATGAAGCGGACCGGGGGGGCCGCATATCCCCCGTCGGCCCAGAAGTACCGGCGCGTCAGCTCCGACAACCGGTCGAGCACGTGCAAGGAGACCTGCTCGTGGTGGGCCGTCTCCAGCGATTGGCCCACGACCCGGAGTTCGAGGGAACGGTGCCCGTATCGCACCGCGGCCCGGGCCAGTCCCGCGAGGATAGCGGTCCACGGGTACTGCGGCTCGAAGGAGGCGTAGAGAACGAACGTGCTCGGATCCACGGCCTTCGGCGCGCCCCGGCCCGCGGCGACCGGACCGGCCGGGGCCGCCGAGCTGGGGGGCGTCAGGAAGACGGGAGAGAGCGGATAGCGGGCCACCGTCGCCTTGTCGACCGTGGCCGGATCGTAGAAAGCCTCGAGCTGGACCCGCACCGGCTCGGACGAGGCCAGGATCGCGTCGGCATACCCGAGCAGATCGTCTTCCCGTCTGGCGGCGCTCGCGGCCCAGTTAGGCCGGCGATCCTCGGCCATCCTGTAGAGCGTCGAGCAGGAGTAGACGAAGGGAAACGGAAACCCGACGATCGTGGAGGGCTCGGCCGGGGCGGCCTTGGAGGCCTGCTCCCCCAGACACTCGGTCAGGATCCTGGCCACCCGCGTGGCGAGCCAGGTCGTCCCATGGAGCAGGATGGGCTTGCCTCGCACCCCCTTCATGAGACCGCTCAACGCGCGCTTCAGGGCCTTCTCGGCGGGGGCCATCGCGCGAGCCGAGTCCTGGGCCTCCAGGACGGCGTCGGCCGGGTCGACCGGAAGCTCCACGCAGTGCACCTTCGCGGCCCATGCGGCCACGGTGGCCGGGTCGGGGGCCGGGTGCAACGTCTCGGCCAGCAGCTCGGCGACGGTCAGCTCCCTGGACGTCGGGAGCGGGCGCAGCAGGATGATCTGGTGGATCGGAAGGCCGCCCGAGAGCAGGCCCGCGAGCAGCTTGCGGAGGCGGAAGTCGAGCCCGCGGCATTCGCCGCCCTCGGGCGCCGCCGCCATCGGGTTGGTCCCGAGCGACTCGAGAAACACCACCAGCGGCCTCGACGGAGTGGAGCCGTTATTAACTTTGACACTATCTACAACGCGAGACTTCGCCCCGGAGCGGACGCGGTCGGCGCCGGCCGGGCGAGAGGCAGTAGGCTTACGCGGCATCGGAAGTGCTCCCTTCAGCCGTCGTCGTGAGGGTGGGTCTCCGGGAAGGGGGGCACAGCAACTCGAACAGCTTCCGGGAGGGTTCGAAGACGAGTTGCCGGGAGTTGTCCAGTTCGACGCACTCGTTGCCGCGCCTGCGATGGAACTCGGAGGTCCGGCCGGGCACCAGCCCCAGGCTGTCGAGATGCTCCCAGCGGACGACGAAGTCACGCTCCGGGCTGTCCTCGCGCAACTCCTTCAACTCCGCCACGCCGGGCCGCTTCCGAAGCCGCTCGGTCCGGAGCCGGTTGCTGATGGCGTGCAACTCCCGCGTGTTCAGGTCGAACCGGCGCGACAGCAACACCGCCAGCGCCGAGGCCGAGATGCGCAACCGGCGGAAGGCGCCGGAGGACTTCTGGATCAGGTCGGCGAGCAGCAGGAGCGGCACGTCCTCCAGCCGCTCTGAGAGCGGCGACAGCGCGACCTGGTAGCCGGCCAGCCTGGCGAGCAGGGCCGCGCGGAAAGTACGCTCCAGGACCATCCTCTCGAGCGGTTGCTCGGTGGCGGCCACGATGCAGCAGGCGATGGGGATGTTGACGGGGCACATCACCGGCTGGACCTCGCGTTCCTGGAGGATGCGGAGCAAGCGGACCTGGGTGTCGAGCGTCGCGTCTCCGACCTCGTCGAGGAACACCACGCCGAGGCCCGCCTGGATGAACGGCCCGAGGTCGTTGCCGTGCACGCCGCGATCCGGGAAGATGCCCTCGAGCTGCGGCTGAGCTAACGTCTCAGTTATTACCCGGAGGTTGCGGGCCACGAACCTGCAGCAGCCCTGGAATCTCTGGCGCGGCCCGAGCGTCACCAGCTGGTGCTCGGTCAGGGGACGTGCCCCGCCCAGCGGGTGCGGTTCGAAGCAGTGAAGCCAGGCATCGTGGAAGATCCGGGCGGCAAGCTCCTTTCCGGTGCCGTTCGGGCCGACGATCAGCAACGCCGGGCGAGCGGACGTCCGGGGCAGCTCGCGCCGCTGGTTCCGCCGAATCGTGAGGACCCGGCCCGCCGAAGCCCGCTCGAAGGCCGGATCGGCGAGCGCCCGGTAGACTCCGCGCTCGAACTCCAGTCGCTCTACGGAGAGCTTCGCCATCGGCAGGTCTGGCAGACGCGCCGTACTGTCCTCGCTCCGGAGCTGATCGAATCGATCAGCCACGATCCGGCGGAGCGTCTCGACCGCCTGGCCGACCAGCGGCCCCCCGAGCATGTACGGCCGCTCGCAGAACTGTTCGACCTCCGAGGAGTTCTCCGACAGGGGCACCGCGCCGTGAACGTGATCGAGGGTGAAGAGGTTCTTCTCGCCGGAGGCCAGAGGCAACTCGGGCTCCTGATCGGTTTGGCCGAAGATGTTCCAGCGGGACCGAGTGCCGTAGAGGTGCTCGCTCACCGTCGCCGGGAGCTTCTCGCCGACGCTCCAGTCGAGCAATTCGATGTTGCTTGCCGACAGCTCGTGCGGACCGTGGGCCCCCTTGCCGAGATCGACCCGGAAGGCGATCTCGACCGGCATGGCCAGCTTGTCGAGCGGGGCCAGCCCTCCGATCTGGGTCAGGAGGTGGGCGTCGGTGACGATGTGCGCCGCGGCCCAGGTGCCGAGAGACGTGCCGCCCGACAGCATCAGCACATAGCGAGGCGAGTGCAGGGTGACCCGCTGCAGGAAGATGAAACCGTAGTCGACCTTCCGGCTCATGCTCAAATTCGTGTACCAGCGCGTGCCGGCCTGGCGATCCACCAGCGTGTACACGTCCGGCCCGCGAGGGCCCGGAGTTTCCGGCCGCTGCCACGCGAATCGATTCGGATAGCCGGCGTCATGGAACAGCTCGCGAAATCGAGCGGGGCTGGCCTCCAACGCCGGCCGGTCGGCGAAGAGCAGGGAGCAGTGGTCGGGCAGCTCGAACGGGACAGCTTCGTCGGGCCGCTCCTGGTCACCCTGGAGGGCCAGGAGGAAGGCGGACGCCTTCGCCATCTCATGGGGCTCCAGGCTGCTTCCCTCTTCCTGCAGGAACTCCCGTTCCAGGTTTCTCAACTCCCCTTGCTGCGCCACCGGCACCAGATCTTCCGGCAGCGTCTCTCCCAGACGAAAGCGAGCCTCGGACCTGGGCACGAGAATGTGGCCGTCCAGCCCCAGCCGCCAGCCCACCCACTTCCTCAGCAGATGCGGCAGCGAGTAGTCCCAGACCACGGGGGGCACGACCGGCACGAATCGGACGTCGGCCTCGAGAGGCAGGGCCCGGGCGAGCCTCAGTACTGCCAGCCCGTCGACCAGGTGGTGCCGCGGTGTCTGCTTCACGAAGATCGTGCCCTGATCCGTGACGAAGGGAGCGAGGAACGGGTTCTGGAGCGGATCGAAAGGCTTCCGGCTCTCCGCCTTCCCGGCGGCACCCGCTGTGGACTGGACTACCATCTGGACCACCTCCGGTCCTACTACGCTCCCGGGGCTCCAATCGATGCAGGGTTTCGGCGACAATCGTACAAAAAAAACAGACACCGACAGTGCTTTGTCGGTGTCTCCGGTGCCTTCAGTCACACTTCGAATCGACAGCCGGCTCCAGCTTCGCCTCAGCCCGCCTTTCCGTCCCCCAGAGTGAACTGGAAGCTGGCCCCCTCCCCGAGTTTCGACTCGGCCCAGACCCGGCCCCCGTGGCGGCGCACGACCCGCTCGACCGCGGCCAGGCCCACGCCGGCCCCCGGAAACTCGCTCTCCGTGTGGAGCCGGTGGAAGACCCCGAAGAGCTTGGCGGCGTATCTGGGGTCGAACCCCACGCCGTTGTCCTTGACGCAGAACCCCACCTGCCCGCGCGGCGCCTTGATCTTGCCGAACTCGATGCGAGGCGACTGAACCGGCCCGGTGAACTTCCAGGCATTGCCCAGCAGGTTCTCCAGCACCGTCCGCAGCAGCGCCGGATCGGCCCGGCAGCGCATCTTCGGTGCGATCGTCACGGTCACCGCCCGGCCGGGCTCGCGCAGCCGCAACTCGGCCACGATCTCGCCGGCGATCTGGCTCACGTCGACGTCCTGATGGACCATCTCCGAGCGGGACAGGCGCGAAAGCGCGAGCAGCGACGAAACCAGCTGGCTGGCCCGTTCGGCCGAGCAGCGCACCTGCCTCACGTACTTCAGGGCGTCCTCGTCGAGCGCGGCTCGGTGTTCCTCCTCGAGGAGCAGCGCCAGGCCGCCGATGCTGGTGAGCGGCGCCCGCAGGTCGTGCGACACCGTGTAGGTGAACGCCTCCAGTTCGACGTTGGCTGCCTCCAGCTCGGCCGTGCGGTCCCGGACACGCTGCTCCAGTTGTTCGTTCAGGGCGATCAGCGCGGCCTGGGCCGCCTTGCGCTCCGAGATGTCCTTGGCCACACCCACGACGGCCGCGGGCTGGCCCGATTCGTCACGCACCAGCGTCGATGTCATCAGGGTCGGGAAGGTCGAGCCGTCGCGCCTGACGTGGCCGACCTCGCCCGAGTGCGAACCGCACTCGAAGACCCTGCGGTTGAACGGCTCCACGTCATCCCTCACCTGCTCCGGCGTGTGGGAGATGCCGAGCGACCTGCCGACCAGCTCCTCCGGATCGTTGTAGCCGTGCATCGCGGCCCAGGCCTGATTGACGAACAGCAGCCTGCCGTCGAGCGAGGCGAGCGCCATCCCCTCCGTCGATTGCTCGGGTACCGACGAGAGGAACCTCGACCATTGCTCGAGACGCTTGGCCTCGGTGCGGTCCTCGTAGACCGCCGCGATGCAGCCGCCGGGAAGACGGTAGACCTCGTTCTCGCGCCACCCGGAGAGCCGGTTGTCTTCGTAGAAAGAGATCGGGTGCTTCTCGGACCGGCCCGTTCGCCAGACACGCCGGAAGACTTCGAGCAGCCCGAACTTCTCGACCCCGGGAAAGACCTCCGAGACGAGCCGGCCGATCACCTCGGCGCGGACGACGCACTCGAGCGCCTCGGCCGCTGGGTTGAACTCGGCAATCCGGAAATCCCGGCCGTCGTCGACCGCCTCGTAGATGGCCACCGCCTGGCGCAGGCACGCGAACAACCCACGGAAGGTATCCGGCCCCCCATTCGCCCCGCCGCTCATCTCGCCTCCTCGCCGTTGGCCACCGGCCCGTCCCTGAACCACCGGCGAAAGATCTGCCCCACGACGTCGCGGAACTCTCGCGGATCGCCGGGCTTGGTGACGTACGAGTTGGCCCCTTGCCGCAACGCCTGTTCCCTATCGTGCGGATCGTCGGACGTCGTCAGCATCACGATGACCAGATGGGCGGTGCCCGGATGCTGCCTGGCAGCGCGGAGCACCTCCATCGCCGTGACCTTCGGGATCTTCAGATCGAGCAGCACCAGGCCCAGCTTGCCACAGCCCTCGAACCTGCCCTGGCCGAGAATCGCCTCGAGGGCCTCCTCGCCGTCGGCCGCGCGCCAGAGGTGCGCCTCGAAGCCGGCCCTGCGAAGGGCCTTCTCGGTGAGCATCGCGTGAATGTCGTCGTCCTCCACCAGGAGGATGCCGGAGCTGGCGGAAGCGGACACTCCGATCTCGCTCATCGTTTGGGCCCTCGAACACAGGGCCCGACCCGTCAGCTTCGCACGAACCGTCCGAGCCGCCCCACTCTCAGTCTACACGTCCGCAGACCCCATCGGGAGGATCGCAGCGCCGCCCGGCTCCCTCAGCGCATCCTCTGGATCAGCCAATCGGGGGCGACGAGACTTCCGATGAGCAGCGCCAGGCCGAAGAGCAAGGCCAGGATCGCCTGCCCGGGAGTCGCAACGGCCGAACCACAGGCGCCCGCCATGCTCAGCATCCCCACGCAGAACAGCAGCAATCGCTTGAGGTAGATGGCCACCCTGTTCCAGGTGTCTTGGCTCTCGCCGGGCTGGGCGATCTCGCCGCCCGCGGGCGACCAGTCCCGGAGCGGTTGGGGAGTCGCATCCACACGGCTGGGGCGCCGGGCCGATCGCCTGTCGTGCGACGACTCCTTCACAATGAGGATCTCCGGCTCCGCCTTCGAGCCGCCCGCCAGGTGCCGCCTCTTCCGTCTCGAGCCGCAGCCGTAGACCGAGCATTGCCCCAGGTAGGCGAAGCAATCCTCGTGGTGAGGCGTGCCGCAATCCTGACAGTCGACCCTGGCCGAGTCTGGAATCGCGTCGCCGCAGACCTCGCAACGAGGGGCCGACTCGGCCGGCACCTCGAGACGGCCGGTCGCCAACCCCGGACCCGGCTCGGCCTCGCGGGCTTCCGACGCCTCCGAGCGGCTGGCGTCGTCCGCCTCGGAAGCCTCGTCACGCCCCTCACGCCCCCGGCCGTGCCGCCGCCGGCGTGTGTCCGCGCCCATGTCGGAGACAGCGCCTTCCGCGCGCCCCGAGCCTCCACGCCGTCTCGCCACGATCCGAACATGTAGCACGGTTCGCGCTGCCTGACCGGACGATAGCGCCACCGCCGCACGATGCTACACTTCCAGTTCGTCCCGGCCATGAGCGCGCCCCCTGGAGGATGATCCGTTGGACCTTGAACCCGTGGCCGACCAGCCGCTGACACTCCAGGTGAAGTTCGCTCAGACCCAGGCGAGGACGCAGGCAGTGACGGCCGCCGCCGCGGGGTTTGCCGCCTTCCATCCCGATTCGCTGGAACTGCGCGGGCGCGGCTCGGTGAATCACTTCTTCCGGCGATTCACGGTTCGCCACGCCTTCAAGGACTTCGTCTCGGTCTCCCGACAGGCCGCGAGCGTGACGATCTTCCTCGACCCCGACCGGAAGCCACTGACCCTCCTGCGCCTGGACCTGACTTTCCGCTCCGAGGAAGAGGCCCTCGCCGCGGCCGCGCGACTGCCGGCCGTGCAGAGCCCCGAACTCGAGCAGGCCCAGGCCGAGGCCAGCGCCTTCGAGCAGACGCTGGCGGCCGCAACTCCGCGGGTCTGGGTGACACCGGTCCTGGTCGCGATCAACGCCATCCTCTTCGTCGCGATGGCGGTGGCCAGTGGCACTCTCGAGCCCACCGGCAAGGAGGCGATCGACTGGGGCGCCAGTTTCGGACCGCTGACGACCGACGAGGAGCCGTGGCGGGCGTTCACCTGCACGTTCTTCCACTTCGGGTTCGCCCACCTGGGCATGAACATGTGGGCACTCCTCAGCGCCGGCCTGCTGGTGGAACGGCTCTACGGGAACGTGGCCTTCCTGGCGCTCTACCTGGGGTCCGGGCTCTGCGGCTCCCTGCTGAGCCTGCTCTGGAACCCGAACACCGTCTCGGGCGGAGCGTCGGGCGCCGTCTTCGGCGTCTACGGCGCGCTCATCCTGTTCATCGTCCGTCACCCCGAAGCGATCCCACGGCATCTCCTGGAAGATCTGCGCAACAGCACCATCGGCTGCATCGGCTACAACCTCTTCTACGGTTTCTCGCAGAGCGGCATCGACAACGCCGCACACCTCGGAGGCCTGGCGGCCGGCGTCATGCTGGGAAGAGTGCTCGCCCTGCCGGTGGCCCCCGGACGACGGGTGGCCCGGCGCGCCGCCGCGGCGGCGGCCCTTGTGGCGGGGCTGTTCCTCTGCGTCTGGCCCCTGCTGCCCAGGGATTTCGCGAAGCTCTCGAAGATGATCGACCAGGTCGGCGAGGAAGACCAGGCCGTCCTGGACTTGCTCCGGGGTGTGATGAACAAGGAGAACCTCGCCAAGGTTTCGGCCGCGGAGGCCAGCCGCCAGCTCGAGGAAAGATGCGAGAAGGCCTGGCTCCGGCTCTCCGTGACGCTCGAGACGGCGCCTGTCGAGAAGGTCCCCTTCATGCAAGAGGAGGTCGATCGTCTCAGGCGCTATTTCGACCTGCGACTTCGCTGGATCCATCTGCTGATCCAGGGACTGCGGGGAGATCCCAAGGCGGACAAGGCCGAGTTCAAGAAGCTCACCGAGCAGATCGAGGCCATCTTGAAGCCGACCGAGCCCAAGGACGGCTGAGCCTCCTCGAACGACCGGTTTTCTGCCCCGGGGCGCGGGTTTCCACCCCCGGCACAGCGAGCCGTACCGGAGTCGGCGGTCCTACCCATGTCGGCTCTGCTAGCCGATCTCGGCGCTTCCGCGGCCCCTTCCGCCGTCGCTTGGCCCGATTCTGGCTTCATGGCCGGCGGAGCTTCGCCGAACCCAATCGACCCGGCCTTCGAACCTCGCCGGGAAAGGAACCTCCCATGTCGATCCGCCGCTGGCCTCTCCACCTCGTCGCCATCCTCCTGCTGTCCGTCACCCTGGGATCATTCACGCCGCTGGCGGCCCAGGGGTTCGAGCCGGACGCCATGCCCGTCGACGACCGCGCCGCCTACGACGACGGCACCGCCTATGCCAATGAACCCATCACCTCGGATAACTCCGGCTTTGACCCCTACGCCCTCGCCACCAACGCTCCCACCGCGGTCGAGGAGCCGGTCGTGGAGGCCGCTCCGGCGCCCGAGATGGCCCTCCCCGCCGCCGGCAACCTGTCGAACGAGCTGGCGGCGGCCGACTCGTCGAGAGCGATCGGCCTGAACGCAGACTCCGCCAGCGGCTCCGGCTCCCTGGCCAGCAGCTTCGGCAACTTCTTCGGAGGGCTGCGCGACACGGCCGGAGCCGCTGCCGAGAGCGTCGGAGGCGCCGCAAGCTGGGCAGGCGACACGGCCCGGCGATACTTCGCCGGCGACCCGGTCACCCTCACCGCCGAGGAGCGCGCCAACCTGCAGAACATGCGGCCCGTGCTGGTCGAGATGGCCGGGTCCGACGGTCTCTTCAATCGGGCCGACCGGCCGGACATCATGTCGTCGCTGGGTTGCGACATCGCGTCGCGAGTGGACGCCGGGATCCGAGCGGAGAGCCGCAGCCGCGGCATCATCGGCAAGATCGTGATCGCCGTCGGCCGCAACGGGATCGAGAGCCGCGAGGAGGACAAGGCGTTCGGCCGAGTCTCCAGCGGCCTCGAACAGTTCTTCGACGGCGCCGGGATCGAGGGCCAGGACGGCTGCGGCACCGGCCAGACGCGCAACCTGTCGACCTACGCCCTGGAAGAGGGATTCACGAGGGGCGCCCGGACGCTCGAGGCGATCGACGCCCGCCGCAACGGCAACGTCAAGGTCGTCTTCCCGAGGGGATTCGGCGTGGCCGACCTGGATTCGATCATCGCCGACCCCAACAGCCGGCCGCCCAACGGCGTGATCAAGATGAAGCCGGCCAAGTCCGAGGAGCGCGTCGTGAGGAGCTGCCGGTAGACACCCGGATGGTAACCGCAGCCTCGGAAGACGGCCCGCCTTGGGGAGGCAAGGTTTCGACTGTGGAAGGTAGTCGACCAATCGCAGAGACCCAGAGGCACGGAGACACGGCGGGGGGGGGATGAAGTTCTGGGGACACAATCATTGATCGTGTCCCCAGAACTCCTGAGAACCGGTCTGAAATCACCTTCGTCTCTGTGCCTCTGTGTCTCCGTGTCTCTGTGATACCTGTCACCGGAACTCTGGCGACATGGCTCTCGATTCCCGGATGGCGAAGCGGCCGTTCGAGCCATAGACTGGAGACGTGGCCCGCCCCGCTCAGCTGCCCGTTCTGCTGGTGGCCTGCCCGCCCTGGCGCACGGAGTGTCCCAACCTCGCGCTCGCCTATCTCTCGGCGATGCTGCGAGCCAACGGTTGCCCGACCTGGGTGGCCGACTTCAACATCCAGATTTACAACCGGATCCAGCCCCGCCTGCGCCGGTACTGGAACCTGACGACCTCGAGCTTCTGGACGCGACCCGACCTGCTCCAGACCAGCTTCGGCACGGAGGCGCTGCGGCTGATCGAGGAGTTCGCCGACGAGCTGTGCGGGAGGGAGGGCGACCTCATCGGCTTCTCGACCCAGAGCGCGAACCTGATGTTCACGCTGGAGCTGGTGCGGCTGCTGTGCCGGCGCGGCTGCAGCAAGACGCTCATCATGGGCGGCCCGGCCGTGCGCCTGCAGACGCGCGGCGACGCGCGCAGCCTGGGGTTGACCGGGTTCCAGGCCAGCGGCTTCGACGAGGCCCAGGCCGCGCGCGAAATCCGGGAGTATCTCGACCTGATCGACATCTTTGTCGAGGGGGAAGGCGAGAAGCCTTTGCTGGAGCTGACTCAGCGTCTATCCCGAGGCGCGGAGCCCGACGGCACCCCGGGGGCGATCGTCTGGCGCCACGGCAACCCCGCCCCGTTCGTCGAGGCGCCCGTCACGGAGGACCTGGACGATTTCCCGGCCCCCACGTTCGAGGAGTTCGACCTGGCGGCCTACACGAGCCGGGCCCTGCCGTTCCTCACCAGCCGCGGCTGCGTGCGCAAGTGCGCGATGTGCTACGAGCGCATTCTGTGGCCGGGCTTCCGCCACCGCGGCATCGAGTCGATCGTGGACGAGATGCGCCACCACATCGACCGCTGGGGCGTGCACGAGTTCTCCTGCAACGACCTGCTGCTCAACGGCAATCTGCCCTTCCTGGGCCGCCTCTGCGACGCGGTGGCGGCCGCCGGCCTGCCGGTCAAATGGTGGGGTAACGCCGTCGTTCACCGTTTGATGGACCCTGACCTCTTCCGGCGGATGCGCGCCGGCGGCATCACCGCGCTGGTCTACGGCATCGAATCGGGCAGCCAGAAGGTCCTGCGCAAGATGCGCAAGGGTTACGTCATCGAGGACGCCGACAACGTCTTGCGCTGGGGCAAGGCGGCCGGCATCAACAACGTCATCAACATCATCGTGGGTTTCCCGGGCGAGACCGAGGAAGACCACCGCGCCTCGCTCGAGTTCGTCCATCGCAACCACGACTGTGTCGACCAGGTCGGCGTCCTCGCGATGTGCACCGTCTACCCCCACTCGCCGCTCTCGGAGCAATGGGAGTACTACGGCCTCGACCCGGCCTCGCTCGAGCAGTACAACCCCTACAGCATCAACGTCGACTGGCGCGACACGGCAGGCCTCGACCTCCTCGAGCGCCAGCGACGCTTCTGGGAGATGTTCCGTCTCATCCGCGGCTACGGCATCGACGTCGTCGGCGTCGAGGAGGAAGAGAACCTCACGCCGGCCCGCGTCGCCGAGCTGGCCCAGAAACTCTCCAGCGCCGAGACCTGGGAGCGGGAGGATGCCATCGTCCGTCTGGCCAAGGCCCGCGACCGCTCGCTGGTCCCGACGATGGCCCGCTGCCTCAAGGACAAGTCGTTCCTGGTCGCCGCCCAGGCGCTGATGAACCTGGCGGAACTCGACCCCGACCGGGCCTGGAAAGCTGCGGCGCCGTTACTAACTCGAACGCTCAGTTACCTCGACCACGCCGCGACCGTGGCCCTGGCCAAGCGCCTGGACGGCCCCACGCTCGACCTGCTCGAGTACCGCCTGGGCAAGCGCAAGTACTTCCGCCACAACTCGGTGCTGCAGCGCGTGCTCGCCCCGCACCGCAAGATCTACGAGGCGTTCGAGCGCTTCCAGGTGCGACTCGACGACGGCGAGAACCGGGCCGTGGAAGAACTGCTCGCCCATCCCTTCGACTGGGTGCCGCTCCGCGGCCTGCGCTGGCTCGAGCAACACCGCCTCGACCGCGCCTGGGAGCAGCAGGACGGCCTTCGGCGGGGCCTGACCCACCCCTCGCTCGAGGTGCGCCTGCTCGCCGTGCGCATCATGCGCCTCGCGCTCCTGCGCCTGCCGCCGGCCGACCTCGCCCACCTCGTCGCCGTCAGCGACCCCAGGATCCGTGCCGAGGCCACCCGCCTGCTCGTCCGCCAGCTGCAGCCCGGCGAGAGCGCCGGGTTCGACTCCGGCGACCGTGCCCTCGAGGCGCTCGCGACGGCTGCCCGCGGCGATTGGCCGGCGCCGCCCGACTTCGAAGGCGAGGAACTCGAATACAGGCGCCTGCTCGCCCTCGGCGCCTTGTTCGACGGCGCCCGCCCCGAGGAGAAGCTGCCGATGCTCGTCCGCGCGCTCCACGAGGGCTCGCCGGAGGTGCGCCGCGGTGCGCTGGAGGTCATCTGCCACTGGCAAGACTTCCGCTATCTCGACGAGACGATTCCCCTGCTCGAGGAGGCCAGCCCCGCCGTGCGCCGCAAGGCGGTCGAGGTCCTCGGCCGCTCGGGCCAGCTCCGGCTGCAGTACAAGCTGCTGCCGCTGCTGGACGACCCGGACCTCTTCGTCGGCCAGGAGGCCACGGCCGCGCTCGCACGCCTCGAGAGCCCGCTGATGCCCGAGCGGCTGAGCAGCTTTCTCAGGGGCGTCGACCCCGACGAACTGCCCGACTGCATGGTCGAGCCGATCAAGGTCTGCCTCGGCATGCACTCGCAAGCGATGTCGCTGGCCGGCGCCGCCCGGGCGGGCGATCAGGACAAACTGCTCGACGCCTGGGGCCGCACCAATTCCATGGGACGAATGTTCATCCTCCAGGTGCTCTCGAAAACCGAGACGGTGCACCTGCACCCCGAACTGCTGCGCATCGGAATGTGCGACGGCGAGCCGGAGGTGCGGGCCGCCTGCCCGCTCGCGCTGCTGTCGGTCCCCGGCACCGGGCTGGCTCCGGACATCATGAAGCTCCTGCAAGATCCCTGGCCCGCCTGCCGCGCGGCCGCCTGCCGTTTCCTCGGCACGATCCGCCACGAGACGGCCCGGCCCGCCTTCCTCGCGCTGCTGCACGATCCCGACCCGAACGTGCGCGAGTGGGCCGCCCGCTCGCTCGGCAGGCTCGGGAACCTCGACGACCTGGAGGCGCTGCGCGACGTGCTGCGGATGCCCAAGTACGGCAAGCTCTCCGAGGAGGCCCGGGACGACCTGGACCTCTTCTACAAGGCGCTCTACGGGCCCGAGGAGCGCGTTCGCGGTCCCGGCTTCCGGATGCCTCCCGCGGGCCGTTGAGCCGGGCCCTACTTCAGTTCCTTCGCGGCGGCCTCCACCAGGCTGTTGTCGACGTAGGGCCCCACGTCGGTCATCTTCTTCAGGTACTTGTGCTTGACGAGCAGCGTCTGCATCTCGTTGAGCAGCGCGGGCCGCACCAGCGGCGGGATGCTGCACTGCGGCAGCGACATCCCGTGGAAGTCCTGCGTGATGCGCATCCCCTTCCCCCGCTTCTCTTCCCGGGCCTCCTTCGGCAGAGCCGCCTCGACCTTCAGCCGTCTGACGAAGGCCGTCACGAGCTTCTGCACCGTCTCGCGGTGCTGGGCCAGGAAGTCTCTTCGGAAGACGAGCAGCGCGTGGGACAGCTCCGGGTTGAGCCAGTCGAAGGGGCGATAGACGAAAGCCGAGCCCTTCCTCACGAGCTTGGCCAGGGCCATCAGGTGGAAATAGCCTCCGTCGAACACCCCGTCCTTGAGGCCATCCTCCAGCTTGTCGTCCATCACGTCGTAGTGGATCTTGACGTCCTTGTCCGGGTCGAGGCCGATGTCGAGCAGGAACTCCCGCAGGAAGACGTCGTCGCCCCACCCGGCCCGGCGGCTCACCAGCACCCGGCCCTTGATGTCGGCCGGGCCCTTGATGCTCTTGCGGAGCTTCCGGCGAAAGATGATAGCGTGCCCCGGCTGCTCCTTCAGGTCGTGTCCCAGTTCGGCCACCGCGACCAGCGGCAGCCCCTGGTCGATGCCCTCGAGGAACGAGCACTCGCCGACCGTCGCCCCGTCGGCGTTTCCTTTCGCCAGCTCCTGGATCAGGTCGCCGCCGGTGACCTTCCCGTACAGGGTATTGCGGTTCGCCTCCTCGTCCCAGTCCTTGGGGACGACGTGGAACGTCTCGTCGTACAGCCGCTTGGAGATCAACTCGACGTTCACCCGTTCCCGATCGAAGCCCCGCAGGACGTAGGTGCGGAAAAAGTGGGAGGTGCGGCCGCCGTGGAAGTAGGCGATCTTCGTGACGGGCCCTGGAGCTCTCCACAGAGCGACCAGCCCGAGCGCCACGAGGACGACGGCCAGCAGCGCGACCGCCAGCCGCGCCGCGGTCTTTCTTCGGAGCGCTCTCAGGTCGGGACTCTCCGGCATCATGGGCACCTCAATTCTCGGAGGCGAGTTCCTTGGCCGCCGCCTCCACGAAGCGGTTGTCCACGAAGGGCGCCACGTCCAGCTTCCGGTCGAGATACTTGTACCGCAGCAGGAGTTCCTGCCACCCGTCCAGGCGGTCCAACTTCACCAGCGGCGGCGTATCGACCACGGGAAAGCTCATGTCGAGCACCTCGCGTTCCTCGGACGACGCGTCCAGATCGTCGCTGTTCTCGCGCTGTCTCTTGGCCCGCGAGCCCAGGATCTGCTTGGAGTAGACCCGGACGATGCTCTCGACCGTGTCCGGGTGGGCCTCCACGAAATCCCTCCGGAAGACCAGATAGCTCTGGAGCAGCTCGGGCTGCATCCAGTTCAACGGCCGGTAGAGATAGGCGCTTCCCTTCTTGATGAACTCGCGGATGTCGCCCAGGTTGAAGTACCCCCCGTCGTAGGTGCCGTCCAGCAACCCGCGCTTGGCCTCTTCCTCCGGCACCCTTTCGAACAGGCGCACGTCCCTGTCGGCGTCGAGACCGACGCTGCGCAGGAACTCGCGCAGTACGAGCCCGTGGCCGGCGCCTGTCTGCTTGGCCACCAGCGACTTGCCCCTGAGATCGGCGGGCGTCCGGAGCTGGACCGCCTTCCGGAACACGATTCCCCCTCCCGGGCGGTCTGAACGCTCGTGTCCCATCCCAGCAATCGCAACGATCGGAAGGCCCCTGGCGACCGATTCGAGGAACGGGGCCCCGCCCACCGTCACGCCCTCGAACTGGCCCTGCAGCATCCGCTCGATCAGCTGCACGCCGGTCGTCCGCTCGGCCCTCTTGCGGGCGCCCTTGAACATGTCGGGCCGTTTGTGCCGGCCCCGCGGTACCGGCACGAACTCCCCGCTTTCGGACGACTCGGCCAGGAGAGTAACGTCCAGGTTAGCTTTCTTGAACTTGTTCTTCTCGTAGGCCCACAGCAGCACGACGGTCCGGCCGCCTACCGAGATGCCGAGCCGCACGGAAGGCCGGGACTGAACGCCGCCGGGAATGGCCCTCGTCCACAGCGCCAATCCGCCGAGGACCGCCGCGGCGAGAACTGCTGACCAGAGGAGCCGCTTCATGTCTGCGGAGAGGCTACCAGTACCCGTGCTGCCGGGCCTTGTCGACGACGGCATCCGGCACCTTGAACGTCTCCGGGGCGGCGACGGTGAACCGCGAGGAGGCCTCGGCCCACCGCTTCAATCGTCCCTTCAATTCCTCGACGACCGCCGGATTGAGTGCGCCGGCGTCGTCTTGCTCCTGGAGATCCTTCCGGAGGTCGTACAGTTCGTAGGTCTCCTCGCCCACCCGGCCTCGTTGGTGCGCCTCGGGGTCGGGAAAGAGCTGCTCGTGGATCAGCTTCCACTCAGGGCTCCGGATCGACTCCGCGACGCTCTCGGGGGCGAACAGCCCGTTCGGCTTCTTTCGCCCGCCGTTGTACTCCGCGCCAGCGAACACGTACTGGTTCACCGGCCGGCCCGTCCGCACGAGCGGGAGCAGGCTCAGGCCCTGGATGCCGTGCGGCACCGGGATCTCCAGCAACTCGAGCACCGTCGGCATCACGTCGACGATCTGGGTCAGCCCGCGGACCGTCCTTCCCTGGTGGCCCGGCAAGCGGACGAGCAACGGGACGTGCACCACGTCGTCGTAGAGGCACCCTCTCACCGTTCCGGCGCGGCCGAAGCGGCCGTGGCGGCCGAACATCTCGCCATGCTCGGAGTAGAGCACGACGACCGTGTTCGAGAGCAGCTTGGCGTCGAGGGAATCGAGGAAGTCGCCCAGCATCGAATCGACCTGCAGCACCTCCTCATCGTAGAGATCCTGCAGGTACGAGATGTCGTCCGGGGTCAGGAGCACCTTCCGGCTCTCGGGGGAGTTCGAGCCGGGCCGAGCCTGGTCGCCCTTGAGCCGGGAGATGTCCTTCTTCAGGTAGTAGCCCTCGTACACGCCGGGGGAGGACCGATAGGCCCGCACGGTCAGCCGGGTGTCGACGGTGACGTGCCTGCCGCGCAGCCCGCTGAAGACGCCCTTGAACGGCGCCGGAGGCGTATAGGGGGGATGGGCGGTGTAGCCCTGCAGATACAGGAAGAACTTGCTCGAGCCGTTCCGGGCGAGCCACTCCCTCGCCTGGGTCAACGTCAGCGAGAAGTCCGAGAATTCCGGGTTCTCGGGCATCTCCTCGAAGCCCCGCATGTGCCCGAACGCCTTCGCGTAGTCCAGCCCCCCGGTGAAGGCCGCGGTCTTGTACGAGTAGAGCTTCAGCAACTCGGGTAGCGTCCGGACCTGCGGGCTCAGCAGGTTCGTATGGTACCGATCCATGACCTTGTGAGCGTACGGCTGCAGCGAGGTGAATAGCGACGTCACGGCAGGCAGGCTCCAGGACACCGGCGTGTAGAAGTCTTCGAAGACGAGCGCCTCTTCCGCCCACTTGTCGAGCCGGGGGGTCGTGGGTCTCGCGTATCCGTACAGGCTCATGTGCTCGTTGCCCACGTTGTGGACCGAGATCATCAGCAGGTTGCAGCCCCCGTACGCGAACCGGCCGTTGTCGGGGAGCAGCTGGGCCCGCTCTCGGGCCAATCGCGCCACCAGGGCGGACGAGGCGGCCACCGGGGCCCGCGGCGCGAGCGGCCTCGACCGGTCAGGGCCGCGCCTCGCCAGCCCCACGGCCACGACGACGGCGACGGCCACGAGTGCCACGCCCAAGGCTGTCCGGCCGTTCATCCGGCTCATGGCAACTCGCCCCGGGCCCCCAGCACCTTCCCCGGCAGGGGGGGCGCCAGCGACCGCAGCTCGACGCCGTACCGCTGCAGAAGGGTCGGCGCGAGGTCTTTCCGCTCGGCCTGGTTCTCGACGATCTGCCGGTCGTTGGTGGCCAGGAACGTGTCCGGCGCTTGCTTGTGGTTCTGCTGGCCGTCGTTGAAGCCGTGGTCTCCGAGGACGTAGACGAGGGTGTCCTTCTCGATCCCGAGCCCGCGCAGCAGGTCGAGGATCTTGCCCAGCCACCGGTCGTTGCCGGCCAGCGCCTCGGCGTACTCCCGGGAGCCCTCGCCGAAGACGTGCCCCTGCTCATCGGGCTCTTCGAAGTGGGCGAAGAAGAAGAACCTCTTGTTCGCGACCCTCCGC
Source organism: uncultured bacterium (assembly GCA_964610245.1). GTDB lineage: Bacteria > Muiribacteriota > UBA6191 > JACPRK01 > JACPRK01 > CAZSVK01. Next base: position 29,759 of record CAZSVK010000009.1, read on the forward strand.
AGGTTCGCCAGGACCTGCTCGCCGACGCGATCGGCCTCGTGCAGGCCGTTCTTGAAAACGTCGATGTGGCGGCTGGCCAGCATGTAGGGCTCTCCCGTGAAGGTCAGGATCTGCTCGCTTTCGAAGACCTCCTTGCCCCACTTCGTCTCGTCGAACCAGATCTTCCGGCCCCCGCGGGGCCACACCCGATGCTGCGCCCGCGTCCCCAAGTTCTGCTCCTTGCCCGCGATCAGCAGGGTCTCGATCCCGGCGTTGCCAAAGTGCTTCTCCAGCCGCTCGAAGATCGTGTAGCCCTCGGGGATCGGACAGTACCGCTTCCGGTTGCTGTAGACGCCCGTGACGTCGGGCGGGTAGCCGGTGAGGATCTCGGCCCAGCCCGGTTTGGTCTCGGTCTTGCCAGTGACCACCGACAGGTCGAGCAGCGAACCCTGGTCGATCAAGCGCCGCAGGTTCGGCAGCCGGCCTTCAGCCAGGAGCTTGTGGAGGCGCGTCCGCTGAGTGCCGTCCCATCCGATCGCCAGGACCCGCCGTGGACCCTGGCTCTGACGCTCGCCGCCCGCCAAGGCATACAGACCCGCAAGGCCCGTAACGATCAGGACGCACGCCAGAAACCTGAGCAAACCGGCACGCGAGAATCTGGTCGCTGCTTCCGACAAAGGCGCTCCTTGGACCCGCGAGGACGCGGGAGATCGAGACCGGGCCAGTATAGTTCGGTCCCCCACGGCTTGCACGCCCGGAGGTGCTCGGCCGGCCGTGGGACGACGCCCCTCTGCTATCATGCCCCCCGGATGAACACGTCCCCGTGCCCCTCCTGCAACGCCCCCCAGGAGCTGTCCGGCCGGAACCTCGCAACCGCCTTCGAGTGCTCCGGCTGCAAGGCGCTCCTGCGGCCGTTCGTACAGCGGGGCCAGCAGGAGCCGGTGATCCGGCTGTTGCGGGCGATCTCCAGCGCCTCCGCCACGGACCCCGAATCGCTGGGGTTCAGCGAGACCTTTCTCGAGAAGTACAGGCCTTTCAAGAAGCTGGGCGAGGGCTCGATGGGTGCCGTGCACAAGTGCGTCGAGGCCAGCACCGGCCGCAAGGTCGCCGTGAAGTTCCTGCTGTTCGAAGGCAGCCCCGAGCTGACCGAGAACTTCATGCGGGAGGGCCGGATCCTCGCCAAGCTCGACTGCCAGCACATCGTGAAGCTCGTCGACGTCGGCCGCGAGAAGCTGCGTCACTACATGGTGTTCGAACTGGTCGACGGCCACAGCATCCGGGACGAACTGGAGCGGAGCGGACTGCTGCCCGAGAAGCGAGCGCTCGAGATCGTGCGCCAGGTGCTCCGCGGCCTGGAATACGCCCACGGCCTCGGCGTGGTCCACCGCGACATCAAGCCCGCCAACGTCCTGCTC